>JBBSDO010000040.1:0-16667 GCA_038241515.1 Elusimicrobiota bacterium | reverse complement strand
CGAGCGCCGTACTTGATCGCGTCAATCGAACTGTCGTGAGCCGCTTGGCTCGATACGACCACGAGGGGTATGTCTTTCCCGTTCTGACGCAACACATTCATCGCTTCGCGCGCGTTCAGTTGTCTGACGGCCGCTCCCGCGAGAACGATGTCCCAAGGGCTCGTCTTTATAGCTTTTTCCAGGGCCTCAAGGGTCGACACGCGTTCGAAATGTACGTCGTAGGGTCCACGCCTCAGCTCGCGCAAGACGCGTTCCGCTTCGGCGGTCGATTCCTCAATGATAAGAACTCGAACGGGGGTTCGATTGGCAGCTTCTAATACCATAGGCTCTTATAGTCTTAGATTAAAAACCGCTTGATGCAAGTGTTAATTATGAATTTGGATTTACGGCGATGAGATGCGGAAGCGTTGCCCCGAAGGCCGCAGCTTCGAGCGGTTTGCGCATAAACGGCATTCCCGGTTCGAGAACATGCTGATCCAGCATGGCTTTCGCTGCGTAAACGGACACATAGAGGACGTTCAGCTTCGGTTGAGAGGGCAGCAGTTTGTGCGCTAAGGCCTTACCGGTCATTTGAGATAAGAAAACGTCTGTGATCAAAAGAGTGACCGTGCCGGGATGCTTTTCCGAAAGGGCCAGCGCTTGGGCGCCGTCGCTGGCTGTATAAACCTTCAAACCTTTCGCCTCGAGCATAAGCCGAGTCTTTTCTCTTAGGGCTTCGTCTTCTTCCACCAGAAGAATAGTGGGCTTCCCCCCTCCATTCATGCCTACAGCATGGCTGGGAAGCGAAGCGGGTCGCTTTTCGAGCGATGCCTTGAGCGCGGCCACTTCCTTCTGGCTCTCTTCTAAAGCGCGTTGTTCCTTAGCTTGCCGACCGCGTCGCGCGGACACGTCGTTGAACGTAACCACCACACCTTGGAGCAATTCTTCCTTAATAATAGGAGAAGTGGTGTAGGCCACCGGCAAGGCGGACCGGTCGCTACGGCACACGTATTGATCTTCGTCAAAATAACTCGGTTCCGTACTTTGAAGAGAGAGAACAATTGGACAGGTGTCCGGCGTGCAGGGATGCTCCAAGATCTGACTCGAATGCAGCACCTCGTGAAGGGGTTGACCCAAAAGGTGTTGAGACGAATATCCCAGCAATCGGGTTGCCGCCGCATTCACGAAAATACAGGTGCCTTCTCGGTCCATCGCCAGCAATCCTTCGCCCATGAAATCGGCAAGGCCTTTTTCGAGAATCGATACATCCTCCGCATGGTCCGCCGCTTCCTGACGTTCTATATAGTGACTCAACTGGGCGCTCGTACCGACCATCAAGAGGAGAAGATTTTTACTGAGCGGCCAGATTTTGCGAGCGTAAAATACGAGCACGCCTTGAAGGCCTCGGCGATTGGCAATCGGGAATCCGCAGGCGCTGACCAGCCCTTGCCGGGCAAGTAAGGAAGCTTCAGGAAATTTACCGTCCGCTGAAAGGTCTGTGAGGACAAAGGGTTCTCCGCGGCTCCACACATGGCCGGGCAGTCCCATGTCTTTGGGGTAGGTGGTCTCTCGGCTGAAGGATTCAAACTCGGAGGAATCGATATCTTGTGCGCGCCACACCTCGAAAAAGCGGAGGACCTTCGAGCGCGGGTCCAACCGCCAGAAAACGCCCAAGTCCCAATCCTGCCCTTCACAAAGGGCCTGCAAAATTCCCGTGGCAGCGGCACTCATGGAACTCGATTCAGCCAGAGTCCGTAGGATGGCCATCTGGGTCACGAGGCGGCGTTGCTGTTGCTCACGCTCGGTGACATCCTGCACCATTCCCACGAACTCGACCACCCGTCCGACATCATTTTTTATGGGTGAAAGGGTCAGATCGTTCCAAAAAGGCGTTCCATCCTTTTTATAGTTTCGCAAGAGAACATGACACTCCCGTTGTTCTTTGAGAGCCCTTTTCACTTCTTTAAGATTTTTTTGGTCGTGATCGGTCCCCTGAAGGAGCCGGCAGTTTTTGCCCAGAACTTCCGCGGATGAATATCCCGTTAATTTTTCAAATCGGCTATTTACAAAAGTGATCGGATGCTCGGGTTGCATGGCGTCGGCGATGACGATTCCGTTTGGGCCCGACGCAAGCGCCTTTTCCCGTTGGTGGGAGTCTTTCGTCATGAGACGTGCCAAGCGATAGACATTACGACGAGATGCCACTAAGCCCCACACGACGCAAAAGGCCAGCAAGGAAAGAATCCCACCCACGGCAGCCGCGGAAGCGGCCTTGGAGGCTCCGGAAACGCCTTCAAAACCTGTTTTGGGGGTATAGCGGACGGTCCAGATCCGACCTCCGATCGACAACGGGAGAACAAGACTTTGCGATAGGTGCAGACTTTTTTCTCCCTTAGAATCATGGCTCGTGAAGACCATGGATTCGGCGGAGAGCGCAGGGCCGTCAAACACCTGTATAGCCGCTAACGTCATCAGCGGAACGGGCAAATTCTTGAAGACTTCCTCAGGGCGAAAGCGGGCGACGACCCATCCCCGGATCGCGGCCTTCCGCGCGTCCGATGCTTCGTGGGGTTGGTCCGCCGCATAAACAGGCAGAAGATAAAGGGCATTGATGTGCTCCGGGTCATCCGGCAGGACGAGACGTCCGCTCAAAGACGCCTGGCCCGTATCGCGAGCTCTTTCGGCCGCGCTCCGTGCGTTCAAGTCCGTGGCGAGGTCAAAGCCGAGCGCTCGGCTATTCCGATTTAGAGGTTGAAGGAACTGAAGAACAAAATATTCAAATCGCGTTCCCGGCGGGGACAGCCGGAAAGAATCGTTTTCTTTTCGGGCGGTCGACAAAAAATGGCGCCATTGCTCCCCTGGAACATACCCTGCATAGCCAAGGCCGTAGACCCACGGGAAATGTTGTTCGAGGTGGCTGGGCTGGACATAGTTTTCCCAACTGGCATAAGTCGCTTTTCCTAGCTCAAAAAAACCCTTCGCCCCGTCCAGAAGTCCCTCTGTGGCTCGCACTCGTTCCCTGATAGCCGAATCGATCCGCGTCACAATTTCATTAAATTTGAGATGGTCATCGTGCTGAAATTGGCGACGCTCCCAGCCCCAGGCTATCAACGTCAGAACGAGACCGAGTCCCAGCGCGAACCAGGGAGCCATGAGAAGCATCGGGGAGGGTTCCAATTCACCAGGGATGCCGCTGCAGTCAGACAAACGCCTGAAGAGGTAGAAAATGACGAGGGCCAAAGCGGCACCTAGGATCGAGGGAATCATGGTGTCTATTTGTTTAGCCCATTGTCGATACGATTGCAAGGGGCCCGCAGAATGATAAACGTCGTTCAGGTTCCGAACGTCGTTCAGGTTCTAAACGTCGTTCAGATTCTGAACGCCGTTCGGATTCTGAACGCCGTTCATAAACTGGCATTAGGTTCTCTGCATGAAATTTTGTTTTATATAACGGTGATACGAATTTGGGTCGCACTGTTTCTCATGATGCTCCCCGTGATTGCGGTGAATGCCGTTAAGCAGACGCACTGGGGACCGATTCTAGCCACGCCGAAATCCCGCCAAACGGGAGATCCGCACGCCCCCGTAACGATTGTCGAATACTCTGATTTTCAATGTCCCAGCTGTGCAAAGATGCAGACGACTGTACACAATTTATTGCAGACCTACCAGGGTAAAATCCGAGTGATGTATAAGTATTACCCACTGATAAAAATCCACAAAAACGCCATGGCTGCCGCGCAGGCGGCGGAGTGCGCAGCCGATCAAAACCAGTTTTGGCCCTTCGAAGACCAACTTTTCGCCACCCAAGATGCCTGGAAAGATTTGCAGAATCCGACAACCAGTTATTTGGCCATCGCGTTACCCCTTAAGATCGATGTGGCGCGCTTTCAGACTTGCTTAAACGACCCTTTGAAAATACCCATTATCGAACACGACGCCGCTGAAGCGCGCGATCGCCAAGTGACCGCTACTCCCACGTTTTTCGTGGGCGACGAACGGCTGGTGGGAGGCGTTTTTGCCACCGATGGCGCCAGGGCGATCGAGAAGGAGCTCAGAAAGTGAGCGGCAAGACCAGGGAATATCTAGGAAGACCGTTGAAGAGTCAAGATTTTTTTGAACGCGAGCCCCTCGGAGAACGCAGTCTATCTTGGTGTACGTTCGTATTTCGCGTTGCCATTGGAGGTGTTCTGATTTACGCCGGATTTCTCAAGGCGGTAGCGCCGGCCGCTGAATTTGCGGGGGCTATCGAAGCCTACCATTTGCTTCCCCACGCCTTTGTGACACCGGTCGCTTATGGGTTGCCTTGGATGGAGATGTGGGTAGGTACCTTTTTAGTCATGGGATTTGCCATAAAACTATCGGCCGTTCTGGCCTCGGGACTCTTCATCCTGTTTGCAGCGGTGATCGGTTCGGCGCTCGCCCGAGGGATCGATCTGGCTTCCTGCGGATGTTTCGGAGCGGAAACGCTGTCTCCTCGCCACACCATCTTCGCAGACTTGATCCTGATCGCCCTTTCGCTATTTCTCGTATTCGCCCGCCCCCGCCACTCGGCCTTGTCCCTCGATCAGTGGCTTCATTAAAGAATCACTAAAGTCCTACAAAAATAGAGGCCTTTTGTTCTGCTCAAACGAGGCCTTTATTTAACATTCCCGTAACCCAGCCGAAATACCCACGCAACACAATTCCGCTACACTTCTAGAGATGTTCAATATGGTTCTCAGCAGCATCCTCTCCCTGGCACTGATTTGGACTTCCGGAAACGTGGCGCAAGCCGTCGCGATCACCCCGGCAGTCTTTCCGGCCGCCTCCAATCTGCCGCAGATCAGGCTGGTTCCCCCGCAGAAACTAGGGCGGATCGTCGATTATTTCAATGCGTCCCCCGTTAGCAGTTCGCAGTTAGCGGTTAGCCGAAATGAGTCCAACCGTCAATCGCAAACCACCAAGCGCCAACCGTTGGTCGTGCTTATTCAGGATCTTCACGCCCACTATGGAGTCCAGAAGAACATTTCCGGAATCTTAGAATTTCTTTCTTCAAAACTGGTAAATTCCCCGACCCTCCGATCCTCCACCCCTCCGACCCTGCCGTTCGCCTTGGCCGTCGAAGGCGCTTCCGGCCCGATCGACTCTTCCGTCATGGCCCTCTTCCCAGACGAGAAAATGAAACTGACCGCGAGCGACTTCTTGATGAAAGAGGGCGAGATCACCGGTGCCGAATACTTTGCCATCAAGCGGGGAATCCCGAGTTTGCTTGTGGGCGTGGAAAACGAGCAGTACTATACCGTCCACCGCGATCTCTTCCGCAAGACCTTTGGGGAGCGCGAACATCTCGTAAAGGCCTTGTCTGCCATCCAAGCAGACATCGCCGCCCTCCCCCGGTTGATCTACAAAGGTGAACTTAAGGCCTTTCAGAGAAAGGTCGATGCCTTCGACAAAGGCGAGATCGGGACAGAGGAATTTGTCAGTTTTCTGTGGCAACAGCAAATCCAACGCCATGCTCCCCCCTCACCAACGTCCTCCCGCATACGACCTGCGGGACTAGCGCGCTATGAGGAATTGCCGAAGCGCATGTCTCCCCTAGGGAGAGGAATTTCTAATAAGCATTCCTCTCCCAAAGGGAGAGGCGGCCCGGAGGGCGGTGAGGGGTCTGCCATTGACGTCAAGTCCCAATTCCCTGCGCTCTCTTCTTTTATCTCAAACGGTCCTCTCGGCCCTCGGACCCCGCCAGACAGCGGGCGAGGCCTCGCCGGAAGTCCGGCGGGCTCGGCCCTCGGCCCTGACTCTCTCCGCGCTTCCACCGCCGCTTTCTTTCAAACCGCCCAAAGCTACCTCTCGGGCGAAGAAAAAAAGAACCTCACGGTTCTGGCCAAGCAAACCGATTCCCAAGCCTATTTCCTTTACGTCCGCGAACTCATTTACCAACACCAGCTCTTCCTTGCCACCCCCCCAGAGCTCGCCAAATATCTGGAGTACCTCCACACGAGCCAAACGATGGGAATGGACCGCATCCAGCATGAAGCCAAAGAATTCGCCTTCGCCCTCGAAAAAGAGATCGCCCAAACCCAGCAGCAGAAGGACTTGGTCCAAGTCCAGCACGACCTAGATCTCCTAAAACGTTTATCCGATCTCCAGGCGACAGAGTACGAAGTCCGCGCCTTTGCGCCCCGCTTGAATCAGTTTGTGGCCCTCTGTAAAACATTGCTTGGATCGGAGGGTGGGAGGAACGGAGGTCCGGAGTATTCATTAAATACCGCCGTAACCCCGACCCGCCCACCCTCCGACCCTCCGACCCGGCCCCTTGATGACCTCACCATCCGCCGTCTCATCTCGTCTTCCATCGACTACTACGTCATGGCGATGCTGCGCAATGAACCGATGGTGGAGAACACCCTTGCGCTCATTGGGGAGAGGCCCGAGGAAACACGAGTAAGGGCCGAGTCAAAGAAAACACCGACGAAAAAGCATCGCACTCGCAACACGCCGTCGCCTATCATTTCATCTCTCCCTCTCGGCCCCCGCCACACAGCGGGCGAGGCCTCGCCGGACGTCTGGCGGGCTCGGCCGTCGGGCCTCAGCACTGCCGTACTCGTCGCTGGCGGCTTCCACACCGCGCCCATCACTGAAATCCTGCGCGCGAAGAACATCTCCTATATCGTTATCTCTCCCACGGTTGAGACCATCACCGATCACGACCACGAACTCTACATCAGCCGGCTTAACGGTCTTGACGTCACCGTCGATGAAATTCGCCAGGCGGCCCAAGAAGCAAAAACGCCGCGCCTAACTAAAAGTCACTGGGTAAAGTTTTGGCATCACCAAGAGGATAAGGGTCTAGCGGCAGGCACTCGCCCGCTTCGGTTTGTGTACGGTTATGCCTTTATCGCTTTATTGGCGGGTCAGGGTTTACTCTCTTCGGAAACGGTTAAAGACCGCGCTAGGAACCAGACGGCTCAGCTAGCAATTGGTCTGCTCGCTCAAAATACGGGACCGCAGACAAACCCCGTCACTTCTCAACTGGCCGCCAATTCCGCCGAGTCGCAACGTACCCAATCGAATCGCGAACTCTGGCTCGAAAAAATATACAGAGACGGCGTTTTGCCGGCGGGCCACGCCTATGACCCGAAAACAGATGCTTACGTCTTTGATCCGTATCTTGCCGCCGAGAAAGCACTGGCCGAGCTCTTGGGCAACGGTGCAGCTCAATTGGTATTTCTTCCAAAAGACGCACGTTCGACGGTCGCCACTTACGATTCAGCGGAGCCAACCGAAACCCACGACCTGTCCTCCGACTACATTTTTATCTTTCGGAACCCTCACAACCGAACGGAGTATTGGATTAAAGCCTCTGCAACGAATTCGGATCTCGACGACTGGTCGACCGAGGTCAAAGTCGTCAAGGCGCCGGAAGCGAGTCCATCTACCGCCGGTTCACCCCGTTTGTCGGTTGGCACAATACCGCAAGCACCCACCCCCGTTTCGGAGGCGATTCGGAAACAACAAAGGCTGCACGATATCTATGCTCGGATTGGCGAACTGATTTTGAACGCCGGCTCCTTATTGGGCGGAAAGGGTCCTGTTTCTAAGGAAAATGAAGTGGCTTTTCAAGCGCTCCAGGCTCTACAAGTTGATTTCAGGACCCTCTCTTCATATCTTGATAATCCCGCGGCGGAAGCTCTTAATACTCTTCTTCCCAGCATTGAGGAGCACCGTGGAAACCTACTAGCACGTATTAATTTTAGAGAAGTCGCGAAAAATAACGATCCAGCACAGGTCGCACACGCCAAAGAAACATCCGCGAAAACCCCGCATCCCATCGGGTACGGACAAGGGGTTCGCCACGTCTTAAACGAAGCCGGGGATCAAGCACTTCGCAAAAACGCAGCGAAACTCATTGAAGTCGAAAGGCAACGCGGACCTCTCACCTTGGAGAGCTCGCCTAAGGCCACGGATCCCCCTTCGAAGATCGCCGCTCCTCCTACTGAGACGGAACCCCCGCCTGCCGATATCTCCGAATTCCCGGTTTCCAAGGGAAACGATCGTTCATTTGCCTTCTGGAGGACAATCGCACTCGCTGCATTTGTGATCGCAGTTGCAAACCTGCCGTTTCTGAGCGGGCCCCCTTTGCATGCTCGCGCGCTCCACGATCTTCAAATCGCCAGCGTCTGGCCGCTCCTTCCGTTCCTGGTGACAAAAATGCGCATGCCTCAGCTAATCTCGGTATACGGAATTTTAGCGAGCTTAAAGACGGCATACCTTAAGATTCCTCTCCCGTACCGTTTGGCCGCTTTCGGATTTTGGACCGCTGCCTTTTTTGCGAACCTGGTCCTTCCTGAATTAGGTCATTCGCAGCTGGAGTTGAGTTTTGCAGCCATCACGGGACTGGCCGCTTTTTTCTTTTTGGGGAAACGGGTCGGCACTCACTGGATAGTGGGAACCTCTGCGGTAACAAAAACCGGGGCGCTGATTTTGTTCTGGTCCAAGATGCACCCGCAGTGGGGCTGGTACCCCGTCGACGTTGTCCTCGAAACGGTTTTCCTCAGTACCTTGCTAAATCTGGGTTCCGCTTCGAACTGGACCAATCGAATTTATCCGGGTCTTCGGGTTACTACTTTTGCAGTCGGAGCCATCCTTTCCATTTTGTCCTACTACGGAATTGGTAGTGCTACAAACCGTGCTTCGAAAAATATCTCGACACCCCCTGCGCCAACGCCTTCGATCTCTCAGCACCTTCCCCAAGTTAAAGTATCACAGCCAACAACTCCCATCCCTCAGAGAGCGCCTCTAAGGGCCCCCCGTACAAAACAGGCCACCTCTGGCCTTGTTCACCCGCGGGCGTCTGAAACAGAAATAAACCCATTGCTTCTCAAGCGCGCACTGGTTTACCTCCGGCGAGAGCTCGGACACCCTATCAAGAGCGCGAGGCTAGTACGCCAGGTGCAAACCGGAGCGGCACTTCGACTTTTCTTCGACGTGCCGTCCGTAGGCCAATTCACTTTTCAAGTGTTGCCAGACGGCACCTTTTCCGCGTTGGAATTAGACGGCGTACATACAGACAGTTCGGGACAACTTAAAGAAAGGCCGACGCTCCCCGAACCCAGCCAAGTAAGTGCCCTACCGGCGAGCGTTTACAGCGGCGATATGGGTGAGGGATTATCCTCTGAGGAGAAAGCAGACATCCTGAATCGCTCTACGGAGCTGGAGAAAACCCGGAAAAACCGAATCAAGGTCGAGACTCGTTACGAGTTAGCCCGTCGATCGGATCTCACATCAGCCGACGAGATCAATTTTGGCTCGGCAAGCAACAATCAGGTTGGATATTCGACCCTTGATCATCTCCAATTCCACGAAGAAGCTGATTTTGACCGGATTATCAGGGCGATTGGGCGGGAAATAAACGCTCCACTTCGCATAGGTGGATGGAAAGGGGCGACAACTTCAAGACTCAGTCAGCCAAAGCACTGGTACGACTTGCGCCGTGCGGTGGAAGCGGCAGGGGGCCAGATCACGCTCAAAAATGGAGGTAGCCTTCGCCTGGATCGTCAAACCGGAATACTTGTGATTATTAGCCCGGATTTCAAGGTGGGACATGCAGGACGGAATCAGTTCGCAGTATACGCCCGCGATGAAGCCGAAGCGGCCCATGAAATCCACGAATTATCAAGCTGGGCCACTTTCGCAGTTACAAATAAAATCGCAACCAAAAAAGATATCTCCGACGGATTGCTTGGGAACAAATTCCTCGATTATCTGAATAATCGTCAACGAAAAGGTGAGTTCCGCAAAACATTAATAGCCAAAATTAAGCGGCGCAACCTCGGGTACCATCGCCAAGCAGTGAAAATTGAATCTCAATTTCGCAAAAAAGAGGGGCTAAGAGAACTGCCACCATTCTATCCCCTCCACGCCCGAATTTCGATTGGAACATCTGAAAAGCAGACCGCGGAGGAAGAATTTAACTGGATGATTCGCGATAATGGCGACCCTTCAATATCCAATGACCTATTACCCATCGGAATCCAGGGATCCGGCCAAGACAAAGATGACCAAAAAGGACCCCTCCTCGCGCGGACGCCCGAAGACGCGGCGGCGGCCATTGTGGAAACGACAAACTATGTAGCGGCCCACTTGGAACGATCGCCATCCGCTCCGGTATCCGACGATCGATCTGACCTTGCTCAACAACACGTCAAGGAGAGTCTGGGGGTGAGCGCGATGGAATTCCCTACCGAGCAGACTCAGCCCGAATCTCGGTTATACGAAAACATGGCTAAGCTGCGTGATCTCCTTCGCCTTGAATTGGAAAAGACAGAGTCTAAACTTGCCAAGGATGTTCTTGACGCTTTCGTGGAACACTACTCTGGAATCTTAAGGGCCCATCAAGCCCGCCTAGCGCAACAGCTGTTTCCCCCGTTGGTTCCACCTAAAAGCGATGGTGAAAATCAGCTAGTCCACCCTGACACCTATGAGGCCGGCGTTGTTTATTACCGCGCCCCTAGGTTTTTTAGGGTGTGGCACCTCACACAGACATTTGGACAATTAACCGCTTGGGATCGACTTCGTCGGTGGATTGTCCGACGCGCCGGATTTGATCCCTCCCAGTCGATCAAGGAACAGTTGTTTGCCGATCCTTTACAAAAGGATCTCCTGGAAGACATCCAATTAAAATTTGGTCCATCCTATGAACAGCATCACTTCCGGAACAGATCCAGCGCCAGAGCATTTGCAGAAAGCCATCCCGTTACCGATGCCGATATTCAGCGCTACCGGGCAACCCAACCGGAAGCGGCGGAATTTTCAGACGAGGAAATCAGGGACATTATTCGGGCTTCCCGTGTAGAAGGTGCAATCGATATTGCCGAGATAACGGCGATTGCGGCGAACCGTGTAGCCCTCATGACACTTCTTTTTGTTTTTGTGCTTTTTTCCGTCGGAGCAGCAGTTCTTTTGACCACCGCCCAAAGCGATTTCCACGCTGAAGATCCGACCAATCTCGTGGGGTTTTTTGCGTCGTTTGTGCTGACGGCAATTCTCCTGCCATTCGGAGTTGGCCGTCTACGAGCTGATAAAGTCGGCAGTCGGGCACATAGTGGTTTGAATCGTTACCACATTAGTAGAAATTCGGGCGCAGAATTGACGTCCGAGAAACGTGAGCCAGAAAATCAAGATCTTTTGCGGCCGGCACCCACCCAATGGCCCGTCCGCGAAACGCCCTTTATTGACCTGAATGAAGTCCAGAATTACACGCTTTGGGTGGGACAGGTTCCTGTGCGGTTTGGGGAGTTTAAAAATAGTGCTCTAACCCTCCTAGTGGGTGAAGAAACGGTTCGACTGCTTGCCAGAGACGAAACTGTATATCCCGTTTACCGTGATCCGGATACAGGGCTATTGGCAATAGATATCCTTGAAAAAGATAACCGAAGACTATTTTTTAAATCCAAAATCCTGGCTCCCAGTGTTTGGCCTATCCACGCCGAACTCCAATTTGATCCGGGCGCAAACGTGTTGTGGATCCGACATTCAGGTTCGAAGGGCCGTACATGTTTGTCCTTTACTCCGGCAGACTCTGGAAGCGGCCTATTGAAAGCATTTTCAATTCAGGGCGCGAGCCCGTCAGAAAAGGAAGTATTCGTCCTTCTCCGCAAACCAGAATACTCCGATAGAGCGCTGGAAACAGGTTCCGCTTTCATGGCATATGCGCCGCTGGAAAACCTCGTGGATTTCAAGGAAGCTGTCGTTACTTTTCGGGAAAATACTTCTGACTTGAGGTCGGCCCGTGTAGCCGATCAACTCCTTAAAGAAGCGGATATCAGAATAGGCCTTATTCTCAAAACCCAGGCCAGTGATCGCGGCACTTCAGACCCTGATTACTTGAGCGGGAAGGCGAGTCCACAGAACGTAAAAGCCCCAGCGGGCATTCCGCTTCAAAATCACGTCTTTAGGATTCTTATCGTTTCAGAAAATCGAACTCAGAGCGCTGCGGTTGAACGGGACCTGCGCGTTGCTCTTTTGAACGCGGAGGTGAGACACCAGTTTGAGATCGCCTCCAGCTGGGAAGATTCGGTACGCCCGCTAACTTTGACGACGGATAGAAAACCCTTTGATTTGGTAATCTACGCCCTCGATCAAGATCGAATGAGCCCTCAAGAGCGCGAACTGAAAATCCAACAACTTTTCCCTGCGTCTCGTCTCCTCCTCCTCACCGAACGGGAACGTCCTAGAGTCGGCGTCGGCGAAGCGGTAAAAGCCCAAGTCATCGATATGGCGAAGGTGTTCGAATTGATGCAGGAACTTGCAGCACCGGGAAGCGCCCTAGACAAGGCGGTTGAAACCGCAAAAACAATATCGGCCGACTCCAACAAAGACGCGCAGCTCGCGGCCATTGCTCCTCTTGAGCAATTCATTGAAAAAATGAGAAAGTTGTCGAGGAACACAAGGAGCGACGAAGAGAGACTGTGGGCCGACTCGCTCTCTGACTATCTGGCGAACCTCGTCGAACCCCTCCACCAAATCGCTGACAGCGTAGTAAATCCCGAATTGGCTTCAAAAATCATTTCAGGTCGTAGAGAGAGTCTATCCCGTCTGCTGAACGATCTGCGGTCCGGAGCTCGGTTCCCGATAAGTAAAGACACCCAGCTCTTTGATTTCAAGCCTCAACAAGGGTCCAATATCAAAGGTGGCGACTCGCCCGCTTTGGCGCCCTATCATACGCTGCGGTGGTTGGGGTATAGCGCGGAAGAAGCGGCGCATTTGGGCCAGCGAGGTCTGCTGTTTGAGATGATGATTCCTCTGGCCCTGACATTTGTTTTTCACATGCCTTTTGGGGCTCTGGGGTTTGTCGCGGCATCGGGGGCCTATCACCTCATGATTTTGCTTTTGCGCAGGCTTCGCTCGCCGCCTCAAACTTTACTAGGTCCAGAGGACGCTGGCGGCCCTTCGTTGACGCAAATCGCTGCGATTTTAACGGTCGTCTCGCTCTACGCAGTTCCCTCACTCTTATCGCTTTGGTCCATCCCGCTATCCGCAGTGGCCGCAGCAAGTGTAGTAACGATTCATTTCGTCTACGACATGACTCAGTTGGCCCCTTATCTCAATGCAACCCCTGCCCTCAGCGATTATGACCCTCAAGGTTTTGCCCATTTCGCGCTTCGCGGTCTTCGAAAGGTTTTCCGTTCGTTGCCTGATCCCGAAGGCGATCTGGATTCGCAATATGCGGCAGAGCAGTGGACAAATGCCATTTTTGGAGACTGGTTTGAACCTGTCGGTCAGGTGATGGCCGGGGTTAGTCGAGAAATAGAGGCCTTCCGAGAGTTTCTCGAGAGAAGGAATGTCCATCTGAAACCCCGCTTATGGGAGATCGCTGATCGCTGGGTTCCTCCGCTCGCCCCATTGGGCCTTGTTGCAGGTCTGGCCTTTACCCTATTTCTTATGTCTCACCCGGTCCCCCACCCCCATAAAAAGCACCTCGTGGCGGGAATGCCCCAGAAAAACATGCTTTTTGTTTCAAAGCCCGCAGCAAAAGCTACCTCCCGGGTAGGCGCTGCGGAAAAGAAGGCCATTGCAGTCGCGACACGCTTTGTATTCCAAATTGGAGCGGGCCCTATTGTCTTTACTCGCACGAACCGGGAGCCAAACCATATTCGCCTAGTGGAATTGCACTCAAAATCGGGAAAGACCTACCTCGTAGCGGTGACCGAGAATTATCACGTCATTCCCGACTACGCGCCATCCAAGAAAACTCGGCCTCTTAGGCTCCCTGGCTGGAGAATTGCGTCCGATTCCCAGACGAAATTGGCCCCCGCTACTATTCCGACTGAAGACCCACATACAAAAACCGATGCGGTTCAACGACCTCCACTCATTCTGGAGAGAGCCGCCAGTGTAGACCTGCGACCTTCTGAAAAGGGAACCTCCACGACATCGGAAATCGGATCCCTCTTTAACCGCGTCGCAAAGTCGATCCTCTCTCAAAACGAGTATGAGTTTTATACGACCTATCTCGCGTCAGGATGGGAAACCGTTTTGGTAAGAAGCCTTGCCAATCATTTTGGACTGGGCTGGGCGACCCTGGTATTCGCCACTTCGCATTTTATCGTTGATTGGTTGACGAGAACGGTAGGGCGAATCAAGAAAGTGGGCTTAAAGGACGGTGCCTCTTGGTCGGTCATTCAAGCCGATTTCGCTCAAGAAGACCATCGCGATTTGATGCGCCTCCGCAGCCACGTGGTACAAGGCTTCGTTTTCAGTCTTCCCTTTGCACTCTCCTCTTACTTTGGACTTCACGGACACGTTGCGCTGATCAGCGCATTCCTTCTTAGCTTTGGAATACACTCAGTCAATAATTGGGCGAAGCTTTACAATCGCCTTCCTCTATGGTTGAAATGGCTCGAAGTCGCGTCAATTCTTGATGGCGATCAGTACAACACGAACGAGATCTCATTCGAGGACCGGGGAGAGATCGGCGAAAAGTACGGGGACAACGGCCACCAGATCGATGGGAACAAGAGCGTGGCGCGGTCCTTGGAACGGGAGTTCATCGTCGTGGACTGGGACCACGATAAGACTCTTCGAGATTTTTACGAAAAGGTCAAACGCGAGGCTGGCGTCAACGGATTTGCGGGAAATATGTCAGCACTTGGAAAACTAAGCGTCCTAGAAGCCGTTTTCCGCGCGGTGAAAACGAACGTCAGGTCAAACGAAGACGAATGGAAAAAGCACAGCCGGCTAAATAAGCCGATGCTGATCGGTGAGGCCCTTCAATATGGGGGCGTTTGCCGACATATGGGGATTCTAAGTGCAGCCATTTTGGAAAGACTCATTCAGGATCACTATCTCAGCGGGCAGATTTATTATGTTCGCGGTGTCGGCCACGGCTGGGCCGTCTATCGTACTAGCACGGACAGCATTTTCGTATTTGACGCGGCCCAGCAGGACGACCTTGTGAAGCCTCAGATGCCCAATGGACAGCCAAGCCTCTATAACAGTGGGAGAGGATACCTCCCTTACGCGGAAGCATTTCCCGATGCGGAAGCTCGGAAGATTCCGCTTCACACTCGATACGGTGACGCGACTTCACCGGGGATCTTGGCCAAGACTCGGATGGAAGATCCCGACGACTCTTGGATGCGGGGTAAATCCGAGATGCCAATCGCTTTACCTTCTTCCCCAGGCGTCTTTTCTCAGCAGCCAGACGGGAGTATCCGTGTTATTTCAGACGGACCCATTACCATTTCATTGCAAAGCGGCCCACAGTTTTGGATCGAAGATATCGAATCGATGCGCCAGACGAACCCGGCACGTAGCGACGAAGCAATTCGCCAGGAGAAGGGAGTTGACTTTTTCCTCACAGACCCGGACCCATTGAATCCCAAGGGATACAAGGCTCTTCGTTTGAATGAACCCGTCGTCGTGGGTCGCGCCGAAAGGCACGCATTCCCGAAGCTAAAGGATTCGCCAGACGGGCTCATTCGTATTACTCGAATTAGCCTTGCAGAATTTAGGATTGATAAGATCGCCGACGGCGAGAAAGCGAAAGTCGAATCAGGTCGTCACGTTATTCGGACATGGGGTGCGTGGAAGACTGAATTGGCCGTCCAACGGCGATTGGAAATCGTCACGGACAAAAGCGGGCATCACGATGCAACATGGCTTATCGATACCGAGGCGAACGATGCGCTCGCAAATTGCGATGTCCAACCAGGTATTCGACGCCTATCTTGGAAAGTCTGGAGGGCTTTATTCGAAAAATCTCGCGGTATGGGACTTTCCCGCGATCCGATCGAGATTTACGATCCCGGGATCGAGATTTCGCTTGAGACGGCCGAAAAAGTGTTTCAGCGAGCGTTAAATCCCGTTCGCTCTTTCTTGGATAAGGGTTTCATCGCGAAGCTTCTGGGGGGCGTCCCGCCGGCTGTAGTAAAGTCCCTTGACTCGGCACCTCATCACCTCGCAATCACGCTTCCTGGACGGACGAATCCTTATGAGAATCACGTGACACTGGATTTCGCAGACGAGTTGACAATTCTGGCCAGCGTAAACGAAAACCCCGAGGGGCCTCGCTTCCGAATTCAGGTTTCGAACGGAACTGCATATTATCAAGCCTTCATAAATGATGAGCCAACCAGCAATCGTGTCCCGCTTGTTGAAGGGCAAAGGTATGAGGTCGGCAGAAGAAAAGGTGAGCTTCCTGTCCCGCAGTCTGAATGGCTTTCGCGACGGCATTTTACGTTCAGCCTGACGACCGGACCTGGAGGTATCCACCGGCTCGTCGTCGACGATCTCGGCTCGGGCAATGGAACGGTAATTAAGTTCAAAACTGTGTTAGATGAGCCCCTTTCGCAGATTCATCAAGAGGCGGCAAAACCAGCAAATCTCGATCCTATTCCTCCGAAGGTACGGGTCCCTTCGTCGCGGGGGGATAGGGTGATCTTCGAAAACCCTCCCCCCGTCGAACCGGGTCGCATTCCATTTCGCAAACTTGTGATTGCCAGGAACTTGCCCTTCATGAACAACGCTACGGTCAGTCCTGATGGACACACAATCGCTCTCGTTCGTAACCCGGATTATGGCCAGGCTGTTTTGGAATTCTACGATGTGGATTCAGGGCGTCCGATCGGAGCCCCCATCTTGTTGAATGCGGCGGCGTCGGATTTGCGCTTCAGCTCCGACGGTGCTCAATTGGTTGTCTTAGT
>JBBSDO010000039.1:0-16687 GCA_038241515.1 Elusimicrobiota bacterium | reverse complement strand
GCTTGGAGTGCGGTGTACCATGCTTGGAATTCGTTCTTTAGCCATCTCATCTTTGGTGGAGTTCTAGTTTGGACGATTTGGCATCCCACGGAGTTCGCTGACTCATATTATCTTAGGCGGACTGGCTTTAACGCATCTACAAGGTTCTGGCTAGTGCGAATCGGCGGTTGGTTTTTCCTGTTATTACCATTTGTATGGGCTTTTCTGTTGTCCCAAGCACCCAACGGATCCAGCCCAAACTAAAATAGTGAGGCGAATAACTTGATCATCACCGGAGACCATGCCAAATTGAAAATGTATCAGCCTAACCAAGGCCATGCTGCGACACGATTGCCAGATGGAGAACGATGGCAATGAGTACTTTACCTTTAGGCTTTCGAGCTGCCGGACTGCCTCGGAAAGATCGGCCGAGACCCAGTCGCCACGGTCTTGCTATTTTTTATTCCGAGCAGCCTGCTGCGGCGGCCGCCTCGTATACGACCAACCAAGTTAAATGCGTCCACATCCCTATCGACCAGCGCCAACTGCGGAAAGGAATGGCTCAAGTTATCTTGGTGAATTCGGGCTGCGCGAATTGCTGCACGGGCGACCGGGGCGTTCGAGAGGCGGAGAAAACCATTGATTGGGCCGCGGATGCATTGAATGTCGATCGCGAGAAAATTCTGATCGCCTCTACGGGAGTGATCGGCGATTTTATGCCTATGGACCTGCTCTCCGAAGAAATCCCGATGCTTTCGAAACGGCTCCTTGACGAGCCAGGCATGCACGCCCAATCCTTTCACAAGGCGGCCGAAGCCATTATGACGACCGATACCACGGTCAAAATTGCGCACGCTTCTGTGACCGTTCAAGGCAAAGAGGTTCGGCTTTGGGGATGTGCCAAGGGAGCGGGGATGATCCATCCCACGATGACGTCCACGGGAAACCCTCGCCCCCGCCCTCTCCCAGGGGGAGAGCGGGACAGGATGAAAGGGAAGCATGCCACGATGCTTGCGTTCCTACTTACCGATGCCGGCGCCAAATCGGACGAATTAAGCTCCATGCTCGAAAGGGGCGTCGAGAAGAGTTTCAACCGAGTCACCGTGGATGGAGACACCTCCACGAACGACACAGCCTTTCTCCTGGCTAACGGAGCCTCGGGAGCCATCCTGAGTTCCCCTGCCGATCGGGCGAAATTCTCTAAAGCGCTGGAGGGCGTCTGCATCGATCTCGCCAAGCAAATGGCCAAGGACGGCGAAGGGGCCAGTAAGTTTCTCGAAATCCGAGTCGAAGGAGCCCGATCGGAGGCCGATGCGCAGCGCATGGCGATGACGGTCGCGACATCTCCGCTGGTTAAGACGGCCGCCTACGGAGAAGATTCCAATTGGGGTCGCATTCTCGCCGCCCTGGGCCGCTCCGGCGTTAAGTTTGATCCGTCCCGAGTCGACATCAGTTTCGGCGATCTCTGCGTTTTCAGAGAAGGCGCTCCCACGGCCGTCACGGCGGAGAAGGCCCGCGAGCCGCTGAAAAGCAAATCCGTGACGCTCAATATCCACGTCCACCAAGGCAAGGCCTCCGGCCTCTACTGGACCTGCGACTTCACCGGCCAATATGTCGACATCAACGCCCGCTACCGGACGTAACCCCCCTGTCCACTTAAAGTCACATTCGCTTTCCGCCAAGGTTCTGTCTCAGATATCGATCGACCTCCGGAAAGGAGCGGTGGTTATTTTCCCTACGGATACTGTCTACGGAATAGGAACGAGCGTTTTCTCACTTCGTGGGATTCAGCGGATATATAAGCTCAAAGGGCGTCACTGGCGTAAACCCCTGGCGCTGCTTGTGGCTTCTCTTGAAGCGGCCCGGCCTTTGGTCGAGGAAATCCCACGGGAAGCCAGAAAACTGGCCGAGCTCTATTGGCCGGGAGCCTTGACTCTCGTTTTTAAGGCGTCCGCACTGGGCCGACTGGCTACCGGCGGGCTTGCAACCGTGGGCGTGAGAATCCCCAAGCATCCAGCGGCACTTTCGCTTTTGCGCCATACGGGTATTCCTCTGGCAACGACCAGCGTGAACTATTCCGGCGAGAAACCTGTCGTTTCCGGCGTTTCCGCCGCCCGCCTTTTCGGATCCCGGGTCGATTGGCTCATCGATGGAGGGACGTGCAAGGGAAAAACCCCTTCTTCGGTGGTGGATCTGTCCCATTTCCCATTTACGATCGTTCGGGAAGGCGCTATCGGGAAAAAAGAACTTGAGCGAGCGCTCAAGTACCGGATCTAATTAACTTTCACTTCACATCCCATCCGCCGTTCGCCAAGCGATTAGCAGAAGAGTAGAATAGAGATCCACATAAAATCCGAAGGGAGCTCCAAGCCGTGAAAAGCATACTGAAGAAACAAGATCCGCAACTATTCAAAGCCGTTCTCGGTGAAACCCAGCGTCAGGCATGGACGCTCGAGCTAATCGCGTCAGAAAACATGGTCTCCGAAGCCGTTCTCGAAGCGCAGGGCAGCGTCCTCACGAATAAATACGCTGAAGGGTACCCGGGCAAAAGGTACTACGGAGGCTGCGAACAGGTGGACATCGCCGAACGCCTGGCCATCGATCGAGCCAAACAGCTTTTCGGCTGTGAGCATGTCAATGTCCAACCGCATTCCGGCAGCTCCGCCAACCTTGCTGTTTACCTCTCGGTTCTCCAAATTGGCGACACGATTATGGGACTCAACCTCGCGCACGGGGGGCACCTGACCCACGGTCACCCGCTCAATTTTTCAGGGAAGTACTTTAAGGTCGTCGGTTTCAATGTGAAGAAGGAGAATGAGCTAGTCGATTACGACGAGGCCGAACAGCTCGCGCTCGAGCATCGCCCTAAACTCATCTGCGTCGGCGCATCGGCCTATTCCCGCGTATTCGATTGGGAGCGATTCCGAAGCATCTGTGACAAGGTCGGCGCCATTTTTATGGCGGACGTTGCCCATTACGCGGGACTGATTGCCGCCGGCATTTATCCTTCCCCCGTTCCTTATGCGGATTTCGTGACGACCACGACCCACAAAACGCTGCGCGGGCCGCGGGGCGGAATGATCATGTGCAAAACCTCTTTCGCGCAGGCGCTGGATAAGTTGGTCTTTCCGGGAGCTCAGGGGGGACCGCTGATGCATGTCATCGCCGCGAAGGCAGTCGCTTTTGCGGAAGCGCTCAAACCTTCATTTAAGAAATACCAAATCCAAGTCCTAGCCAATGCCCGCGAACTGGCCCAGCGGCTTACGTCCCATGGTTTCCGTATCGTGACCGGCGGAACCGATTGCCACATGTTTCTCTTAGACCTGCGCCCGAAGGGCATCACGGGAGCCGTCGCAGAAAAAGCTCTGGATGAGGCCGGGATTACCGTCAATAAAAATGCCATTCCGTTCGACCCCGAAAAGCCGTTCATAGCAAGTGGAGTTCGTATCGGCACTCCCTCGATCACTAGCCGCGGCTTGAAGGGAAAAGACATGGCCCAAGTGGCCGCCTGGATCGACCGAGCGATCACACACCACCAAAATCCCAAAGAACTTGAAAAGATTAAGAAAGAAGTGAAAGTGTTATGTCTGAAGTATCCGATGTACAGCGAGCGACTGCGCGCATAGCGACTAACGAAACTGCAAACTTTAAACTGCATACTTCAAACTTCAAATGTGTATAAGAAGGCTTTTTTGAGAAAACGATTCTTCCATTTGAAGTTTGAAGTTTGCAGTTTGCAGTTTGCAGTATCGTTTTAAACCATGGGCACGGTTTATTTGGCCGCTTTCATCGTCGCTTGTGCCGGAAGTTTTAGCGCTACGCCTTTCTCCATTTGGCTTGCCAAGAAAAAGGGCGTGCTCGATCATCCGGATGCCCGAAAGGTTCATACCTCACCGATTCCGCGCTGGGGCGGACTCGGCATCTACATCGGAATATTCCTCGGAGTTTTCGGCGTCTACGCCGGCTTCCCGCGCTTTCGTACGCTTCTCGACTACCGTCACTCCCTTTACGACCATGGCCGGCTGATCGACATCATTAGCATTGATAAGCAGTTCGCCGGCATTCTCATTGGGCTGACTGTGGTTCTGGCTCTCGGTATGATCGATGACCGCCGGTCTGTTCCCTCCGGCTATAAACTGCTTCTCCAAATCATCGCCGCCTACATTGCCATGGATTACGGGGTGCGGATCTCAGGTCTACGGCTTCCTTTTTTGGACTTCTTTCAGTTTCCAATTTTTCTTTCGCAAATCGTCACGGTTTTTTGGATTATCGGCTTCATGAATGCCCTGAATTTGGCCGATGGTCTGGATGGGCTTGCGGCCGGCCTCGCGGCGATCGCGGCGGCGACTTTTCTAGCCGTCGCGATCATTCAAAGTAATATCGAGACGACCTTTGTGGCCAAACAGCTCAAATTAGCGGCAGTTCTCTCGGCCGTTCTGGCCGGCAGCTGCGTGGGATTTCTTCCCTACAACTTCTCACCTGCAAAAGTATTCATGGGGGATGGGGGAGCTTTAGGAATCGGATTCCTTTTGGGGGCCATTACGGTTATCGGGACGCTGAAAACGACAGCGGTCCTTTCCATTATGATCCCCGTTATTGTTGTGGGGCTGCCGGTCCTCGATGTGAGTCTCGCCATTTTTCGCCGGTTTAGGTCCAAATCGAAAGTCATGGAGCCGGACAAGAATCACCTTCACCACCGCCTTTTAAACAAAGGCTGGACGGCACGCGAAGTCGTCCTTCTCGTCTATGTGCTAACATTAATCCTATCCGTCTGTGCTATTTTCCTAGCGATTGTGAAGGAGTCGTGATTCATGGCGACATCTAAAAAACTACCTTTAAAAGTGTTAGCCGTCTTCGGTACGCGTCCGGAAGCCATCAAGATGGCGCCGGTCATTCGCTCCTTGCGCAAGCGCCCGGACGACTTCAAGACGATTGTGGTCGTGACGGCGCAGCATCGCCAGATGCTCGATCAGGTGATGAACCTTTTCAAAATTGTCTCCGATTATGACCTCAATATCATGCTGGCCAATCAGACTTTGGAATACGTGGTGACCCAAGTCATCAACCAAGTAGGACCTATCCTGGACAAGGAAAAGCCCGATCTCGTCCTCGTTCATGGGGACACTATCACCACCTTTGCGGCAGCGCTCTCTGCGTTTTATCACCGGATTCCGATCGGCCACGTGGAAGCGGGCTTGCGCTCCTACGACAAAGCCAATCCTTTTCCTGAAGAGTCGAGCCGGGTGCTTGCCGACCACTTATGCACGCTTCATTTCGCGCCCACGCACCGTGCGAAACAGAATTTGCTGAAAGAAAATATCAACAAAGAACGGATCTTTGTGACCGGCAATACCGTCACCGATGCTCTGTTCATCGCCATGAAAGAGCCGCATCATTGGACGGACGCCACCTTAAAGAGTTTGTTTGATCCCGCCAAACAGACGGATGCGACCCAACCGGCGGCGCGGATGATTCTGGTCACGGCCCACCGACGCGAGAATCATGGCGCCGCTCTGGATAACGTTTTCCGCGGGCTTCGGCGCATCGTGGAAGATCATCCCGGGGTTTACGTCGTCTATCCCGTGCATCTGAATCCGAATGTCCAGAAATCCGCCCAAAGCATTCTTGGCGGGCATGAACGCATTCATTTGATTCCCCCGATTGACTATTTGGATCTGGTCAATCTCATGGAAAAGGCGTATATGGTCGTCACGGATTCAGGCGGTATCCAAGAGGAAGCTCCCGCGCTGGGTAAGCCCGTTCTCGTTCTTCGCAAAGTGACCGAACGGCCTGAAGCCGTAGACGCGGGAACCGCACGGGTGATTGGCGTGGAAGAAAAGGGGGTTTACGACGTGATTAATGAACTCCTCGAAAACCAGCGCGTCTATGAACGCATGGCTAATGCGGTGAATCCCTACGGGGACGGCAAGGCCACGCTGCGGATCTTGGACGCTATCCGTTTCCATTTTGGAGTCTGGAACGAGCGGCCTGCCGAATTTCTGGGGGACGAGCCGCAGGAGAGCAAATCTCTTTGGCCACGACGTCGTCAAGCGGATTAGACTAGGAGAGACCGATGGCGGACGAATTCTCATTTGATGTGGTATCCAAACTGGATTTGCAGGAAGTGGAAAATGCCGTTCACCAGGCGAATAAAGAAATGCAAACGCGCTTCGACTTCAAAGGGAGCGTTTCTCGGGTGGAATGGGACAAGAAGGAATCCAAACTGACGCTTTTTTCAGACAATGATCAAAAGATGCGCAGTGTCGTCGACATTATTCAGACCAAGCTCGTGAAGCGCGGGGTTTCACTCAAAGCGCTCGATTTCCAGGCCATGGAAGCGGCCGAAAGCGCGACCGTGCGCCAAGTCGTCAAAATGACGCAGGGGATTGTTTCCGACAAGGCGAAAGAAATCGCGAAAGCGATTAAGGAAGCCAAGTTAAAGGTCCAAGCGAGCATCCAGGGCGATCAATTGCGTGTGACGAGCAAATCCAAAGACGATCTTCAAACCGCGATGGCGATGATTCGCAACTCGGATTTCGGCCTTCCCTTGCAATTCACAAACTACCGTTAATGCCGGATATCCTATTTACCTATTCGGACGGAGGGGCGCGCGGAAATCCCGGCCCGGCCGCCGTCGGGGTGGTTCTTTGTGATGAAAACAATAAAGTTCTTTTTGAGACCGCCCGCTGTATTGGTGAGGCGACAAACAATGTGGCCGAATACAATGGCATGCTCTTGGCGCTTCAGTTGGCTAAGGAACGCAAGGCCAAGCGCCTGCTCTGCCACGCCGACAGCGAGCTTCTTGTTTTCCAATTAACCGGCATCTATCGCATCAAAAATTTACGCCTCAAAGACCTCGCGGAAAAAGTAAAATCCCTGGCGTCTCAGTTTGAGAAGGTGACTTACCGACAAATTCCTCGCGAGTCGCTGATGATTGCCCGGGCCGACAAGCTTCTGAATCAGGCGCTGAACAAAGGTGGCGTAAGCCTGCGCACTCCGTCGGATTCGGGCCCCCCGCAAGGCGAGTTCTTTTAGAGGGTGACTTTATGAAGACGTTTTTACTGCGTTGGATGGTTAACACCCTAGCTCTGGCGGCCGTGGCTCAGATTCTTCCGGGTATCCGTTTCGAAAATTGGCATTCCTATTTCACGGGCGCGCTTGTTCTGGGACTCTTGAATGCTTTTGTACGCCCGGTGCTTCTATTTCTCACGCTACCGCTCAATATTCTGACCTTAGGCCTTTTCACCATCCTTTTGAACGCGGCGATCTTTTTCACGGCCGGATATATCATCCCTCCCTTTATCATTCGTAGCTATCCTTGGGCGATCGCCGGCTCGGTTCTCTTCTCCGTGTTCAGCACAGCCCTTAGTTGGGTCTTCCAGGAACGTCCTCAAATCAAAGCCGGTTTCCATCTCTGGCGCTATTAACGACACCTTTAATTGTAGTCGCTCCTTGAAAGCCAGACCTATCCGATAAACACTTGTGAGATGACGAGTTCAGCACCTTCACATCTTGGAGTTCAGGCCTGGGTGGATGAAATGAAGCGCCTGTGCCAGCCGGATCGGGTCTACTGGTGCGACGGTTCCGAGGACGAGCAAAAGACTCTCCTTCGCGAATGCCTCGCGTCCGGTGAGCTCGAAGAACTCAACCAAGAGTTGTGGCCCGGCTGCTACCTTCACCGCTCACAAACCAATGATGTCGCTCGTTCTGAAGATCTCACCTTCATTTGCACCCATACCCGTGATGACGCAGGACTGACCAATAACTGGTTGGCCCCCCAAGAGGCCTATCGGAAGCTCGCCGATATTTTTCGCGGCTCGATGAAGGGACGAACCTTGTACGTCCTTCCCTTCATCATGGGACCCGCTGGGTCGCCGTTCAAAAAGATTGGCGTTCAGATTACAGACAGCCGCTACGTGGTGTTAAGCATGCGCGTGATGACACGGATGGGGACGATCGCTCTGCGTGAACTTGGGGAGAGCGGGGATTTCACAAAATGTCTGCACGGAAAGGCCGATCTGAACCCACATCGCCGCTTTATTTGCCATTTTCCCGAAGACAATACGATTTGGAGCGTGGGCTCCGCTTACGGAGGCAATGCTTTGTTGGGAAAAAAGTGCATGGCACTTCGGATGGGGAGCTATCTGGGACGACAGCAGGGATGGCTGGCCGAACATATGCTCATCGTCGGTATCGAAAATCCTCGGCGGGAAGTACGCTACCTTGCGGCGGCCTTCCCGAGCCAATGCGGAAAAACAAATTTGGCCATGTTGATACCTCCGGCGAGTCTCCCGGGTTACAAGGTGTGGACTGTGGGAGATGATATCGCCTGGCTTCGTCAGGGCCCTGATGGGGGACTTTGGGCCTCCAATCCTGAAGCCGGTTTCTTCGGCGTAGCTCCAGGCACGAGCGATCGCACGAATCCAACGGCCATGCGCACATTGCGCCAGAACACACTTTTCACGAACGTGCTCAAGACGGACGAGAACGGGGTCTGGTGGGAAGGGATGGGTCCGCCTCCTTCTCACGGGATTAATTGGGCCGGATTGGACTGGAAGCGGGGATCGCCGGAAAAAGGGGCCCACCCTAATGCCCGCTTTTGTGCCCCGGCCACCCAATGTCCCTCGATTTCTCCTCGCTGGGAAGACCCTCAAGGCGTACCGATATCGGCGATTTTCTTTGGTGCGCGCCGGTCTCGCGTAGCGCCTCTCATCTGCGAAAGCTTTAACTGGCAGCACGGGGTTTTCTTAGGGGCCACGATGGCCTCGGAAACCACGGCCGCTGCGACGGGAGCCACCGGCATCATTCGACGAGACCCCATGGCGATGCTGCCTTTCATCGGATACAACGTCGGGGACTATTTCGCCCATTGGCTGGATATAGGCAAACGTTTGGGTGCAAAAGCCCCTAAAATTTTTCATGTCAATTGGTTTCGACACGAGCGAGGCACTCAAAACTTCTTGTGGCCTGGATTTGGGGAAAACCTGAGACCCCTGCTATGGGCACTGGACCGCGTGGACCAAAGCGCGAACTGCGCCACCACAGCGATGGGCTATGTTCCGACCGCCGACTCCCTCAATCTAGAGGGGCTTTCAATGTCACCGGATCGCCTAGAGGCACTTCTCGAGGTCCGATCTTCGGACTGGACTGAAGATCTTCTCGATCAGAAAGCGTTCTTCGATAAGATTGGGGCCCGACTTCCGCAGGCTCTGCGCGAAGAGCAAAACCGGTTCGCAGCGCGACTGGCGGCTCAGGACCGATAAGCTTACTTTACAAGTCAATTTTCTCGCTTTGTGTGCACGGAAATGGTACTCTCTCTACCGCCTACCCATATACACCTCGCGCGGCGCTATTAGGGGCCTCCTCTCGAGTATATTGGTTTAGGATGCCTGGGCGACTCCACACAAGCGTCGCGGGCCACGGGAGGCTAGAGCCTATGATCGCTGAAGCCGTAAAAGTTCGAAATGATAACTGCCTCCGTTGCAAAAAATCCCGAAGTACTTGGCTGCAGAACCGTGAGGGATTTCGAGTCTATTGCTGCTGGGGATGTGCCGACAACACGGGCTGCATCTGCGAGCGCAAAACCCACCGAAAAAATACAGAAAAAGAGGCGATCAAAGACCCGCACGAGGGTCTTTTCCGAAGGCCTCGCGGCCGCCCATCAAAAAACTTCTGATGAATTTGCTGTTAGAGTAAACCAACAAGGAGAAATGAAAGAATGAGCAAGACAGGCAAGATGAAGTGGTTCAATGACGCAAAAGGCTTCGGGTTCGTAACTCCGGATGATGGATCAAAGGACGTATTCGTCCATTTTTCTTCCATTCAAGGGGACGGGTTCAAAAGCTTGGCCGAGGGCGACAAGATTGAGTTCGACGTTCAGGACAGCGATAAGGGGCCAAAAGCCGCAAACGTCCGGAAAATCTAAGACACTCGAGCTGCACGTCAAAAAGGCGATTCCATTGGCATCGCCTTTTTGCTTTTTAGACCGAGGAAAGTCTTTCTCTTTCGAGATATTCGCGCCGGTATATTTCGAAGAGCGTGGGAATGACGCCTAGAATTAACGGACCGAGAATAATGCCAATCGGACCGAACACTTCAAGCCCGCCTAAAAGCCCCAGAAATAACCACAGGAAAGGCACATCCACTCCAGCCCCGACCAAGAGGGGCCTGGCGAGATTATCGACAACCCCAACAACGAGAATCCCCCAGGCCACCACAAATCCGCCTTTAAAATACGATCCGGCTAAGAAATAGTAAATACTGACGGGAACCCAAACCAAAGCCGTTCCTACGCTCGGGATGAGAGTCGCCAAGGCAGTTAGAAACCCTAAAAAGAATGCGGCGCCCGTTCCAACAATCAAAAACCCGATAGCCGACGTTAATCCTTGGATTAACGCGGTGAGGAATGTTCCCCGTACCACTCCGACCATCGTGAGATGAAGTTTCGCATTTATCGCTTTCCGGTTCTCGGCCCGTAGAGGCAGTAAGGCATTCCAGCGTTTGAGCATCGCATCTCCGTCGCGAAAGATGAAAAACAACACGATGACAAAGATCAGCAATTGCAGAATCATCCCGAACATATGCGTTGCCAACAATGTCCCCAGTCGCGCAAGGCCTTCGACCGATCGGTTCGCGAGTCCCCCAAGGCGGTCTTGCACCTGCGACGAACTCATATCCAGTTGTTTTCGGATGACGTAGGGTAGATGGAGCATCGCGGGCGAATTCGAAGGATTGGATTTTATCCAAATCGACACCTTTTCGACTCCGGTTTTAACAAAGGGGGTGACCGCGTCGACCTCCGCGACGATCGCCCAAACAAGAAGGCCAATGGGCACAATGAAAAAAAGCACGACGGCTAAATCAGAAAGGGCGGCACGAAGCCACGCCGGCCACTTCGGAAACCAGCGTTCGATTCGACGGTAGTGCGGGAAGAATACGACACCGGTTGCTATCGCACAAACGAGGGGGCCTTTGAAAGGCTCAAGAATACAAGCGGCCTCATACAGCAGCCCAAGAAGGACTGCGAAGAAGAAATAGGACGATAATTTGCTCGGCATTAGGGTATTGTATCAGGACAAGGCAATTCAAAGGAAAAGGGGGGCCGGCGGATGCTCAAAGCGACAGATGAATTACTCAAAGATCACCGGATGGTGCGCAAGACACTGGAAGGGCTTCGTCTCGACAACCCGCGTTTTTCATCTGTTTCTAAAACTCTACAACGCATCTTGAGGGCCCACGCTTGGTTCGAAGACACCCTCTTTTTGCCCGCTCTTCGTGCCGAACCCTTTCTGGCTCGTGTCTTCATGGAAGAGATTTCCCAAGAGCATAAGGATCTTGAGGCGCTCACAAAACTAGTGAACGAAACCGCCATAACGGAATCGGCCAAGTTAGCTTTTTACGTGACCCAACTGAAAGTCGTGATTGAGACGCACTTTCATAAAGAAGAGGACGCGCTTTTTCCACTTTCGGAGAAGATCCTTAAGGAAGAAGGATTAGAAAAGCTGGCGCTCGAAATGCGACGCCGGCAGAACGACGTGAGGGCTCTCCCTCTCGTTTAGAAGGCCAAAAACGCACGGCCAAACCTGTAGCGGCGTATGGACCCCGGCGCTTCGAAGACCTAAATCGACAATTTCGGACGGAAATGTCAAAATGGCCTCAATGCGAATTACCCGCCTTCATCTAGTGGTCGCACTCCTTGTCGTCTTAAGCGCGGGGGTCGCCCTATACAAATGGGAGCTCAATCGCCAGGTCTGGAAGCCGATTTCGCCTCCCGCGCCCTCCCTTGAGGCTCGGCAGCGCATCTCCACCCATCCCGACAACGAACGTCCGCTGGCGCGTCAAATAGCCGAGATCGGTGCCGCCTACGTACCCATTCTGAAACATTCGGGGGACGTACCTTCTATTTCCCACCCCTTGCGCGTCGCCAAAGCGTGTCTATTGCGCGGTCAGCTTAGCGAAGCCGCCACCGCGGCAGAAGAAGCACGTGTTGCTCTAAGAACGTTCAAGAAGACTCGAGCCGCGTCGCCTGAGAGTTACGAGGTGGTTAAAGGCGATACCCTTTGGAAGATCGCTCGGGATCATTCGCCCGTCCATCAAGGGCCGGGTTGGGTAACACTCTGGAAAGCAAACAAGCGTCTGGTGAAAAATTTCAATCGCATCGAAGTAGGCTGGAACATCAAAATTCCTGAACAACCTGATCGTTATATCGAACCCTATTGGCGACCTAAAGGTTCGCATCTGGCTGCAGCATCTCCTTTGAGGTCGCGCGACAAATGGCAAACCAGGCAGCCACAACCGTCATCGTTGGAAGTGGATCTACCCGTCGTATTGGCCTGGGCCCAAAAGGAAGGAAGGTTGAGTGCCCTTCCCGTAAAGCCGCCCAGCTCATCATTGGAAGTTGATTTACCGGCTGTATTGGCGTGGGCGCAACAAAATCGCAAACCCGCACAAGCCCCTATGGCCGCAGTCCCGATACCCGCGCGACCGTCGGCTCGGTCGGGTACGCTCATCGCACTCCTCCCCCCCAAAGATGAAGAGTTCGCGATAGTGCAGCGGGCAACTTTAATGCCCCCGCATTCATTCGAAGTTCCGCGATACCATTAAGAGGTCCGCCATCAATCTCCCAAAAGAAAGAATAGATTCGCGAGCAAGGCTGATAAATTTAAGAAGCGCTGTTTGCCTCTTGTCTCTCAGTTTTTTGGGGATCGCCAGGGCCGAGGTGCCGCCGCTCGTCTCTTCGCCCACCTTAACGGTGTCTTCTCCAAGTCTTTCTCTGACGATGGTACATCCCTTTGAAGGAATGAAATTGCCATCGCTGAACCAAATATTTGTTTATGGCGCGGTAACGCCTGGCTCCTACCTTCTGATCAATGGAAACCAAGTCACCGCTCATCCCCAAGGAGGGTATCTGGCCATGATCCCGGTCAAGCCCGGCGATTTCACTTTGAATGCCGAGGCGGTGGCGTCAAATGGAGAATCCACGAAACTCGAACGCCACATAACGGTCGCCTCCGGCTTCATTCTTAGTGCGAGCAATCACGCTACCATCGAGAAAGGAACAATTTCTCCCGATGACGATGTTTGGCTTACGCCAGGCGACTCGCTTCGAGTGGCCTTTCAAGGCACGCCCCAAGGCACTGCCTCCTTTGCGGTAGAAGGAGTCGCCCACCGCTTACCTATGGTGGAACTGGGCTCTTCCACAACGACACGCAGAGGATTGTATGAGGGCAGCTATGTGATCCAACCCGGGGACAAAGTAGACCGTGCAGCGATCGAAGTGGAGCTGAGGAAAGAGAGAGAAACTAAAAAAGAAAAAGCTGCCGGTCATTTGAGTGTCGATTCAAGCGGCGCGCCCCGCACGGGGATGGTGACGACGGACGAAAGTGTGGCGGTGCGAACCGCCCCCGATGGAGGCTACGACCTGTTTCTTTACCGGGGGATGCGCGTTCGACTCACGGGCAAAGTTGGCAACGAATGGCGCGTGCGCCTCTCGTCGCTCCAAAGCGGATGGGTGAAAGACACTGCGCTCCAGGAGCTTCCTCGCGGCACGCCGGCGGCTCAGAGCCTGTTGACCAATCTCTCGGTTGTTCACCAGGAAGAAAATACGTTGATTCGAATTCCCCTAGGAGAGGCCTTGCCTTTCCGAGTCGAGCAATCTCTGAATCCCATGCAGCTCGTGGTAACCCTTTACGGAGCGGTGGATAAGACCGATCTCATTAAATATGACCCTCTCGATCCGCTGGTGCGACAAGTGCGTTGGAAACAAATTTCTCCTGATACTTGCCAGATTGTGATCGACCCCACATTTTCGAAATGGTGGGGCTACGACGTGCGCTACGAAGGCTCAACCCTCGTGGTTGAAATTCGCAAGCCATGGACGGCACCGACTTTGAAGGGAATGGTCATCGCCGTGGATCCTGGCCATGGCGGGTCCGACCATGGGGCGGTTGGCCCTCACGATTGGCTCGAGAAGGCGGCCAATCTAGCCATCGCCAAAATCGTTCGGGAAACTCTGGAGGCGGCAGGGGCGCGGCCTTTCCTCACGCGCGAAAAGGATGTCGACGTGGCACTTTACGATCGACCCAAAATCGCCTGGAATCACAACGCTCGACTTTTCGTCAGTGTTCATTGCAACGCGTCAGGGGAAGGCGAGAATCCGCTTTGGAATAATGGTTTTAGCATCTACTATTATCAGCCTCAAAGCGCTGATTTGGCCCAGGCCGTCCACGCCCAGTATCAGAAGACGCTGGGACTCCCGGATCACGGACTCTATTACGCCGATTTGGCGGTCTGTCGAATGACCCAGATGCCCGCGATTCTCACCGAACAAGCCTACATCATCGTCCCTGAACAAGAGCAGCTGGTGTTCTCGCCAAAGTTTCAAAGGCTGTGCGCGACTGCTATCCTGAACGGAATTAAAGCCTTCATTGCGAAACAGTGAGAGTCCTTTTTCTTTTGTCCTGCCTTGAGCCGGCAGGCTCAGAGACTTATTGCGTCTCCTTAGCAAAGGCCTGGCAGGGCCGCCACGATGTCTTCTGGATTTCCGACCGGTTGCACTATGGACAGTCCTATCTCCCCTTACCCATCTCCGGCAAAGCGGTACCCGGCGGTGTGCTTAACACACTGAAAGTTGTCCAGTTTATTCGGAAAAACCGGATCGACGTGGTGCACTCTCATTCGCGGCGCGCTCATTGGGTAGCGGCTCAGGCTGCCGGGATAACTCACATTCCTCATGTGACCACCATCCATCAGCCTTTGCCAGTGCATTTTTTCTCACGCCTTTTTCCTTGTCTGGGCGATAAGACGATCGCGATTGATGAGGTCGTGGCGGACCATGTGGTGGCCCAGTTCAGACAAGCGCGAGAAAAGGTTCAACTCGTCCGAAACGGAATAGAACTCCCGATGGTGGCTCCCTGCGATTCCCGACCGCGAAAAAGAATCGCCATTCTGGGGCGGTTAACCGGTGGACGCTGGCGCACTCTGCGATTTTTTCTGGATGTCCTTGTACGGAAAGCGAGTACTTTTCCGGCGGCTGATTACCTCATCGCCGGCCGGGTTCCCGTGGAACGTGCTGCGGAGTGGCCAGACCTTATCGCTACCGTCAACAAAGCGATCACCCCTTCCACTTTGAACTCCGTGGGTTGGTCCGACCGCTTACAAGATTTTATTCGCTCTTGCGATGGAATCGTGGCCGCGGGTCGCTCCGGTCTGGACAGCCTGGCTCTTGAGAAACCGGTCATCCTCCTCGGAGAAGGAGGCGTTCTCGGATTAGCCGGCCCCGACACTTGGCCAGAGGCCTTGCGTACCAATCTAGGCGATCATCTGAGCCCCCAAAAATTCTATCCGGCTATCTTAGAGGTCGCCTTGCGCGAATTGCTCTCGGAGAGTTTTGACGCGCCCGCACGGGGTCGATGGGGACGACTGGAAGTGGAAAAACATTACGCGATCGACAGGGTGGCCAGCGCCGTTGAGGATATCTACAAATGTCTTATCTCCCGATCCTGACCTATCACCGTCTTTTGGGGCAGTCACCGGACCGCCGCGTCGATCCCAAAAGAATATCCGTGAGCGTCGGCCAGTTTCGCGGCCACTTGAAATGGCTCAAGAGATTGGGCTACACGACTCTATCACTAGATCGCTATCCGGAGCTTCTATTAAAAGGGGAACCTTATCCTCCGCGTTCCTTCGCCATCACTTTTGATGACGGTTACGAGGAGGTACTAACCCTGGCGCTGCCTCTTCTGAAAGAGTTCGGCTATACCGCTACCGTTTTCGCTGTCGCAGGTCAGCTAGGAGGTCGCAACGCGTGGGACAATGGCGAAACGAAGCTTTTGAGCCAGGAGCACTATCGCACCCTGCGGCGAGCCGGAATGACGATCGGAGCTCACACTTCCAACCACGTCCATTTGCCGCAGGTTTCCCCAGAGGTGGCGCAGCACGAAATTGTCGATTCGAAGTCGCGCCTGGAAGAGACACTGGGTGAGGCGGTCACCTTATTTGCTTATCCGTACGGCGAGTACAATTCCGCGGTCGAGCAGATCGTTCAGCAAGCGGGATTCGCAGCCGCCTTCGCCACGGACCGAGCTCCGGCCAGTCACGCCGGCCATCTTTTCCATCTCCGCCGCGTCGTCATTTTTCCGCGAACCAATATTTGGGAAGTCATTTGGAAAGTGCAAGGCTGGTATCCCGCCTACCAAGACTGGAAAAGGCGCGCGCCATGAAGGCCTTCCGCGCTTTCGTTGGGTTGTGGCTGCCCGTGATCCTTTGGTGTGCGCTTATTTTTTACTTATCGGGCATTCCCTACTTAAGAATTACGCAAGCGTCTTGGGACTTGATCGCTCGGAAAATTGCGCATGTCGGCGTATTTGCGATCCTGGCGCGCCTTCTGGCGCGGGCCTTCATGGAGAGTACAACCTGGTCGTGGAAACGCATATTCGTATTCAGTCTCGTGTTCACCATCCTGTATGCCTGCACCGATGAATTTCATCAAACTTTCGTCCCAGGCCGAGTGGGATGCGTACACGATGTCATGATCGATACGGTAGGCGGCCTAGCGGCCTTAGGGTTTTGGCCCTAGTGACGAAAAGAAAGTGAGACATCGAACCTGGGTTCCGCTGACCGCTGCAGGGCTTTGGGTGGTCACAGCCGCTCTTCTGCTCACCCGGTTCCCGAGCGCGCACCCGGGCGAATCGGAATACCTCAACCACAT
>JBBSDO010000038.1:0-16753 GCA_038241515.1 Elusimicrobiota bacterium | reverse complement strand
GGATTAAAGATGTACCCCATGGTGCGGAGGTGCGTGAGCAGCATGATCCGCCCGCCTTCGATTTCGACGCCGCGCACGCGTATAAATTCGGAAATGTTTTCTTTGACCGATCGAGCTCCGTCCTCTAAATGATCTTGATCTCGGAAATCAAACAAGTTAAAACGATTGTGGCTAACAAACCAAAGCTTCCGGCTGAGGCTGTCCACTTCGTCTAAATCAAGATAAAACATAAATATTTTATAGGCGAATTTGTTCTTTTTAGGGGCGAGACGGTTGTGCATGACATCGCAGTCATAGAGGCAGGAATTCATGGTTTGCCTCCGTTCACGATGCCCACGGCGTCACTCCCACCTTTTGCACCACATCTAACGCCGACACCAAGGCGTCCTCGTGAAATCCGTATTTAAAATAGCTCCCGCAAAAATACGTGGGGCCTTCAGAATTTAACTCGCCCAGCCTTTTTTGCGCCGCTATCGCTTCGACTGTAAAACAGGGATGTTCATACGTGATGGTCTGGATAATTCGATCAGGACGGATTTTTTGCGGGTCATTAATTGATACGAAATAGTCTTTCTTGTCCGACACCTCCTGCAAACTGTTCATGTAATAAATAGTGGATGCGGCGAGCCGCCCTTTCGAATCCATCTCGGCCCGATAGTTCCATGAAGACCAAGCCGAACGGGCGCCCGGCATAACAGAGGTGTCCGTATGAACTTTCGCTACGTTTTTCTCGTAACAGAACGTCTGGAGGAGCTGGCGCTCAAGATCCGTGGGATCGGTAAGAAGCGCAAGGCTCTCGTTTGCGTGGGACGCCAAGACCACGACATCAAACGAGGAAGTCTCTCCGGTGGAATCCGTGACGAAGGCTTTCCCCCCTTTCCGGGAAACACGTGTCGCTGCCCGCCCAGCACGGATACGGTCTTTGAATGGGCGAACCACTTTTTCGCGATACATCCGGCTACCGCCGCTGACCGTGCGCCAGGGATGCTGAGTATTTAACCCTAAAAAACCATGATTTTTGAAGAACCTCACAAGAGTGACCGCGGGGAAGTCGAGCATCCTGTTGGCCGGCGAAGACCAGACCGCGGAGCTCATCGGGACTAAATATTTGTCCAACATCTCTTGGCTGTATCCCTTTTCTGCGGCGTACTGACGCAGCGTGAAATGCTCGTAGCGGGGATCATCGAGTATCTGCGGTGCCTGCTCGTTAAAACGCGCAATCTCTCGAAGCAAACGCCAATAGCGCCAATTCAGCAGATTCCTTTTTTGTGCAAATAGTCCGCTCAGGCCGGAGCCGCAAAATTCGAGCCCCGATGGAACGTGTTGAACACTAAACGACATCGATGTCGGTTGGGTCTCGATCTCGAGTTCGCGAAAGAGGCGGGTCAAATTCGGGTAGGTGATTTCGTTGTAAACCATAAATCCCGTGTCGATCGGAATCGAGCGCGGCCCCTCTGCAACGAGAATCGTATTCGTATGGCCACCCACATAATTGTTGCGCTCATAGATTGTAAGTTCGTAGCGAGAATGCAGGAAATGGCCGCACGCCATTCCGGCGATTCCAGTTCCAATAATAGCTACCGACTTCATTCGCGTTGTCTCAATTCTTTTGAAAAAGGTAGTGACTTACAAACCATTCATTGCCGCCGCGAAATCCCCACAACTCCGCACAGGACATGAAAAAAACCCGCCAGTAAACCCACCACTTCATCCCCTGTGGCTCGCCGTAAATCTGTGCAAACAGGGGAAGTATCGTAGCGCGATGAGAATCCATCTTCCTAAGCCATGCCTCGGAAGTTTTGCTGTAATGCATTCCGTTCACTCGCCAATGTTTCTCGATCCGTAAGTCGCGTTGAAAATAGAGCAGCAGGTTGTCACTCGGCATCAGGCCCCCGGTGAAAAAATGCTGGGAAATCCAATCACTGGCGTCTTTGGCGTCGAAAAGATAGGTGAACGTTTTATGCGTAAATATGTGTACAAATAGTTTGCCGCGCGGCTTAAGCCAACCCGCCACTTTAGACATAAGTTTCTCGTAATTGCGCATGTGTTCGAACATTTCGACAGAAACCACTCGGTCAAAGATGCGTTCCAGCCCGAGGTCGTTTATATCGGCGGCGACTATTTCAAGGTTGGTGAGGCCTCGGCTCTTGGCTTGCGCGTCGATGTGAACCTTTTGGGTCCGCGAATTTGAGACTCCGACAATCCGGCTCTTTGGGTAACGCGCAGCCATGAAAAGAGAAAGAGAACCCCACCCGCATCCGAGTTCCAATATTTCTAGCCCATCCGTCAGCTCGGCTCGTTCGCACGTTAAAGACAACATGCGTTCTTCTGAAGCATCCAGCGCTGAGTCGTCGAAACGCTCTCGGAGGTTGACATCAGACCAAAGCCCGCAGCTGTACTTAAGATTCTTTCCTAGAACCTGTTGATAAAACTCAGTAGGCACTTCATAGTGTTGGGCGTTTGCGGCCTCTGTACGAATAGCAACCGGGCTCTTCTTCAGCTCCGCAACCGTCTTCATGAAATGCGCTTGCTGGGCCTCCGCATCCCCTTTGTTTTCATCTTGCAGGCGTTGACGCAGCAGGTGGCGAATGCCTTGACGAATCAGACTATCCGGTAATAAATCCTTTTCAAGCAGAGTGTCTGAAATCATTCTATTCCACCACCTTTCCAGCCATCTCCACCGAGAGGGCAGGAGTCTTATGAAACCAAGGCACGAAAGAGCTCGTCGTGCGTTGATAATTTCGATAATCGTCGCCCCTGCTCTTGATGGCCTGAGCCTCGGTCGCAGGGATTCCTGTCACTTTGAACAAGAAGTAGAACATTAAGGTCGGCCCCAACAATGTGAATCCTCCGTGTGGAGAAGCCACTGCCGCGACGAAGTAAGCCACCCAAACCAACCACTCGAAAAAGTAATTGGGATGTCGGGAATAGTTCCAAAGACCGACTCTACAGGTTTTGCCTTTATTGTCGGGATTCGTTTTGAACCGCTTCAGCTGGAAGTCGGCTACCGACTCCCCTAAAACGGCGACGGTCCAGATTCCAAGCCCTACCCATTCCAACGGAAGGATGCCGATTCGCACGTTAATGCTCATGAATAGAAAAGGAAGCGCCAGGAGAAGATCTAAAATGCCCTGCATTTCGAAAAACAAAAAGAACTTTAAGGGAACGTCGCTTTTCCAATGCTCCCGAAGGGTTTTATATCGCGCATCTTCGGGTTTATTTACCACGCGGTCAAAGAGGACCAAGCCCGCTAAGCGCAATCCCCAAATAAGAGCCATGCACGCCACCAAAGCTCGGCGCGGTCCATACCCCCATCCCAGGTAAGCGTAAAGTGCACCGAGGAGGGCAAGGCCCAGCGCCCAGCCAAAATCGACGATCCCAGCGTTTTTGATTTCCAAGTGAATCCACCAAAGAACACCCATAAGAGTTACGACGAGAAGAAATCCTTTAAAAATGAGCGATTCAATGGGAGGCATCAGGTCTTCCTCAAGAACAGGGAATCCAATCCTTCTACGGGCTTTAATGCGAAGAGCTGCAGCAAGACGTAACCCGAGGTGGCAATGCTACCCAAAGCGATAAAAGCCAGTAACCAGGCAACGCTCACTGCGAAGCGACGCTCTCTATATACGACCCACGCCCAGATAATAAGGATGTTGAAATAGAAATCGATCAAGGTGGCTAATGTCCACGGATCGTGGATCATTATCGGTAGAACGACAAAAAGGTTGCTTTTGAGGCTTGTCACGACAGTGACGCAGGTCATCGAAACGCATATAAACCCGCAAAGGATTTTCAGAAGCGAGACCCTACTCATGACGCCGCTCCCTCCGTTGTTCCTTTTTGCGCAATCCGTTCCTCGTCTTTTGTCGGGCAGACGAAGGCCAAAAAGTGCTCGATCGCGTAAAGGGTCAGCTGCCCGCTCGGGCCCGATAGATTGGCTTCGCAGCCATGGGTAGCCCATGGAAGTCTTAAAAACAGGTGCGGTCTCTTAAACTCAGCCAGGCGTCCTTCCAGTCGTTCGTCGTGGATAGGCCATACCAGTTCGTCACGATATCCGTGAACGGTGAGCGTCGGCGGACTTTTGGCATTTACGTAATTGAGGGGAGACGCGGCTTCATAGGCGCCGGGAAGGGCACTTGGCGGGCCCCCGAGATAATCTTCTAGTACTTTACGAGAATCCATAATGAACGGGTTACTGGGAAGTGAATAGCCAAAAAGAAGGTCGCTTGGAGCATAGAGGGCGATCACGCCTCGTATCGCAGGATCGATTTTTGTATAAGCGGCCGCGAGCGCAATTTGCCCCCCGGCCGAACGGCCCATCAAAACCAAATGTGTCGAATCCAAGTCCAATTCTCCGGAATGGTCTTTTAAATACTGGATCGCTTTAAAAACGTCGTCCCGAGGGGCCGGATATGGATACTGGGGAGCCAATCGGTAATTCACGGACGCGACCAAATAGCCCCGTGAGGCCAAATACCGATAAATATCGGGCAGTTCATCTTTGTCACCGCTGGACCACGAACCTCCATGAACCATAACGATGCCAGGCAACGGACCTTGAGCCCCTGCGGGCGCAAATACATCCATTTCAAGGGGTACGGGGCTGGTACTATAAGTTCGAACGCTTTTTATAACGGTAGGAATATCTATTCCTAGGACAAAATCTGCCCATTGAAGTGGCGCCTTCCGGTTTGGAGCCCTCCTACCTTCGCGAACGGGTACGTTTCCGAACTCCTTCTCGCATCTTTGGTCGAGCCGAATGGCAACCGGGATAGCACGGACCAGGGGGCTCGCATACAGAATTACAGCGACGATGCCAAAAATAACAGGGACGCGGCTTCCTAGAGGGGACCGAATCAACAGAGCGACACAGACTAAAGAGGCAAGTAGAAAATAGGCTGACCATTCTGTAGCCACAATCGCGGGCACCCAGAAGACGTGCACATAGGCCTTAAAAAAGGCTAGAAGGGAAAAAAGAGCAAGCAGGACCGTCAAGCCAACGACCGCTGATTGGAACATGTGACCGACGCGGCTGTGCACGCCGACGATTGAAACTGGGATCTTCAAGGAAGGATTATTTGCCCAGTCCATCGATCAACCGCTTTTTAAGATTTGAAATGTCTTGGGCGTGAACACTTGTTTCGAGGTTATGCTGAAAGGCTTTAGCGATCACTCTGATCTGCTTCTCGTATTTGCGACAAACCCAACAAATCGCCATATGGAAGCGGACCGTCCAGCGCTCAAGGCGCGATAGCTGGGATAAGTCGCCCAAGGCCATACGCGCGGTCACCTCCTTACAATTTAGTGGATTCATTTTTTAAGATCCTTCACCCCACTTTCGCTGCACGCATTCCCTCAACCGGGTTCGAGCTCGAAAAAGGAGTACTCCTAAATGAGTGACCGATACCTCCAAGATCTTACAGATCGTATCCGTAGATTCACGTTCGACTTCCTTTAGAAAAAAGGCCATGCGCTGCTGTACGGGCAAGCCCTTCACACATTCCTCTACAATTCCAGCCGATTCCTTCGCCAGCGCCTCATCTTCGGGACCCTTCGGCAGGGTGCGCCAGATTCCCCCGAGACCGAATTTTTGATCAAACACTTCATCAATCGGGTCGGACACCTGTTCCCGTCTTTCGGTCCTGCGCTTTTCTAACGCTTTGAGGTAGAGGATCCCCAACAGGTAGGTTCGAATGGAAGAACGGCCTTCAAACCGCTCGATTCCTTTCAAAAAGGTCGTAAACGTTTCCTGAACAAGTTCTTCGGCGTCGGTCCCGCGCCAACCGAGCCCCCAGGCGGTACGCACCATAACGTCCGTGTTTTCATTGATTACTTGGGTCAGCGCTTCCGGCGATCGCGAACGGATTCGTTCTAATTCGTTAGAATCGGGGAAATTTGACATGACTCATGGAAAAACTGCTTTGTAGGGGGGGTCTTAGCGCGACACAGACGGGACGTTGCTCTTTTCGGGGACACGCGGCGCGGGTGTAGGGGTTGCGGTCCCCAGTTCCTCCCTCAGTACGCGTAGGACTTCGGCCACGGACCAGGCTTGAGCGACGCATCCGCGCGCTTCGTGGGGCATGTCACCGTCGAAAATTTCGGATATCGTACCGAGGCCCGCTTCCCAGAGGTGAGTCAATAAAAGCGCAAGGTGCGCTCTTAAGTGGGACTGAACGCGAGGCGATTTTCCGTGAACTTTCTGGTACGCCGTAAGAAACGGGCCCATCAGCCAAGGCCAGACGGTACCCTGATGGTACGCCATGTCGCGGCTGCGGGGATCGCCCTGGTACCGCGGAGCATAGCGAGGATCGCGTGGATCAAGCGTGCGCAGGCCAAAGGGCGTGAGGAGGCGCTCTTCCACCAAGGTCACGACTCGAGCAGCCCGATCGGGAGTGAGACTTTCGAAGGGAAGACTCACCGCAAAAATTTGGTTGGGACGGATACTCGCATCTTTCTCTTCGCCGTTCACCACGTCGTAGAGGTAGCCCCCTTCTTCATACCAAAACTGCCGGTTGATGCTGCTCCACACTTTCTCGGCAAGGCCCGCCCATTTGCGTGCACTTTCTTTTTCCCCAACCCTGGAACCGACCTGTTCCATGATCCGCAATACGTTGTACCACAGAGCCTGTATCTCGATGGGCTTCCCAATGCGCGGTGTGACCACCCAATCTCCGATTTTAACGTCCATCCAGGTCAATTGCAGCCCGGGCTGTCCCGCAAAAATCAGACCATCAAAATCCATGTGGATCGAGTAGCGAGTCCCATTCTGATATTCCGCCACAATGTCTTTCATCTTGGACCACAAATGATCGCGCACAAAATCAAAGTCTTTCGTGTATCGGAGATAATGGAAAATGGCGAGGATAAACCAGAGGCTGGCATCGACCGTATTGTATTCGGGGGCATCCGTGGCCTCTGGAAAACGGTTCGGCACCATTCCGTGGTCGGTAAACTGAGCGTAGGCTCCTAAGATGTCTCGCGCTTCCTGAAAACGGCCCGTGACGAGAAGTATCCCTGGCAATGCGATGAATGTATCGCGTCCCCAATCCTCAAACCAAGGGTAGCCAGCGATTAGACTTTTCCCATGTTCAGTGGCGGTTGACTCCGGCGCCTCTCGTTTTACAAGGAATTGGTCCGCCGCCAGAACGAGGTGGTGAGTGACGTCGTCAGTCGCTTCCCAGCCCGTCAAGAGGGCCCGACGACGCGCCCGCTCGGCATTCAGTAAGAATTGCGTATCAAAATAACCCGCGCCTTCTGTAGTCGCAACAATGAGGGCTTCACCAGTCCCGACGAGCGGATAGTGAAATTCGCCCGGCGCCCAACAGTCTTCATGACTATCGAGTCCCCGCTCTTGCTCGCGCAAATATTCCACTTCGCGATACCAATTGAATCCCGGGATAAACTCTTTGGAATTGTGATGGAAATACACAGGAGGGACACCGTCATAGGGTTTCAGGATGACCACACCGTCTCGCAGCTCGGCTTGCGGACGCAGATCCTTATTTTCATTATGGAGCGCGTGAAAGTTGCGCGCCGTCATCAGCGGACGAATGACCAACTCCGCCCCTTTCTCTTCTTTTCGGAGCTTGTAGGAAACAATGACGGTATTCTGGTCATGAATGGCAGTTAAAGATTTTTCCATGACGAGCGGTCCTAATCGGTACGTCCAAATGGGCCAAGGATCCAGCCGAAATCCTATGAGGTTCTGATGACCACGGGGATGGATGACCCCTGGATACTGGTGGCAAGACAAATAATAACGCGTGTCTTCAAAGACGACCCATTCCTCTAAGCTATTGACGAGCATCATGCGGCCAACGGGAGGATGCGTGGCGGCCACTAAAACTCCGTGGTAACGACGCGTGTTGCAGTTGATAATGGTGGAAGAAGCGAAACCGCCTAGGCCATTGGTTTCAAGCCATTCTTTGGAAAGCGCCGTTTCGAAATCGGAACAGGTTTCTTTATCGAATGCGATCATAGATTCGACGGTGTCGCGCCCGCAGGCTTACTTCGAATCGAAGGAATCACTTAGGCAAAGTGTACTAAAAACCGTCGAACTCGTGTTAAATCCGCAAAAAAGAGCAGGTAGCCAAAGGGGAAGCTACCTGCTCAAATGCGGCATCAGACCGATTCGCGAAAGTGATGACAATCCTTTTCTTTCGCACTCGGAACAGCTTAGAACGTGACGAAGAAGTCCGTGCTGAGGGTGTTCTGATTTCGCACAGATGACCCGTCCTGGCGCTCAAAATACGGCTTGTTGCTCCAGTCGTGTCGAAACTCTACCCGGTTGCCCAAGCTCGCCGTCAACATAGTCTTATGCGTCAGCGTGAATTCTTTTACCGTCTGCGGACCAGAGAAGGCTCCGCTCCCGTTCCCGGTTCCGAAACGATTTGCGTTATTCTGATCATTCAAGACTTCGAACCGCAAAACTTCCGACATCGTGGAGGTACACGCATAGGAAGCCCACAGACCCGCACCCACCCAATGGGTCGTACCCGGATCTGTACCGCCGTTGGCAACAACCGTTGCATCGTGAGTCTGTTGACCCCAATTGCCTTGAAGATTGAGGCTAATTTTGTCGGTCGGATTAAAGCCAAGAACTGTATCCAACGACAATCTCTGCGAATGATCCGCTAACGCTATACCTTGATTTCTGGTCAATTCTTTACCGTATAACCCTTGGAAGCTCCAGGTGATCTGCTTCGTGGGTGATGTGGCAACCTGCCACAGGATCGTTTTTCCTTCGTTATTGTCGGAAGTCACATCCCAACCATTGACCAAACCAATTGTTGCGTTGGCTTTGTCGCTGATTGTGTAATTGGCCTTCAAACCCGTATGGGTAAGCGGCTCAGCGAATGTGAAGAGTAACCCTTCAGAAAAGTTTGGGTTATTGACTGAGTCAATACTTTCAAACCCTTCGGACGTCACAAACTTTCCGGCGACGATTTGCAGCGTTGTTAAGGATGGTATTGCGTAAGTCGCATAGGCCTCCTGGAGGGCAATAGCCCCTGTGCTGCCTGCCGCGGCAGAATCCAAGGATGCGAAGTTCAGGGCACTGGCATCTTTCCCCGTGCGCACTCGAACCGTGAATCCGTAATGATCACTTTCGCCCACCGGCTTGGCAATCTGCAATAAAAATGTATTCAGATTGAAGCTGTTGGAACTGGTGTCAAATTGACGCCCAGCATTGGTGCCGGATTTCGGACTGTTTAAATTTCCGACAAACGAACCCTGCAGATATCCGCTGAATCCGACGGTGTCATACCACTTTGCGGTTGGAGCTGCGGCTGGGGTATCGGCGTACGCTTTTGTGCTGACTGCAATAAGAGAGCTAAGTAAGCCTCCCACGACGAGTTTTGTGAACTGCGAACTTCTCATTGAATCCTCCTTTTAGTTAGTAACAAAACTTGGGGCTGCCAGGGCTACTCAGAAGACGGCCTTGGCCCCCTTTTCTCCGGTCCTGATCCTAATCACATCATCCACTGGAAGAATGGCAATTTTACCATCTCCAAACTTTCCCTTCCGTGTGACTTCCAAAATCGTCCCCAACACATATTCCGTCTCGATGTCGAGCGTAAAAACTTCCACTTTCATTTTCGGCATCAGCGTGCCTTTGCCTTTTGCACGCTGCCGACCGAACCCTTGGACGGGGTAGACGGAAAGACCACTGACCCCCGTTTTTCCTAAGGCCTCCACAAGGGCGGTCACGTCACTTTCCCGGATGTAGCATTCAATTTTTTTCATACTTTCATAAAAATAGCGGTCGCCATACTCTCTGGCGGCCGCCTCCGTTGGAATTGCATGCACGTCCTCGTGCCAAGGCGTGAGAATACTAATTCCCTTTTGTCACGTCAAGCGCATTGGAGAAAAAAACAAATAAAGTAAAATAAAAAGCAAATGGACCAGGATTTCTCTTTTCGCGACATCGTGCGTGGCACGCGTATTCTGCGGCCACCAAAACACCGTCTTTCAACCTTCGGGCCCACGACTCTGAGCTACGTCCTTTTGTCGGAGTTGCCGGAGGCCGGACAGTGTCGCCTCCGCGAGGGCGAAGTGACGGCTCAACGTCCCAAAATTATGACCTCTGAGCAGTGGCGAGAACGCTTCGACGGCTTCGGGGACGATTCGAAGGCCTTCCAGCAGGCGATCGAATCGGTTTATGGGGATGCCTTTCGCGCCTTGGAGTACAACTTTCGAAACGACCTTCGTCAATCCAGTGTTGAACATTTTCCTTTGGCGGTGGTGGCTGAGCGTGTCACGCAAATCATGGCCGACGAGGATGCTCCGCGAAAGGCTTTGCTCCAAGGACCGGATCAGCGCTGGGCCTTCTCAGTGATGAAATTTGTCGTCGATCTGAGCATGCGGTCATTCCCCTCTAATGTGAAGGAATTGGATGACCGCGGCTTTTTTGATCCCGAAGGTCAAAGGCTCGCAAAACAGAAAAGGGACATAGAACGCCTATTCGCTGAAGCGCAGAAGGATCGCACGCGGGTCAGTGCGCTAGCGGACCGCTTGAGGGAGTTCAATCTTTTCCAAACTTACGAAGATCGCTTTTTTGCTTTGGTCCATTCTTCCTAGCGAACAGGCGTCTCCTTGTTCGGCGGAGCCTGCTCGGAATGAGGGGCGATAGGCGGAAATGTGCGAAGGAGTTGGACCATCCCAAACGGCTGTAAAAGGCGTCGGCTTGCGGAGCGCACAGGAGTGGAATTGCCGGTCACTTCAAGAACTTTGATCTCGAGACTTCGTGGAGCCCCAATCATCAGCTGTACAGGCGCCGCGAGTATTTCTTTGAGCGCTTCCGGAGCCACGAGGATTCCGGCCAAAATTACTAGGGCCGCCGCAAGGCAAGCCATCCACAACCAAAGTCGCATGGCGTCATTTTACGGTACGAATCCATGAAAATCTATACGAAAACGGGCGATGACGGTAGCACGGGACTTTCCGGCGGCACTCGCGTGCGGAAGGATGCGCTTCGGATTGAGGCCATCGGCTCCGTGGATGAGGTCAATGCGGCGCTCGGATTGGTCCACGCGAACTTGGAAGCCGGGTCGCAGTCCGCGCGCGGCTGGTTAGACCAGGTCCAGAGCGATCTTTTTGTGGTCGGCGCTCTGCTCGCGACTCCCCCTGAGGCGCAACCCGCCAAAGTGGAACTGAAAGCTGCTCGCATTGGCGCTTTGGAAGAAGAGATCGATCACATGGAGAAAGAACTTTCTCCCCTTCAAAATTTTATCTTGCCTCAGGGCACGCCCTCGGCTACCCTTGGCCATCTTGCGCGATCGGTGAGCCGGCGCGCCGAGCGCCGAGTCGTCGCCCTGGCAGCGAGCGAAACGGTAAATCCCCTTATTTTGGTCTACTTAAATCGGCTTTCGGATTTTCTCTTCGTCCTTGCACGATGGATCAATCGCAAAGAAGGAGGAACGGAAACCGCTTGGCTCCCTCGGGAGGGCGGCTCAGGAGCGCCCACGCTCGAACCGATCAAGACAGACCGTTTGGGAGACACATTACGCAAGCTTGAAGAGGACAAGGTCAAACGCAAAACACTATTCGAGAAAGCGTCCATCGATCTACAGAAGAGAAGAGACGATGCGGAACGTTCCTTTCGGCAAGGCGTCGATCAGATTAAAAAGGACGGTGGAAAGGTGGAAAAGCCACTGCGCGACGTCGATCTGGACTAACTCCAGCTAGACCTTAAACAACGCGGGGGCGTACGACTCAGGAGAGAAAACAGCGAGGTGCCGCTGCGCGATAGGTTCCCACAGCGCCGGGAGACTTGTCAATGCTTCCGAACAGACGACGGCCGCGTTTTTAATTCTCGCGAAGTACAGGGTGTAGTATTTTTCACGGTCCTGCAAGCTCTCGCCTTTTTCCAGCCTTTTCTCCCCGTAATCGCGATAAGCCCACAAAGTTTTACCATTCGTTAGCAAAAACGTGAGAGAGGTGAATACCAGGGTTTCCCTCGATTGCTTGAGCAAATTAACGAGCGCCACGGTGACGTCACGTTCATTCAGAACATGTTCGAGGATCCAAAGCATCAGCCGTTCGCTGTCCGTTTCGCCCTGCGGCGTGGCTTCTACAAGGGAAAGACTGGCCGCCGCGCCAAAGACGGTTCCGTTATGCGCGAAAGCCCAGTCCCGGTAATGGAAAGGATGCGTATTGCCCATATGGGGGGCTCCTTCGGAGGCTTTCCTGAGATGAGCGACGAGGACCTCCGAGTCCGACCTTTCGATTCGCGCTCCTGCCGTCCGAAAAAAGGCTGGATTGACAGCCGCTGATTCTGCCCGCCGTTCAAAGTACACCGCGCGCTCGCTGTGGTAACCCGAGATCCCCCATCCGTCTAAGTGACCGGGCTGCATCGTCGGTTTCACCTGCCCCTTTCGGCACAGCAGTTGGAAGGCCTCGAGGGTTTCTTGCGCCGGCAGGGGCGCCTTGCCGATGATTCCCATCATGCGACACATGGCCGTCTCCTAAAAGTAGTTGGACGTAATGCCGCCGTCAACGACCATGACCGCTCCGTTGGTCCATGAGGATTCCTCCGATGCCAAATGCAAAGCCAAATAAACGACATCCTCGGGTTTCCCAAAGCGGCCCAGCGGAATACGCGGCAGCCGCTTATTTCTCTCCACAGGATTCGTCAATAGCCATTTCGTCAGCAAGGGGGTTTCAATGGGCCCCGGGCAGATCGCGTTGGTTCGTACCTTTTTGGGTCCGAACTGTACCGCCATCTGTTTGGTCAGGGCGACCACCGCTCCCTTGCTAGAGGCATAAGCGTCTTGCGGAACCGTGCAACCCAAAAGGGCGGTAAAAGAAGCAATATTAATAATCGATCCCCCGCCACGCTTGATCATTTCAGGGACGCCATGCTTGCAGCAGAAAACGAGACCTTTGAGATTCACCGACAGCACTTTATCCCAGACCGCTTCAGAATTCTCGATCACCGAGGCGTCGTCAGGCGGAAAAATTCCGGCGTTGTTATAGAGGACGTCGAGACCTCCGTAAATCTTGGCCGCTTGTTCCACCATCGCTTTACAGTCGCTCTCTCGACTCACGTCTGCCTTAATAAAAATTGCTTGGCCGCCTTGCGACCGGATCCCCTGAAGGGTCTCATTCCCCTGTTTCTCCGCCACATCCGCGACGACCACCTTGGCTCCTTCCTTGGCAAAAAGCGAACAGGCGACCGCACCCATTCCGCTGCCCCCCCCTGTAATGATGCACACCTTGTCTTTTAATCTCATAGCGATCCTTTCCCCAGCCGTTTAGATTCTTTCAAAATACCGTTTCATTTCCCAATCGGTCACCGCATGATCAAAAGCCTTCTGCTCCAACCGAGCGGCGTGCGCGTAGTGGTCAACCACCTCGGCCCCAAATATCGAGCGGAGGTCTTGGCTCTCTTCAAAGACTTGAATCGCCTCTCTTAATGTTTCGGGAACGCGTGGCAGGTCGGGCTTCTGATACGCATTCCCTTTGAACTCCGGAGGCAAAGACAAACGCTTCTCAATTCCGTAAAGACCCGCTGCGATCGTCGCCGCGAAAGCTAAATAAGGATTGGCATCGGCGCCGGGTATACGGTTTTCCACGCGCATTCCAGAACCCTCGCCCACCACCCGGAATCCGCAGGTGCGATTGTCCCGCGCCCAAACCAAAGTCGTAGGAGCAAAAGAGGCGGACTGATAGCGCTTATACGAATTGATCGTGGGCGCGAACCAAAGGCTTAGCGCTCGCCCAAGCGCGAGTTGTCCCGCTAAATATTTCGTGAATAGAGGCGTGGCGAGGCCCGCGTCAAATAAGCTTTTTGTCCCACGCGGATTCCATAAACTGCTGTGAAGATGAAAACTGGACCCGGCGCGATCGCTATGCGGCTTTGCCATGAACGTCAGGGCAACGCCTTTTTGGTGGGCTATTTCTTTCGCCCCATTTTTGTAAATGACGTGGCGATCCGCCATTTCGAGAGCGTCCGTATAGCGCAGATTAATTTCTTCCTGTCCTTTTCCCCATTCCCCTTTGCTGCCCTCGACGGGAACGCCCGCCTCTTCCATCCCGGCACGAATCGCTTGAATAATAAATTCCTCTTTGGAGGTTTGCAGAATGTGGTAATCCTCTAAGTAGGCGCTGCAGGGCTCGAGGTCCTGGTAATTTTTCTTGCGCGACGAATCGTACGTTTCTTTATATAGGTAAAACTCGAGTTCGGACGCCATTTTCACGCGATAGCCGGCCTTTTCAGCACGCTCGAGCTGGCGACGCAGGATTCGGCGAGGGGATACTTCTATCGGATCTCCGTCTTCACTGACGAGATCGCATACGTCGAGGGCTGTTTTTTCAAGCCAGGGGATCAATCGCAGAGTCGAGAGGTCGGGAAGCGCCTTGAAATCGTGATACCCGGAGTTCCAGCTCGCGGAAGCAAATCCCGGAAGCGGCTCCATTTCCATATCGACCGTCAGTAAATAGGCACAGGCATGCATGCCCTGCGAAAGCACTTCATCTCGGAAGAAACGGCCCGTCACTCGCTTGCCCATGAGGCGGCCGGCCATATCGGGAAATACGGCCAGAACGGTATCGATGGCACCCTTATTGATGGAGTGTTTTAGGCGCTCGGGGGTGAGAGTAATGACCATGATCTCCTGTTTGACACGACCGCAGAGGTATTCTTCAATGTCCTACCAGAAGACTCGGACTCCGTCAAGGGACGAGGAAGCGCCTTCTGATTTAACATGGACTTCCCAAAAACGTACGAACTTCATCCCATGGTGATTCATTTCCCCATTGCTCTGCTCATAGCCGGGGCATTTTTGCGCTTGCTGGGTGCACTGCGAAAAGATTTGACGCTGCGCGCACCGAGCCTCTGGTGCTTACGCCTCGGAGCGCTCGGCGCCTGGACAGCCGCCGGACTTGGGCTCTTAGCCGAAAAAACAGCCCCGCACGTGCCCCCCGCGTGGGAAACGCTGGCCGACCATAAACAGATGGGTCTTTTTACAGCGGGAGCTTTCGCCGTGCTTTGGATTACTGAGGAGTTCGGCCCGCGCCGTGCGTTTCGCTGGCTACCCTGGTGGACCGTCGCAGCGTGGATCGCCGTGCTCGCCCTGTTGATGGACACGGCCATTGATGGCGGGGCTTTGGTATATCACTTTGGGATGGGAGTCGCAGCGGCTCCTCATTTATAGAACGTTTGAAAGCGTGATGGGTCTGAGCTGAAAATCTATTGCTCTGACGCGCTTTTCCCCCCATACTTCCACCATGCGCTTTCTGCTCCTATTTCCTCTCATTTCGGCGCTGCCCCTTGCCTCACAGGCACGCGAATCGGCTGAACTCGTCCGCGACTATCACGGAACCCATCAAGATGCATTTACTTTACAATTCGACCGGGTTCGGCTTCTCGTCCGCCAGGCGCAGATCGAAGCGTCAGCTCGTTTAGGCCTGCTGCAATACCAAGAAGGTTTTCAATATCCTATCCGCATTGGCTTCGAAGATGGCGCCCCGCTAGGAATCGAAAACGTCCTTGCCTTCGTGCGCCTGGGCCGTACTTCCCGTGGGTTTGTCCAAGAGCTTGTGGTGAACCTGGACGAGATGGCGTCCAATCCAGTGGATTTCGATTTAGTTTTTAAGCACGAAATGACGCACGCGGTCATGAATGATGCGGTGGGAGGCGACGCCTCTCTGCGCATTCCACACTGGGTGCAAGAAGGGCTCGCTCAATATGTTTCTGGGGAAGGAGATCAGCGAGTCCTATCCCTTGCGCGCCGCGTGCACCGTTCGCACGCGGATCTTCTCTTATCAGACTTAGACGGGCTCTACACCGGTAAAGCGTACCCACAGTATTATTTGGCCATCAAATATATGTATGACAAACAAAGTAGCAACGCCGTTCAGGCTTTTGTGCGCAATTTGATCGCCGGAAAGTCGGTGACAGATGCCTTGAACGAAGCGACCGGAATGACCTATCCCCAGTTCTTGGAAAACGTACGCCAGTACAGTTTAAACGTTTTCCAAGATAAAGCTCTCCCCGATTACTAACCCGGAACACCCGCCTTTGCCCAAAAATGGCTACGGCCGGCAATCCCTCCAAGAGAAGGGCTTGCCGGCCGTAGGTCGCCGAACACTTGGCGACCGAAGGATGGTGGAGCTGCCGGGAATTGCACCCGGGTCCAAAGTTAGCCTAACGGGATCCCTACAAGCGTAGTTCGCTAATGTTTCTCGTTCTGGCCTCAATAGCGAACGATTTCGGCCAGTACCAGCCTTGTAGCATTTCGGCTTTCACGTCGAAGGCGCGACGAGCGAGCCTATCCTGCTAATTGACACTTGACCCCCGCCCACAGGCGAGGTCGGGGCAAGCGCCCGAGCTGAAAAGCCCGGGTCCCAGTCGAGGTTTAGGCGACTAGGGGCGGCGCGAACTTCACGCTGTTATGCATGAAGCTGCGCATCGCGTTTACGCGGTTGCCAGTTATGTTTTGGCCGACTTTTAGCCTGGATTCGACCAACCAGAGCTTGCGACCTTCCGTTCCGTCCAACCCTGTCGAACCTATTCAGCCCCAGAATCGGGGTACCACGGTAAAAGTATAACAAGAAAGATTGTGGAAGTTCGCATTCCATCACGCCTTCAGGTTAAGGTAAGACGGCGCCTCCGCAGCTTGATCCGGCTCCGGCTGTGCAGCCATAGCAGTGTGAACCAGTCACGATACGGCGAGTTTGGAGCGGTTGGGGGCTAAAATCCCGGATATGCTGGGGCGATTGCGGCTCTACCTTTAAATCGAGCATCTGGTTG
>JBBSDO010000037.1:0-16805 GCA_038241515.1 Elusimicrobiota bacterium | reverse complement strand
TTGGGGTCGAATATTACGTTTGCGTTTGCGCTAAAAAATAACGGCAACAACGAACGGAATTTAACATTTAGCAATTATCAATTAGCATTTAACAATGACGAAACTGCTAAATGTTAACTGCTAACTGTTAATTGCTAAATTCCGTTCGCCGTTGCCTCATTTGTTCATCCACCAAATCGTCATCGTCAGAGCCGTCGCGTAGCTTCCCCATAAGCAATAGGGCAGCATCAAAAGCCCTGCGGTCCGGTCTTGCCGCCAAAATGAAACGGTCATGGCAATAACAAAACCCAGAAGGACTACGATTTCAAGGGATCCCATTAGCGGGCTTCTCAAGGCAAAGAAAAACCCCGGCCACAAGGCATTCAAAACCAGTTGTATCCCCCAAAGCGTGAGCGGACCTTTTGCACGCTCCCATCCTTCTTTCCTATAAACCAGCCACGCCGCCAAAGCCATCGCGGCATACAAGACCGTCCAAACGGGGCCAAAAACTTTGGCCGGAACGGTCCAGGTTGGTTTCGCGATGCGCAGATACCACTGGTGGACTGTCATTTCCGTAAGCGACCCCGCGACCGCCGCAGCGATCGAGGTCGCTACTGCGAAGGGGAAAAAGCCTCGGACGGATTTCGGAAAAAGCATTTTTTCATCGTATCAGATTGTTATAGAGGAGGCCGCGCAGCGCCCCCGTCAGGTTCTCGGGAAAATAGTTGGTAAATCCGATTAGGTTCCCGTCTTCGGCCCTCCTAATATCCGACGTGGGCTAGGGGCAATCTGCTCTGGGCTATGGGCCGTTGATTGACCTGCTCATCCTTTCTCGTCCTTACAGTCCCTTTCGAGCCGTTACCACCGAACAATACAGAATGGCGCAGAGCTGGTCGCATTCACTCCAAAGCCCCGTTACAGTTCTCTGAGGTACAAGCGGATTTTCCTGAAGGATGGTCAGCCAATGCTTGGCCTCTCGACATTCTTTGAGCGCGGTTTGTAGCTTATGCAGAAAATCTTTCCGTGATTCAGCGCCGCGGGCTTCCGCAAAATTCGCTCCGACCGATGTTGCGGAGCGTACGAGTTGATCGATGATGGAAGCGGGAACAGAGGCCTTTTTCAATGCAGGCACAAGCGTCAGAACGGCCGCACCGAAGCGACTCATGCGGGATTGTGTTTCGAGATAGCGAGATTCCATACCTCTTAGAGGTAAAAAGCCAGGAATTATTCGTATTCAAAAGGGATGGAAAGGGAAATAACGGAAGAAAAGGGCGACACCGACGAAACATAGCGTCATAGCCGCTTGTTCATAGACCAGGGCGCATTACCAACCAAGCGCCCGCCTCGGATCTAAAGTGCGGGCGCGGAATGGCCGGCGGGCAAGGGGTGGCCGTTGCCGGAAGCGGCTTCGGCGGGGAGTTCGCCGAGAAGTCCCAATGCCTCTTTTAGTTCGACGTCATGCGAATGATTCTCAAGCGGGCTCATGAGTTCGTAGAAGCAAGGCACGACAAAAAGCGTCAATACCGTGGAAAAGAGCACGCCTCCGATGACTGTCACGGCCATGGGGACGATGAGCTCCGAACCGGCACCGCGTGCGAGCGCTTCCGGGACGGCGCCCGCGATCGTGGCGGCGGAGGTCATGAGAATGGGACGCAGTCTGACCGGGCACGCATCGAGAAGCGCTTCGCGCACTCCTAGGCCATGCTTGCGTCGCTCGTTCGTGAAATCGACGAGAAGGATGGAGTTTTTCTTAACAATGCCTGCCAAGAGTATGAGACCGATGCCGCTGTAAAGATTCAAGGTTTGATGCATCGCCAAGAGTCCGAAGAACGCACCTGTCAGGCTGAACGGAAGTGCCAAAAGCACGCTGACGGGATGAATGAAGCTGTTAAACTGCGTCGCGAGAACCATATAAGCGACAAAAATACCGAGGATGAAGGTAAACAAGAGGCTGGTCGATGTTTCCCGGAACAGCTGCGAGTTCCCGGACTCCAAAATATTGTAGCCGGTGGGAAGAATTTCTTTGGCAATCGCATGGACCTTCGTCAGTGCTTCTTCTTGGGAAGACCCCTTTGCCGGATTAGCAAAGACGCTGATCGAGCGCTGGCGATTATAGCGTGTGACGGCGAACAGCGCGGGCTTGGTCTGATAATTTACAACGTCCGTCAGACGCTTCACCTCCCCAAAGTTGTTCCGCACCCAAATCCGCGAGAGGTCTTTGGGCGTTGTTCGATCCGCTTCAGCGAGACGCACTCGCACATCGTAACGCTTGCCCCGGCCGGTGTATTTTCCCCATTTGAGACCGCCCATCATCGCATTGATCGTCTTACCGACCGATAAAGCGGTCACTCCTTGGGCATTGGCCTTCTCGCGGTCGGGATGCACCTGGATCTCGGGCATCCCCGGATGATAGTCCGTATCGACGTCAGTCATGAGGCCCGACGCTTTCATCTTATCCATCATTTGATAAGCGTAGGTCGCTAGCGTATCCCAGTCCGGCCCCTGGACGTAAAACTGAACGGGATAGCCCCGCTGCCCAGAAAAACCCGTTTGCGAAAAGTCGAGAAGTGAGACCCGCTCCAGGCCTTTGACTTTGCTGAACTGCTGTCGGACCTTGGCCATGAATTCTAGCTGCGTCTCGTGATGATGATCGGGGCCCACACGCGGCCGTTTGTCTTTGTGAAGCATCGTGACAAAAATGTTTTCCGTGTTGACCTGACCTCCTTGGAACCCGCCGACGGCCGCGTAGAACTGGTTCATCTCCGGCTGCGCGATCAGCCAGGGCTCGAGCTCCTTCTTGGATAAGGCGTCGGTATAGTCAATGGAAACGCCGAGGGGATTCGTGATGGTGATGAGAAACCGATTTTGATCCTGAGAAGGAATGAACTCCTTCTTCAGGAATTTGACGAGAAACATCGATAGGCCGAACACCAAGATCGCCGCCCCGACGACCGTCTTTGGCCAACTCAGGCAACGTTCGAGGCCCGCTCGATAGCGATCCTTAAGTGTATTCATAAAGGCGTCCATGCGCCGTGTAAGCCAGTTCCCTTTTCCGACGGCCAGAAACTGCGATGTGCGCATCGGGGCGATGGTGAGAGCCTCCAAGAGCGAGATCATGACCGCCACCGAAATGGTAATTCCGAACTGGAAGAAGAACTTTCCGACGATGCCCTTCATGAATATCACAGGCATAAAAATGGCCAAAATAGCGATCGAAGCCGCTAGCGCTGCAGACGTGATCTCCCGCGCCCCGACAAGCGAAGCATGGACCTTGGACATGCCTTCTTCGGCATAGCGCGTAATATTTTCAAGGACCATAATGGCGTCGTCTACGATGATACCGATGACCAGCGAAAGCCCCAGCATGGTGAAGCTATTAATAGTGAATCCGAAAAAGTAAAGCGCGATAAAGGTACCCATGATGGACGTGGGAATGGCTAGGAGTACGTTCAGCGTGGCACTCCAGGACCCCAAAAAGAGGAAACAAACGATGGAGGTCAGGATCACCGAGCGCAGCAGTTGGCTTTCCAGCTCGTTGACCGAGTCCCTGATAAATTCCGTCGTGTCAAAAACAGAAATCAGCTGAAGATCCATTCCTTTGGGGAGAAGGGGCAGAAGTTCTTTGATCCGCTTTCTCACGTTTTCGGCCACCTGCACGGCGTTCGTCCCGCGTTGCTTAACGATTCCGAGACCCACGGCGGCTTGCGATCCAGAGCTATGATTGCCGACGCGCGAAATACGGCGGATGTCGCTTAAACCGTCTTCCACCGTGGCGATCTCTCCGAATTTAAAGCTGCGATAGCTCGCTCCACCGCGTACTCGGTTCGGAATAATCAGTTTCGAAAACTCCTCTGGCGAGTAGGCTTCTCCGTAGACACGGACGTTGTACTCCTTGGGACCGTTGTCGATATATCCTGAAGGCACATCCGCATGTTCGGTCGTCACGGCATCCAAGACGTCTTCGACAGTGACCTCGCGTTCGGCCATTTTATCGGCGTCGAGCCAGATCCTTAGGCTCGGATCGACATAACCCCCAAGATAAATATTGCCTACCCCGGGCGTCATCGCAATGTCGTCCCTCAGATGTTCGTTGATATAGCGGCAGAGATCCGCAAGACCTGCCTTTGAGCCCGGTTTTGTGGTGAGTGCCAGCCACATAATCGGTTGGTCTTCGGGATTGACTTTTTGAACGATGGGAGGATCGATCTGCGCCGGAAGGTTTCGCTGGGCCTGAGCGATGTGAGACTGAACGTCCTGCACCGCCACATCGATGCTGCGGGACAGATTAAATTGGATCGTAATGGTGGTTTGTCCAAGCTGAGAGGTCGAGTTAATATCTTGAATCCCCTCGATGCTCGTGACCGATTGCTCGATGATGTCGGCCACTTGGGTTTCCATAATCTCCGGCGCGGCATTTTCCCATGTCACGGTCACCGTGACGACAGGAAAATCGACGTCCGGAAGTTGGCTGATACCCATGCGGTGGAATCCGATCCAACCGAACACAATCAGGCCGATCATGAGCATCCAGGCGAAAACTGGATTTTTTATTGAGGCATCAGATAAGGTCATACGGGTGCTCCTGTCCTCCGGTGCCCCGGTGCTCCCGTGACAGCGGGAGATGCGTGAAAGCCAAAGATTTTTACCGAGCGGTGTTCATTTAACTGGGGCACGGGAGAAGCGGAGCACTGGAGCACGGCGTTCAAAGTCCTTCCCCCATCGCCAAGCGCAAATGAATGTCGTCCAGCCTGGCGTTGGCTCGGGCCTCGAGCCATTGACGTCGAATCGTCTGCATATCCGTGAGTAGACGAAGCAGCTCGAGGTTGTTGATGATGCCCGTCCGATATTCTTTCTTTTGAACCTCATAATTTTTCTCGGCCAGTTTGACCGCCTTGTCGTAGGCCTGTTCCTCGGCCGTCGCCTGACCTAAATCGTCAAAGGCGGTGCGGACTTGGCGATCAATATCCCGTTTAAGTCTCGATAGAGCCAATTGAGAAATAATTTCTTGAGATCGGGCTTGGCGCACGAGAGCTTGCGTGCTGCCTCCTTCATATAAGGGTACGTCTAACAGAAAGGTCGCGTCCCAGCGTACGTCCGATAGAAAACCAACGCGTTCCGTGAAGTATCGACCCGTGACACCCAAGGTAGGGAGGTGCCCCCCTTTGGCGTAGCGAATGGCGAGTTCCGCTTGATGGACCGCCTGCGCCGCGGACAAAAGTTCTGGACGTTTTCCCGCGCGACTTAAAGCATCATCGAGTGAAATCGATGCGGAGGCTGGATGGTCATCCTGCAATGGAATGTCGCCAGGAACCCCGCTTAGATAAGTCAAAACATGTCGGGACTGTCCAATCAAGCGGCGAGTGTCACCGATCTGGGCGTCTAAGGAGGCTAGCTGAGTTTGGGCGCTGAGTACTTCACTTGGGCGGGAACGTCCGATATTCACCCACCGTGCTAATTGGTCCACTTGATCTTGATTTAATTTTCGAGTTCCTTGAAGCACCGACAACTGGTCTTGCAAGGTGTAAGCCATGTAGAAGGCGGCTGATACGTCCGATAACAGTTGAAGATCAGCGGATCGCTGATTGATGAGCGCTTGTTCCCCTTGGGATTTGGAGATCGCTAGAGCTGACCAGTCCCTAAACCCGCCAAAAATAGGCTGCGTCAGTTGGAAGTAGGATTGGGGCTGGGTGGTGAGAAGCGACGATCCTGTCGCTCCGGTCGTGTTTCCTGCAACGTTTCCCTTGTCTTGGTAGAACTGTGATTTGATCCAATCTAGGTGAGGTAAGACCAATCCCACTTGGGCACGATACTGAGCCTGCAATAAACGGTAGTTCTCAGCGCTAATGCCAATCGTCTCACTAATTTGTCGAGCTCGCTCGTAGCATTGTTCTAGAGTGATTCCAGAGGTAGAAATGGCCGGAGCGGCCGGTTCCGCCCGAAGGATTTGAGCCCCGCTCAGAAGGATGAGAAGGGGCAAGATTTGTTTTAGCATTGCATTACACTACCAATCGGTTGTTCAATGACCCACCGCACGTACAAAGGTCGCCACAAGCTGCTGGACATAGTCCGTGTCGGTACAGGGCTCGAAGCAGGTGTTTTCCGAACGCAGTTTCGAGAGGGTCGCAAAGTGGACAAGCGCGCCCATAAATTGGGTGGCAAAGATCGCTACGCGAGGTTTTGAAAGCTTCCCGAGTAAATGCTTTTCAAAAATGGCGTAGAAGCCTTTGCGGTCGTGAGTGGGGCTAAGCTTTAAGGCCCTGAGAATAGCCGGGTTCTTATGCGACTCAAAATGAATAATTTTAAAGAACTCTCGATGCGCTGGCTCGTCGAAACCTTTTAGAAAAGTCGTACCGATTAAGGTCAAGGTCTGTTCCAAATCCTCGCTGGTATCGTATTCTTTAATCCGCGCAGCGCGTCTTGAGCCCTCCATGTCTACCATTTCCTGCAAAATATGCTGTTTGCTTTCGAAATAATGGTAAAGGCTGGCCTTTTGCATGTGGGAAATCTGTGCGATGTGGTCCATGCTCGTTTCCGCGAAGCCCTTTGTGGCAAAGAGGTGGCGGGCATTCTGAAGGATGGACTCCCTTTTAATCTGATGGACGACTGGATCTAAAGTTTTCACCCCATAAACCTACCACATGGTTGGTCAATGGGTCAAGCCATAATGTTCTTTTATCACCAAATGACGGGCGAACCTGGGTCAGTCGCGCAAGAAAGTCGTTGAAAAATGGCGGCAAATCGTTCACACCTGTCATTGGACGGTTACGCCCGATTTGTTACACTAGACCGTAAGGAGACCTCATGAAAAATACCGATCGCCCCCTTGACTGGGGCAATATTGCATTCCTAACGATTTCACCGCTTTTAGCCGTCATTTTCGGATCCTATTATGTGAGCCACTTCGGGATTCGGCCTTTTGATATCGCTCTATTCGTAGGGATGTTTTTTGCGACCGGCCTAAGTATTACCGGAGGCTACCATCGGCATTTTGCCCACATTAGTTACAAGGCGCATCCAGCGGTACGATTGTTTTACTTAGTGTTCGGGGCCTGTGCGCTGGAAAACTCCGCGCTGCATTGGGCGGCCGATCATCGAATGCATCATCGCTTTGTTGATACGGACAAGGATCCCTACAATGCGGGTCAAGGTTTCTGGTTCTCCCATATCGGATGGATTTTCAAGAAGTCGTCCTCGGTCCGCGACTTTACGATCGTGGGGGACCTATTGCGAGATCGATGGGTGCGCTGGCAACATCGCTACCATGTCCACATCGCGATTCTCGTGGGCTTCGGACTGCCCTTGGCGATTGGTTTGGCTGTAGGGCATCCCGTGGCCGCGCTCCTTTGGGGGGGACTCATCCGGGTCGTTTTCGTCCATCACGCCACCTTTTTCATCAACTCCCTGGCACATATGAGCGGAACTCAGCCTTACTCCAAAACCGATACGTCGCGGGATTCTTGGTGGCTTGCGTTTCTCACCAATGGCGAAGGCTACCATAACTTCCACCACCGCTTTCCATCAGACTACCGCAACGGTATCCGTTGGTATCAGTGGGATCCCACGAAATGGCTTATCGCCGGCTTGAACGTGGCCGGTATGACTCATAAACTCCACCGTGTTCCCGCTCAGCTTATTTTGCGAGCGCGCATGGAGGTTGAAGCAGCCAATGCGGAGCGTCATCTCGAACGACTTCCGATCGAGGTAGTCGGTACCGTTCGGATTCGGATGGAGTCGGCGCGCGAACGATTCGAAAACGCCCTTGTCCAATGGGCCGACATGAAAGTGAAGTATCGCGACTGGAAACAAGCCGCGATCAAAGACTCATCGGCTGTTCGCAGTCAATGGAAGGTAAAGATGAAGGAGTACGAAGTACGGCTGGATGAAGCAAAGAATCAATGGCGCGAATTTATGCAAGCTATTCCGCGAATATCTCCCACCCAAACGATATAACTTACTCCTCTAGGGGCAGGTCGGGTTTGTCCCAGACCATGCACAACCGTTCCAGTCCTGCCACGAAGAGCGCGAAAGGGACACATTTTTGGTGCGAATGGCCGCTGCCACTGTATCATCGAAGTAAACGGTGAAGTTAGAGGTAGACACCGTTGCTGTGTTGGGCGTAATAATAACCCCATGGTATCTTCCATTTCCACCACCCGACAACCCTGAGCCGCCCCCAGCGTAAATGAAGCCGTGGACCAGGACGCTTCCGGCGCCATTGATACACCCATTGGGAATATTCACGGTGACGCTGGCTCGGTAGTTTGCGGCTACCGCGGCGGCATACGTTGCGAAATTCGAATTTGCATAACTATCCATGCATTTATAAGTAGACCATGCATTGCCGTATTCCTTCCAGGCAAGGGGGGGAATGGGCGTCGTGTAAATTCCGGACCCCGCACCTGTGCCCCCGTTGCCAGAGTTGGACACATTCCCGAGCGTGACCACGTTTCCCTTAATGAAATTGGTGCCACCAGACGCGAAATTGATATCCCCTGTTGCGTAATAGGTATTGCCGCTTGAATCTACGCAACCCGAAAACGTGATAGGACCAGCCGTATAATAATTCGCGGGACACCCCGCCGGCGGTGAGGTCCCGGCATTTTGGGCGAGACCCTGATAGTACGTCAAATCAACTTGAGGAAGTGGAGGCAGGTTTGGCTGATAAGACCACCACTGTATGTTATCGGTATTCGGCGGAGAGGAACCGTTCGAATCTAAATCTATGTTTCCACTGCTATAAAACCGCGGATGGGTGCGACCTGCGGAAACGATACTCGTATAGGAAGTTACGGCACCCCATTCCACGTTGACTGATCCCCCGACCGTAACCGTGTTTCCGGCATAAATAGCTTGGTTCGCCGCTCCCAAATTGGAGTACACGGCTTTAACGGCCCTTATTTCGTTATTCGATATGTCGCGTCCCACCCCAACTACCGTCGCTTGCTGGGTTTGAGGTCCTGAGGCCAGCCGGATCTCATATTGTCCGTTCGACAATCCAGAGTAAATTTGGTCGAAATTAAATCCTGCCGGTATCATTCCTAACTGAATGTTGGCCCACGTACTTGTGCTTAAAAGCATTTGCTGATACCCACGTTCAACCGCGGATTCAGCCAGTTCGAAAGCGCCGGTTGTTCTTTGTTCTTTAAGAGTCCAACTTGCTTCATGCTGCGTATACTTGATTAGAGCGGGGATTAGGATTGCGACGATGGTGAGCAGAACGATCGCAACAATAAGCGTTTGGCCTCGGGAGTTTCTCAATTCATCACCCGCACCTTCTCAACAGATAACTCTAGGGCTTTGCTTCCGCCTAAGTAGGTGGCTTTTTCCATGGTGAGGGCCACAGAAATAATCGTGGGGTCATCCGAACGGGGATAAGTAAACGCGATAAATCGAAGGTTAGCCGACAATGTTGTGGAGCTTCCCCCTACGCTATAAAGTTGATTTCCCGACTGATAAAAAGAGCGATTCACGCCTTGTACGGTTTGAAAGCTGATCCGCGAGTAGGGTGGTTGCCCTGTGACTTGATCGATGACCACGCTCGCGGAAACGGCTTGCCGTAGCAACCGATTTATGGTGTCAAGCGCTGCACGGGCGTCCCGCTGAATTTCTATCTTAGCGCTGTGAAGCTGATAAAATCGAACCGTATTAGTCACCATCGAGGGTCCGATAGTGAAAAGGATTCCGATAATCGCAATAACAATCACTGCTTCAATTAAGGTAAAACCGTTCGAGTTCTTTACCATGAGAGATTTTGAGTCACGATTTGTCCGCCCGTACTCACGCTCACCGAATAGGGTCCGCGTCGGGTTACGGTGGGCGTGATACCGCTAAATTGGGTGTACCATCCGTAGAGTTTATAGGCGCTAGCCGAACTTCGCAGATTTAATGTGTAGGACCCGGTTGCATCGCTGGAGCCGGCGTAATAACAGGGGCTGCAGGCGCCGCCGTTGGTTCCGCTGACGGATGGAGGAGGGCTAGAGCTCCCACCCGCGAGGGTGGCCGTTGTAGCGATGACGAGCACACCGGTTGTGATGGTGGTGCTGGAATTCGTCAGCTGTACTTGACCCGTGATTTGAGCGAGCCCATTTGTAACGGTAAAAGTGGACACGGCGGTAGCCGTTCCGGTCGACGTCAACGTGGCCGAAAGCGAAACGGGGGAGCAGGTTTCCGCGGGATCCAGTGAGGGCTGGACCGTGTAAGTGCCGGTGGCTAAATTTGTCAGATAAAAGTAGCCGGTGTTGTCGGAAACGGCCTGGGATTTTTGCAGGCCCGAACCATCAAGCGCTATCGCCACTCTCCCTGGCAGAGGGGTATTGGACGCCGTCTGGAAATAACCGCGAAGAATTCCCCCTAGCGTCAAATTGAAATCTTGATTGTCATACAAAAGTCCCGACAAGAGTGTTTGAGCGTTGAGCGACTGAGCGGTATACGCCCGGTTCACATTCGCATCAAGAGGATTAGCAGAAATGGGCCAACTTCCCGTTGAGGCCAGAAGCATATATTTTCCCGTAGAAGCAGAAAACGTCGTGCGCCCATTGTTATCCGTAATTTCAATGCGATTGAGCGGTGAACCTGTCCCATCGTAAACAAAACCCGAAACAAAGGCGTAGGATGTAGCCGCCGAAAGCACGACCGATGTGTTAGAAACGGGTGTCCAGCTGGGCAGGGTGCTTCCGTTGGGAATTCCCGTACTGGTATTAACCGTAATCACAACATTCTGGATTTTGCTGTATAAGGCAGGTTGCCCTGGTATAACGCCCGAGGTAATATCGACGATCCAGGTACCCGTGGAAATCCCGGCAGCGGAAAATGTGCAAACGGGGCACCCGGGCGCTACGCAGTTGGGCGACGCGACGTAACTCGTAGAGCATGTGGTGGAATTAGAAAGAGGGTCATTGATATTGATGATCGCTCCCGTGGCGGGTGTTCCTGCTATTGGAATCTGCGCGATCTGGGACCCGGTATTTGGAGCATTCACTAAAGGGAATACGTCCAAAAAGTTATTGCGGTTATCGTCGGTGTCATAGGCCCGGCCATAGAGAGAATTTACGTTTCCGGGGTCCGTCATTCGGATAAGTGACTCCCCATCTTGCAGTCCGGAGAAACTAGGTATTGCGTTGCCTTCCACCGCCACTGACGGCGCTCCATTGCCAGCGCTGTTTTTCGCCCATCCCATCTTATCTTCGGTAATCCAGGACCCTCCCCCTTGAGGATTCCAATAGATGTAAATTCCCCCCGCATTGTTCGCCTGTAACATATGGTTGGGGGCCTGGAAGTTTGTGGAAGCAGGATACGTATACCACGAGGAACTGGGGAATGTATGTACCGCGTCTGCCAAACGCGTCACTCCACCGACATGCACGGTGGTGGTATTGGCAATCAAGTAATAGCTGTTCGGGGCGATCGAACTGCTTATATACGTCATCCACGTATAGTATGGGTTACCACTGCGATCGAAGTAATACATGAATAGATGATAGTTGGACCAATAGCTCCCTTGCGAGGGGTCGCCTAACCCCATTGCGATCGGATTGGGAGTGGGGTTGTACAATTCCACGAATTCCACCCCGTTACCATTGGCCGTATCGGTGGACGCCACAACCTGGCTGATGACAAGGTGATCCACTTTATAGACATTGCCAGTGGCCGTCCCACTCGCGATGGATGTGAGAGTGAAATTTTGAGTTAACGTCTGTCCGCTGTTGATGCTCACCCCGCCATTCGTATAAGAAGTGTAAAAGGCTTGTGATGAGGCTTGAAGCGTGTAGGTTCCGGGGCTCACATTAAACCGGTACACTCCTCCGCTGTCCGCATAAGCGAACCAGTTAGGATTATCAATCGTTACGACGCGGGCCCCCGCAATCCCCTGATTGGACCCGTTTTTCACCGTTCCCGTGTACGTCGCACTCAGTGGCGGAGCGGCAGGATTTGCCATTAAATTGTGTATTTCCTTATATTGCCACGAGCCCTCTTCTTGCCACATCACATACACTGATATCTCTTTGAGTGCCGTATCGTCACTTGTCCAAGGAGCTGTCGAAATCGAGTTGTTACTTTGAAATGCGAAATCCACTCGAGTTCCGCGAATAAAAGGAATTCCTCCTACTAGCAGCGTCTGCGGAGGATAATTGCCTGTATCGTAGTCGATAGCAGGAGAAAAGTTTGGATTGCTGTAGACGGATGTAGTGACAAGAAGCGTGTAATAAGGAAGGTTTTTTAGTTTCTCGACTTGTTCTTGACCTAAGTTATTGGCTAAAGTTCGTCCTTTCGAATGTTGAACAGATATTGAGATATATTTAAAGGAAGCCAGGGTGGCCACCACGCCTACCGATAGGATGGCAAGGGCAACCATCAGCTCTACCACGGATAATCCTCGTATGTCGAACCCCATCCAAATAGAGCGGTTTTTCATCGCCTGTATTTACACTAATTAACAGTCAATTGCAACCGAATAACGATGGTCCAAGTAACAATTTACACCGCTATTCGAACTGTTTTTTGTATACGTTTTTAGTTTGGAGTGGTCGTGGGAACGTTCTGAGGAGGAGAAACAAGGCGCTGATAGAAGGCGAGGGCCTCGGTGACGGTGCGGGCAACGGAGACTTGGGTCCCTGCAGCAAGGGCCGCCCGGATCATCGCTGCGTGTAGCGGAGGGCTCTTTAAGGACTGCTTTAGAGCCTTCAACGCTTTGATCAACCCCTCCGCGGTGGGGTGACCGTGCACATAAGGCACCTCAAACCCATTCGCAGTTTGGCCGGTCGATTCTTTGCCAGAAAACACGACGGACTCAGCGATCGCCCCGTCATCGCAGGCAATGACGAGATCACCATTCAATTGGGCTTTCATAAAACCCGTAGCGGAGGCTTCCCGGCCGTCGTCGGCAAGCATGATGGCCGCATCGGCCCCCTGGAACAATCGCGGCGCCATCCATACATTAAAGTTATCGAGGAAAAGGATGCGCTCTTGGAGGATGCGGTCAACCGCAATCAAATCGAGCAAGTTGTAGACCATCGTTTGAGCCTGATCGTCGTGCTGATGGATTCGCCCGCCAATCAACAGAACAATATTGGAATCGATAAATTGCTTCTTGAGAGACGTCTCTTTACAGAGGGTCCAAAGTAAATCCATCCGTTTGTACCCTGTAATGCGGCGGGTCCAAAGGACGACCGTTTTCCCCTGAACCTGCTCTTTCCAGGTGTGCCAAAGCCCATAATGGCGCCAAACCCAGTCGAGAAGCTCGCTCTTTTTCCGTTGTTGAATTTTGAGAAGTTCTTCGTCCGACAGGGCACTCGCGTCTTTGTATTCGGGCGCTTGCCAATAATCCACGAGCACCCCGTTCGTAATGGAATTAATTTTGGAGGCGTAGTCCTTCAGCGAGGGCATTTGTCTCATGACGTCTCCGTGCTTCTTCGCTACGCCAAACACGCCGTCAGAGAGGCCAATGAGGAGACGCGTGACGTCTACATCGCCCCCGTTTTGGCCGGCCTGGGGAATATAGGGGGTGGTATCCATCTTCAATTTGGAAATCAAGGATTTGGGCCATACGGGATGGGCGTACTCGAGAGGTGTATGGTCGTTAAAAACATAGCGAGTCTCCGCAAAAAAGGGATCGTCGTGGAATTCATCGTGGACTATTCGATGGTGGGCAAACACCGTAGGAGTTTCGCTTTGAACAATGATATTCGGGGTAAATCCAAGCGCTTTGGCCAAAGCCAACGTTCCTCTCCCGATTAGCCAGCTCTGTTTGAGCCGAAGATCGTCCGCCCAAGGCCCTGGAAGCGATTGTTTAGGCGGCGCGTCTTCTTCGCTCGGATACACCACGTGCGTAATAGGGACGCAATCGAGAAAATAAACGGTGGATTTTCCATAGGCCAGCTGCCACACGCGAACTTTGAGTGGTGCGCCGTCAAAAAGGGTGATTGATAATATGAGACCTGTATCTTTTAAAAATTCCTTAACATATGGGAGCACTTCCCGTTTTTCCAAATGCAACTGGCCCCAATCGAACCAACTTTGGATCCAGGTGGTTTCATAAAGCAAGCTCACCCCAATGACGTCAACGTTTCTATTTCCTTGCTCAACGATTCTTTCGCGCAGAAGCGGGCCGATGCCCCCGACCGAGGTCGACATGGCCACGTCACGCGTCGGGCGAAAACCATATCGTGCACGAATGGATTCCAAAAAGTCCGGTGGGTAAGCGATTTCCATCGCCACTTCGATGATTTTCATTCGAAAATGATGATACACGAATCGTCTTGTGCAATGCGAATACGCGGTTTGTATAATACGCCCACGATGAGTACCGTCGCGAGTGCAGCGTCAGGTGTAGATTCTCCGCATTTAGAACTTCCCGAATTAATCAGGAAACTGTTGTTGGATTTGGGCGAAGATCCCACCCGCGAAGGCCTTGAAAAGACGCCAAGTCGGGTTGCTAAATCGCTGCGAGAGCTGACTTCGGGATATCACGTGGATATCGACCGTCTAATAAACGACGCACTTTTTGACGTGGCCTATAGCGAGATGGTTTTGGTCAAGGACATTGATTTTTACTCACTATGCGAGCATCATCTGCTGCCATTTTTTGGCAAATGCCATGTGGCTTATATTCCCGATAAAAGAGTTATTGGATTGAGTAAGATCCCTCGGGTCGTCGAGGCTTTTAGCAGGCGTTTGCAGGTGCAAGAGCGCCTGACATCCCAGATCGCCGAAATCTTTCAAAAATCGATTAAACCCTTGGGGGTAGCGGTGGTCATGGAGGCTCGACATTTGTGTATGGAAATGCGCGGTGCTCAAAGCAAGAATTCGCCAACGATAACGAGCGCGATGGTCGGCGTCTTTCAGAAAGATTCTAGAACGCGCGAAGAATTCCTTGGTTTTGTGAGTAGAAAGTGAATAGCACCTCATGAACGATCCCCTCGCCGGTCTCGAAGATGTTGTCATCACCACCTCCACGATCACCTTCATCGACGGGGACAAAGGCATACTCCGGTACCGAGGCTACGACGTCAATGAACTGGCCGAGAAGTCGACGTACGAAGAGTGCGCCTACCTTCTTTTATTTGGCCAGCTGCCCACCGAGCGCCAATTGGCGGATTTTCGCGCCGACCTCCAAAAGAATCGGGACATTCCGGACGGCTTGCTGAAGATTGTCAAGGAAATCCCGATGGCGACCGATCCTATGGCCTGGCTGCGCACGTCGGTTTCAGCATTGGCGGCCTTTGATCCAGAGGCCGAAGAAATGAGCGAGCCGGCGAATCTTAGGAAAACTGTGCGACTTACGGCCAAGTTGGCGACCCTTACGGCAGCCATCGAACGGTTCCGCAAAAAGCAGCCTATTATCCTGCCCGATTCGCAACTTAATCACGCTGCGAACTTCCTCTATATGCTCACGGGAAAAAAGCCCGACCCCCTTTCAGAACGCGCTATGGATATTGCGCTTATCCTCCAAGCCGATCACGAATTGAATGCCTCCACTTTTGCCGGACGGGTGACGATTTCAACGCTTTCAGATATTTATTCAGGTGTGACGAGCGCAGTCGGTACTTTAAAAGGGCCCCTTCATGGTGGGGCTAATCAGCGCGTCATGGAAATGCTTCAGAAAATCGGCGAGACCGCCAACGCGGAAGGATTCATACGTGAACAATTGAGCGCGAAGAAAAAAGTGATGGGTTTTGGTCATCGTGTCTATACAACGATCGATCCACGAGCCGCGATACTAAAGCGGATGTCCAAAGAGTTGAGCGAAAAGGTGGGTCCTAAGAAATGGTTTGAGATGTCGGACCGGATTGAAGGAATCATGATTCGAGAAAAAAAAATTAATCCGAACTTGGATTTTTATTCTGCGTCGGTGTATCACTATTTGGGCATCGATGTGGATTTGTACCCTATGATTTTTGCCACGAGCCGAGTCGTGGGGTGGTGCACTCATTTTATCGAACAATATCGCAACAATCGATTGATTCGACCGCTGACCCACTATTTGGGACCTCAAGGATTGTCCTATACGGCGATTAACGAGCGATCTCCGTCAGCACCCGCAAAAATCGGTTAAACCCGCCTTGAAACTTCACGAGTACCAAGCTAAGTCTCTTTTGCAAAAAGCGGGCGTTCCTATCCCCGCGGGTTTGCCGATTCTTTCGCTCAAAGAAATTCCAGGTGCATTGGCGAAGCTTCCGGCAGGCCCGTGGGTCGTTAAGGCGCAAGTCCATACGGGAGGGCGCGGTAAAGCCGGGGGGATCGTGAAGGCTGAGAAGCCCTCCGACGTGGAAACAGCGGCGAAGGCGCTTTTTGGAAAAACGTTGGTCACGGCACAAACGGGTCCCGAAGGAATTCTCGTGCAGAAATTGTACGTGGAACAAATGCAGAACGTTTCTCGCGAACTCTATATAGCGTGTATCGTGGACCGAGCAAAGGGTCGCCCCATCATCATGGCCTCGACGCAGGGGGGCGTGGAAATCGAGGAATTGGCTCACACAAATCCCGCGGCGATTTTTTACGAGCCGGTGGACCCTGTGGCCGGACTCGCCCCCTACCGGGCACGCGCTTTAGCGCAACGTCTCGGTTTGCAGGGGGCGGCTTTATCCGCCGTTTCCTCTTTGGCGCACGGGTTGGCAAGAGCTTTCCTGGCCTACGACGCTTCAATTCTTGAAATTAACCCGCTGGGTCTAACCGCAGAAGGCAGGGCGGTGGCTATGGACGCTAAAATGACGTTAGACGATAATGCTTTATTTCGTCATCCCGATGTTCAAGCGTGGCGAGATCCTGCCGAGGAAAATCCTTTGGATGTTCGGGCGTCGCAGGCGGGGGTCAATTACATTAATTTGGGC
>JBBSDO010000036.1:0-16805 GCA_038241515.1 Elusimicrobiota bacterium | reverse complement strand
TTCGGAGGGGCTGTTCAATACTTTGGAACCGGGGCTACCGGTGGAAGGGACAATAACGATAATCCCACAGGGGACTTCTCTGGGTACTACGCGGCTTATTCGTTGGCCTACGGGCGCAAAGTGGGGGAACACTTATCTCTGGGCGGCACGGCGCGCTACTTGCATGCTAAGATCGACGACGTCTCGGCGCACGCTTACGCCGCCGACCTAGGCGCCCTCTATCAACCGACGAATCGCTTGTCATTGGCCGCCACCGTCGACAATATTGGGTCTAAACTCACATTTATCAATCAAGGGGATCCTTTGCCCATGGCTTTCCATGCAGGCGCCAGCTATCGACCCATCGACCAGTGGCTTCTGGTCTTAGAAGGCGTCGCAACTCGCTCAGATTCGCCGGCACTGCGCGGGGGTTTTGAGTGGGCGCCGATACCCCTTATATCTCTTCGAGCGGGATACAAGTCTGACACTCTCAAAGGTCTTTCCGCCTTGGCCGGCTTGACCACCGGGCTCGGTTTGCACCTCTGGGGACAAGAACTGGATTACGCTTTTGTCCCGCTCGGTGATCTGGGGCAGACGCAATATCTCTCCGTGGTTCTCAAATTTGGCTCTGATTCCGATCACCATCGCAACTTAGTGCGCCTTCCGAGCCGACATAGGCCCTGGAATGCCAAAGACGCGGCGAAACCGGAGTCTTCGCCTTTCATTCCCGAAGAATTTTTACTTCCTGATGAGGATACCGCCTTGACAGAAAAGATAGTGGCCCCGCTTCAAGGACCTGCTGCGGAGGCGACCCGATGAAAATACAACGGCGCGTTCTTTTCTGGGCTCCTTTGTGCATTCTGGCTCTTGCCGGGTCCAGCAAGGCAGCGACATTTGATTGGGGATCGTCGTTAACGAATGAACGGCAGCAAGTAGACGCGGCGGATAAATATGGAAGAAACCTTAAATCGCTTGCTCTGTATTCCTATGAGTTTGATAACCAGGATAACCTCGTTCCAACCAGTCCGTGGATCGATAGTACGTTACAGACTTTTAAGCAGAATCCCGTGCCGGGTCGGGGAGTGTACGTCGTTGTAGTCAACACGATCCAGTCGAATCCACGGGTGGTTTACAGCGTTTCTCTTCTTCAGCGGATTTTAACCGATCCCGTACGGCGGGCGAAACACGTTCAACAGCTTGCGGCGCTCGCCGACAAAGCCGACGGCGTTGAAATTGACTACGAATTCTTAAATTACGATAACGGATATGTCTATATAGGAGACGCCTACACGCAGTTCCTAAAAGAGTTACGAGCCGCCCTTCCGACGAAAGCCATTATCGTAGATGCCCTCGTCAAATCCACCGACGAGCCATCGGGTGCCGGCGGGGCCATCGATTGGCGCGCCACACAGCCCTATTACGATCAGCTCAAAGTGCTCGTGTACTATTGGAATGGATTTTGGAGTCCGCCGGGTCCCCCCGCAGAAGCCTTTCATGTGACCGACGAGTCTAAGTTTGCATTGCAGACGGACAATATCGATCCGGCGAAGCTCCACATCGCCCTCACGGCCTACGGGTGGGATTGGCCAGACCCTAACCGAGGACCCGTGCTTCAAATCGACTATACGTCGGCTATGGCGATTGCCCAAATAAATGGGATTACCCCCTTGCGCGACCCCAAAAGCCAATCGCTTCATTTCCGGTATGTCAATCCCGACGGGGTGGGCCATGAAATCTGGGTTGACGATCTGGCGACCATCAAGCCCAAGGTTCAAGCGGCTCTAGATGTAGGCGTCCGCCACATCGATTACTGGCATTTGGGGGCGGGCGATCCCGCTATCGAAGAATGGTTTGCGACCCAAACCGCCAACGGATCCTCTTTGATTTTCGCGTTGACGCCCGCCACCGGCGAATTAGGAGGCAATGGGTTTACTTTGGCGGTACGTGGAATTAATTTTGAAAATGACTCCATCGTTAACTGGAACGGATCGCCTCGCCCTACCACATTCGTCAGTCCGACTCAGCTCCAGGCGATTATTCCGGCGAGCGATTTAACCATCGTCGGTCCGGCTATCATCACCGTCTCGGATGTCCGGGGAATTACTAACGGTGAAAAACTAATCGTAGAACCCAAGGCCTTCGCGCCCATCCGCGTGAACTCGGGCGGCAATCGGTACGTGGACAACCGGGGACAAGTGTGGGAAAAAGACACGCAATTTGCAGGTGGAAGCGCCATAGGGACGAATGCGCCCATCGCCGGAACGAGCACGCCTACTCTTTATCGCGCGCAAAGAGTTCCCGGCCCTGACGGGGGCGGTTTCTTTTACGAATTCCCCGTTCCCAATGGCGCTTATACCGTCAAATTGAAGTTTGCCGAGCTCTTTTTTAGCGGTGTAGGGGTACGACACTTCAACGTGGATATCAACAGCCAACGCGTGCTTAACCAGTTCGACATTGTGGCCGCGGCAGGCGGAGGTAATACGGCTATTGATATGCCATTTGATATGAATGTGACGAACAAAAAAATTCATATCGATTTCATTCCGGGGGACCGCGGTCCAGTCATCAACGCGATTGAAATCACGGCCGTCAAGCCTCCGAGACCTCTCATTTCCTCTTTAACCCCTTCCTCAGCATCGAGCGACCGGCCTGCGGATTTTGTGCTCAACGTAACTGGCGCCAATTTCACCGATGGCGCAAAGCTTTATTGGAATGGATTAGCGCGACCCACTACCTTTGCCAGTCCTACTCAAATTCAGGCAAATATTTTTGTGGGCGATATCGCCACTCCGGGGACCGCCCAGATCAAAGTCATCCTTCCGGATCCCAACGCAGATCCTTCCAATATCGCGCTCTATACGGTGGCGGGGCAAGGACAGCCTCCCTTCATCATCGGGGCGCCGAGAAACCTTACCGTCGTTGACGGTCAACACGCCAGTTTTACTACGGATGGGGGGGGAAGCACGCCCCTCCAGTACCAATGGTCGGTCAAGACGCCCGTCCAAACGACTTTCGTCGACATTCCGAACGCGATTGCCAACGTCCTTTCCATCTCGTCGGCGACTTTAGCGGACAATGGAACGCAGTACAGGTGTCTGGTGAGCAACGCGCTGGGTTCGATTTTCACCCGTGTTGCCACTTTGACCGTTAAGCCAAACACGGGGGCATTCTTGCCGATCCGCATTCATGCAGGCGGGGGGGATTATACGGACGACTTCCAACAGCTGTGGTCGGCCGATGCGGGTTTTTCAGGAGGAGACGGATATAAAACCACGGCCCCCATCGCGGGGACACCTTCCCCGACCCTTTATCGATCAACACGAAGTTCTCCTCGAGGATTTTCGTATTCCTGGGCCCTTCCCAATGGAACCTACCAGATTCAATTTAAATTGGCAGAAATTGAAGGAGCGCGAGCCGGCCAGCGCGTGTTTGATATATCGGCAAACGGTCAATCGCTGGCGAAGAACGTCGATATCTTTACTGAGGCCCAAGGGCCCAACGCTGCTCTCGATAAATTTTTCACAGTGCAAGTCGTCTCAGGCAAGATTCTGCTCGATTTTATTCCACAGATCGGCAACCCCCAAGTGAACTCGATTGAAATTACGCAAGTGCTGCCTTTCCAACCGCGATTGAATCAATTGGTGCCATCGTCTAGCGTGGTTGGCGCTCCCGGTTTTACTCTCCAGCTGCGAGGAGGTAATTTCGCTTCCGATTCCGTTGTACAGTGGAATAACTTGCCTCGTTTTACCACCTATCGAAGCAGCACCGTCTTGGAAACGAATATTACTTCAGCGGATCTCGTTTCAACCGGAACTGCCATTGTCACCGTGTTTAATCCCGGTCCGGGTGGAATTTCGAACCCGCAGCTCTTCCGAATTGATAATCCGCTGCCGACGCTCTTATCCATAAACCCCAGCACCGCAACCGTCGGGTCGTCTTCCTTTACGATGACGCTCACCGGGTCCAATTTCCTCCCTGGTTCGGCGGTGGAATGGAACGACGCGAAAAGACCCACTATTTTTGTGAGTAGCACTGTACTGATGGCCGCTATTCCCTCGAGTGATTTGATTTCAACGGGCACATTCCTCGTTCGGGTGGAAAATCCAGTGCCCGGGGGTGGGCGTTCCGGCTCTAACTTGTTTTCTGTGCTTTCGGGAAGAAACCCGCTAGCGACGCTCACAAGTATCAGCCCCAGTACGGCGGCTGTGAATTCGTCCTCCTTTACGCTGTTGCTTAGTGGAACAGGATTTATAGCGAGTTCGAAAGTGCAGTGGAATGACTCCGATCGCTCTACACTATTTATCAGCAGTACAGTTTTGTCAGCGTCGATTCCCGCGAGCGACCTTATATCGACAGGGACGTTCCTCGTCCGTGTCGCCAATCCCACTCCGGGCGGCGGCAGGTCGGGCTCCAACAAGTTCTTCGTTACCGCGGTTCCAGCTGCTGTCCCGACGACCTCCCAAATCAATCCGAGTTCTGCAACGGCCGGGAGCCCCGCGATCATAATGACGGTTTCTGGAACGCAATTCCTCGCTTCTTCGACCGTGAATTGGAACGGCCAGGCCCTTGGCACAACGTTTGTCTCGAGCACACGTTTACTCGCCAATGTTCCTCAATCCGATTTCGCTGCTGCTGGTATTGCCAACGTGACGGTTGTGAACCCAGGTGCTACAGGATCGAATGCCCAGGTATTTCGGATTACCAATCCTCTGGCGGCCATTACGTCGATCAGCCCCAGTTCCACCACCGTCGGTTCGTCGTCATTTACCTTGGTCGTGAACGGAACGAACTTCATTTCAAGTTCAAGGGTCCAATGGAACGACGCAGACCGGCCAACGGTGTTTGTGAGCAGCACATTAGTGACAGCTTCGATTCCGGCGAGTGATCTGGTCTCTACAGGCACTTTCTTGGTGAGGGTCGCCAATCCGAGTCCCGGTGGGGGGAGATCGGGTTCAAACAAGTTCTTCGTACTTCCGCCTGGTCCCCCGCCGAAACCTGTCCTTTTGCTCTCTACCATTAGTCCGAGTACGGCGACGGTGGGCGCGACGTCTTTTACCATGACACTCAAGGGTTCGGGATTTGTCTCCTTATCAAAAGTCAGGTGGAATAGTCTTCCTCTATCGTCTGTATTTGTGAGTAGCAGCGTTTTAACGGCTTCGGTTCCTGCAAGTAATCTGGCCTCCAGCGGCACCTTTCCAGTCTCGGTCGTCAATTCGGGAGTAGGTGGAGGAACCTCCGGCTCTGTTAACTTCTACGTCCTTTTGCTGGTGAATCTGCCGCCCATCCTTTCGAGCATTAGTCCCAGCTCTGCGGCAGTCGGGGGACTCGGATTTTCGTTGATGGCATCTGGAGAAAATTTCGTTTCGTCATCGACCATTCAATGGAATGGGCAGTCTTTGTTCACCACATTTGTTTCAAGCTCGCAGCTGATCACCCAGATCCCGCAAGGCGACTTGGCCGTGTCGGGAAGCGCCCTTGTCACCGTGTTTAATCCGGCAGGGACGGGTTCGGTGTCGAACGCGCAAACGTTCACGATTGGATCCGGCGCGGCAGCCGCATTGGCGCCGGTTCTTGTGAACCTCGATCCCGCGACCGCTCCCGTCGGGTCCTCCGATTTCATCCTCACGGCAAACGGGCTAAACTTCGCGAATGGATGCGTTCTATTATGGAATGGGCAAGCGCTAGTGACAGACGTTCTCACGGCGGATCGCCTGATCGCCAAAATTCCGGCGTCTCTTCTTACCTCGGCTGGTACCTTCACGCTTACGATTAAAGACGCCCAGGCGAGAATCTCGGGAGGCCTCCCTTTTGTGGTTTCTTCCGCCGCGTCTCCCGGGGGAGGAGGACCAGGACCCAGTTCGACGATCGCAACGGATTTGAATGGAGTGCATGTCTATCCAAATCCCTGGAGAGCCGATCGACCTTCTGGCATGGTCACCTTCAACCACTTGACCTCTCACACGACCATCCGCCTATTTAGTATGGCCGGTCGCCTTGTTCGAGAGCTCGGGCCGGCCGATGACACTATACAGTGGGACCTTTTGAACGCCTCCGGAGACTCGGTCGCCTCCGGCTACTACGTCTATGTGATCACGAACGGCCAAGGCCAAAAACTCCGCGGCAAACTCGCCATCCTCAGGTAAAAAGGGACACGCCGGTTACATAAGCGTCGCCGTTTCCGATTAGTTGATACGATATATACGTTGATGATTCCCACCGACGTCGCACCCAAAAAACCCAAGACATTCGTTCTCGATACCAATGTTCTCATCCACGATCCGGAGGCCCTTTTTACCTTTGAAGGGGGCCGGGTCGTTTTGCCGATGACCGTTATCGAAGAACTGGATACCTTTAAAAAATCGGAAGACAGCCGCGGCCGCAACGCACGGCAGGTGTCCCGCTATTTGGACGAATTGAGGCAGCATGGACGGCTTTCGGACGGCGTTCCCCTTGAACATGGGGGACAGCTGAAAGTAGAAGTCGAGGCGCGCGCCAAGCTGCCACACGCTTTTGAAAATCATTCGAAAGATAATCGCATCTTGGAAACGGCTCTTGGCCTGTCGGCTAAAGGCGAAACGGTCGTTTTCATTACCAAGGATATTAATCTGCGGATCAAGGCGGAAGCAATTGGGCTTATCGCTGAGGATTATGAAAAGGAGAAGGTGGCTCCCGAACACCTTTATTTGGGTTGGCGAGATCTGGTGATCCCCGCAGAACAAATTGATAAATTTTTTAAATTAAAAAAATTGCAGCCTCCCGTTAAGACAAAACCAAACGAGTCGGGCATCGATTTAGAAGCCGGCATCCAAGAGAGCGGACCCTACATGGATCCCACGTCGCGCTCAGCCTCCCTGGCTCCGTGGCTCCCGAATGAGATGGCGATTTTACGCAGCCTCGAGGGCAGCTCGCAGAGCGGTTTGGCACGCTTTGATTCAAAGAACAAACAATTGATCCCGCTCGCCTATGCGGGAGCCAAACCTTGGGGACTCAAACCGCTCAACACCGAGCAAAAGTTTGCTTTGGAGCTCTTAATGAACCCCGAGGTGGAGCTCGTATCGCTCGTTGGAGTTCCCGGGTCTGGGAAAACGCTTTTGGCCCTCGCGGCGGGACTCGATCAAATCTTTGAAGAGAAACGCTACCGCCGCATGTTGATTGCGCGGCCCGTGATTCCTGTGGGACGCGATATTGGATACCTGCCGGGCTCGAAAGAGGAGAAACTCTCGAGCTGGATGGGTGCGATTTATGACAACCTGGAGTTTTTGCTGGACGACATGGAGGCGTCGTCGGCGCCTCCGCGCAAAGAAACAAGCGAGGATGATTTAGGGTCGAAGGTCGTTCGTTCCCGGCGAAATGCAAATTCCTTTCCGTTAGAGAACGAGCCGCTGAGCCCGGGGAGTCAAAACGTGGAAGCGCTTTTTGATTCAGGGCGTATTGTCGTCGAAGCCGTCGCCTTTTTGCGCGGCCGCAGCTTGCCCAATCAATTTATCGTGATCGATGATGCGCAAAATTTGACACCCCATGAAATGAAGACCGTCATATCGCGCGTCGGCAAAGGATCCAAAATCGTAGTCACCGGCGACCCTTACCAAATTGATAATCCCTATCTCGATGCCTCGAGTACGGGACTTGCCAATCTGGTGCAGCGCTTTAAGGGACAGACGGTTTACGGTCACATGACCTTTTCGAAAATAGAGCGCAGTACTCTTGCGGCGCTCGCCTCCGAACTGCTTTGACGACGGCCTCCGGTTCAACGTCCAACGTCCAAGGTTCAACGTCGGACGTCCAAGGTCTGCCCTTTCCCCCGTTTGTTAAACATTGGACATTGGACTTTGGACTGATGTTTGCGGTGTTTATTACCGGGGCCATTTTACGGTTTCACGCCCTTGATCGTCAGAGTTTATGGGACGATGAGATGTCCACCATTCACACCATGGCCTGTCCCCGGGCGCAGCTCCTCAACCGCTTTCTCACCTACGAAGTGCATCCGCCTCTTTATTTCCTGCAGATGCGAACCTGGTTTCGTTTTGGAGGTCGATCTCTTGTCAGAATGAGAGCCAATTCGGCACTCTGGGGAACGCTGTCTCTCTTGCTGATGTTTTCCTTGGGAACCCGGTATTTTGGGCGTTCCGGGGGCTTTGTCGCGATGGCGCTACTCGCCTTTTCTCCCTATCACCTGGCCTACAGCCAAGAGGCGCGGCCCTACGCCCTAGGCGTATTTTTGGCGTTGTTGGGACTCTGGCTGGTGGAGCAAATCGTAGGGGAATCTCATCCCTTTTCTCGGCGATCGCTCGCTCTCTTGGCCCTTGTCTGGTCTTGTCTTCTGTTTACTCATTACTGGGGCGCTTTCGTTTTCCTCGCCGAAGCGGTCTACGCCTATTGGAAAATCGCCTCACGTTCCGATGCGAAAGAGGCCTATTGGGCCGCCGCCATTCCGGCAGTTTGTTTTTCTTTGTGGCTTCCCGTCGTCTGGCGACAAGTTCATGTCACCACCGAGTTAGCTTCGTTTTGGGTCCCGCCGTTTGCTGTGAGCAGTCTTCTAAAGCCCTTCGCGGCTTTTAGCGGACTTTACTTTAATGTCGCCTCCTATATTTTCTATTTGCCAACCGTTCTAGGGATCGGGGTCGGTTTCGGAATCGGTTGGCTGATCGCTCTTGCCATGGGCGTGGTCAAGGGACCTCTCGTCGCGAAACTGTGGCTGGCGGCTCTCATTATTCCTTGGCTGCTCAGTGCCTGGCGATCGACCATTTATGTGTGGTACCGCTACCCTATGTTTATTTTTCCGAGCTTCATTCTTCTCGTCGCGGCGGGCATCATGAACATCAAGGCCCCATGGGCCCGGTTAGCCCTCTTTGGGATTTGCATCGGATCTGAGATTTGGGGATGTGCGGTTTATTTTGGGGGCTGGCAAAAAGCAAACCCAAAGGCCGTCGTCCAATACGTTCATTGGCTACGAACGAAAGAAACCATCGTTGTGAGACCGGCCTATTTTGGGGACCTTTTCACTTTTTATGATCACGGGACATCGCTCGCCATCGACGAAGATAAACTCGACAGTTCCGAAAAACGCTTGGCGCTCAAGGGAAGAGACATACTTTTAGTTGCCTTCGATGTGCCTTCCGACCCCATTTCAGAGGCGATTCTAAGGGAATACAAACCTATTTCAGGTCGCTATTTCCCCGGATACGCGCATCTGGGTGTGACCGTCTATCGCCTTAAATGAGGGTACTGTTTTTAGGGGAAGGCGAAGCGACGGGGCCGGCGCGCTACCTTGCGGCAGTGCTGACCCACGCGAGGTTGCGCTTTGATCGCGTGAAAGATGGCCAATCAATACCCAGATCCTGGGTCAAGAGAAGGTATGACGCCTTTCTGCTCTCGGATTTCAGACACTCTTCGTTGTCGGCGGCCCGCGAAAGGTGGCTTGTTCAGCAGGTTCGTGAAGGGGCCGGCATTTTGATGGTCGGCGGGTGGGCGTCCTTTACGGGTCTTGTGGGACACTTTGGCGGCTCGGCGGTGGAAAAGCTGCTGCCCATTCGCTGTTTGCCGGGCGACGACCGGGTCAATCGGGCCTGTTTAATGCAACCTTCTGCGAGTGCACCGCAACCCGAATTCTCGAATAAAAGTTTTTGGCAAAATCCTCCCATGATTTGTGGATATAACCGAGTCGAGCTGAAGAAAAACGCGATAGAGGTGGTGGCTTTTAGGGATCTCCAGTTTAGAAAGGGAAAACCGGTCTTAGGCTCGCGTCATCCCGGTCTGGTTATTGGCCAGGCAGGAAAGGGCCGAACGGCCACATTTCTGAGCGATTGCGCGCCTCATTGGGCGGGAAGTCTCGTAGATTGGGGGAGCAAGCGGGTGACAGTGAATCTTGCGGGAAACGTGGAAGTGGAAGTTGGGGAGACGTACCTGGAGTTCTTTGGCGGACTTGTGCGGTGGGTGGCCGGCGGGCACCCGACAGGTCCAGGCGTGAAAACAGCTTGGTAACTCAAGAATTGGGGCTAATTAGACAGGCGAGCGAGGTCGGTTCCGGGGTAATAGTGACGAAGAATGTCTTGATAGCTCTGTCCGTGACGGGCCCAGTAGACCGAGCCCGCCTGGCATAACCCGACGCCATGGCCCCAACCACGCCCATCAAACCGAACGCGGCGGGGCGAAAGTGTGATCGTAAACATCATGCTTGGCAAGACTTCCGATTTGAAACAGGTATTTACCAAAGCGCGGAACGAGCGGGCGCGGATCCAGCGCTGGACATTTCCTTGAAGTAAAATCTGTTTGGCCCGACCCGAACGGTCGGTCTGGATCACCTTAAAGGTCTCTAGGGCGTCCTGTGCGCCCAACCATTTCTGATGCACCAAGAACTGGACCAAAACGGACCGGTCGACCGTGAAGCTCCATTCCCACCCTTTGGCTCCGAGCGTCTCTCTCGCATTGTCCTTCACGGGCTGTAAATAGGAAACCGGTGCCACCGGCCAAACCTCTTCAACGGCCGCCGTCGAACCTCCGCAGCTGTGATGAAAAAAGGCGGCGGCAGGCCGCCCTTTATAACGGAGGTAGACTCCCTTCACGGCGGTCAGGGCGGAGCAGTATTGTGCAGGATAGCGCAAGCGCGCTGCATAGACTTGGCAGTGAGCGCTGTCGCAAAAATCGACAGAGTCTCGGGCGTGCCGGTCTCGCACGGCCAAGGCGTAGCTGCGTGCCGCTATCAGCTGCGCCTTGAGCGCTTCTACAGGAAAATTTAACGATCCAATCTCAGGTTCTACGATGCCCGCGACATAGTCTTCGATGTTCAAGCGGTTGACTACGAACAAGTGGCCTTTTCGCGCTTCAACCGTTATGTCCCCGGTTGTGAGGACTTTTACGCGGCGTGTCCGCTTTAAGATGAGTCCTTGACCCGAAGCGGACACGAAACCTATTTTGCTTGCCAATTGAACAATTTGACCCGAGCGCACCCGCACCTTTTCGCCTGCAACCTCTACTTTGGCGTTCTCATGAAGAAGATACCCGTCCATGACAAGCCCGCCCTCGCCAGCGATCGACAGCTCAAAGACCGGCTGCTCCGAAAATAGCAGTACGCGCACCTTCCTCCTACCGAACTCGGTAGGGAGCGAGGCCTTAGGGCTCAGCATCAGAAGATTGGGAAAGGGTTGGACGAAAATAACGGGAGCGGGTAAATAGGCCTTCTGAAGCATAGGAGTGGCCAAAGCCGGATTGGCGCGCTTCTGACTGACTTGCCAGAAGACGAGCCCCATCAGGCCCGCAAGTACCGTAAATCGGAGTGTTGCCGATGTTGTTCGTTTCTTTCGCATGTGGGGGATTTGTCTGGACCGGCGACGCCAGCCTCTTTGCTTCCTGCTACTTCAAGATACCAGTCGGGGATTTCGGGAAGGTAAATTGATTGTTAAATCGCGGTAAACTTTTTGTGGTATTCCCTAGTTGCGGAATGGAGCGCTATCTCGAACGTAGTGCTGCAATAAATCAATGTGTGCGATGTGGAGTCGAACACCCCATCCAAAGAACAGGCTATTGCGGTTGTTTGAAGGCGGGTCTATTGCGCGTCGAGCATGTCCTTTAAGGCGGGACCTTCTTCCTCAAAGGATGGCCGAATATTTTGGGTATCGGGATCCGAGAGATAAGAGGTGCGCGGAGGTTTGACGATTTCCGGATCAAAATGCAGCGATATGGACAAGCGATGGGTCAATCCAAGGTCACCCAAGGGCAGAAAAGCATAATCCACGGCGACGCTTTGGAAATTTAAACCAAACCCAAAAGACACCCCGTTAAACCCACCCAAGTCGTTAAAAGTTTTTGTGTTAAAGCCCGCGCGCCCAGCGACAGTCCACGTACGTCCCAGAGGCCATAGGTATTCGGTGCCCACAGCTCCGTAGGGGCTGTTATCAATGGGGAAAGCCATATCGAAAGAAGTTTGCCACTGGGAAGTCAACATGAAGGAGCTGCCCGCCCGTAGCGCCATGGGAAGTTTGGCCGAATCGGAGTCAAATTTGAGTTTGCCCCCCAGGTTCGTGGCTGTGGCGGAGAAACGCAGGCGGTCATTGAACAAGGGCTCGGACAGCAGACCGAAATCGAGCGCTCCGGTTTGCGCGCTTGTGAAGAGCTGCGACCGTATGAATTTGGCGGAAATGCCAGCCGAAAAAGTCCTGAAATGATGGGCATAGGCCCCCGAGACGGCTAAATCGTAAGGATTAAAAGATCCTTGTTCAAAGCCGCTTTCGTCCGTTTGGGTGATATTGCCCGCCGAAAAATACTGTAAAGAGCCGCCGAAGACATTCTCTCCATCCAAGTTTTTGGCAAAAGCGCCGTAATCGAAGAATGTGGATTGGATGTAGGTCGCGTGCATAAGGGTGGTCGAAGCCGACTTTCTGGGGATTCGCGTGAGGGCGGCCGGGTTCCAATAAATGCCGGATGCATCATCGACGACGGCTGAATAGGCTTCGCCCATCCCCACCGCTCGTGCGCCGACACCCAGTTTCAAGAAAGCGGCCGCGGTAGTGCCTCTATCAGAAGAACTGAAAGCGGACCACGAGGGCGCCATTAAGCTCAAAAGACTTCCCATGACGATACTCGTTTTAACCGCTAACCCGCTTCGCTTTAGGATCATCGCTGGATCACCAATTTCAATATTTTCTTATCCCCGCCATTCTGGATCAGAACAAAATACACGCCGCTCGCCACTGGCTGACCGGAAATATTAGTGCCGTCCCAGGAGGCCGTCCCAATCGGTGTCGCCACGAGATCGGCGACTTTCTCTCCTACAAGGGTATAGACGCGTATCCGAGCGCTGGTCGGGAAATTGGAGAAAGTGATTTGCTGGGCCCGACCTTGGTTGGGCCGGAACGGATTAGGATAGGCTTTAGCGTTTGAGACACTGCTTTCGGGAACCGCGACCATGATCTGAAACAACGAGAGGTGAGTCGTTTCGACGGTCAGTTGATTTTGCAGGCTATTGACGCTCGTAGTCAAAGGCACCCATGCGTTATGCGGTGCGTCGTAACGAGCGAGCACCAACTGGCTCTTGTCCGCGCCGCCGAGATCGGAATCGAGGTACGACAAGGTCAGGGAGATCGGCCGACGGGGTTCAATATTGGGAACCGCGTTTACTAAAAGGCCGACGCCCGTTCCTCTCAGGGGCGTCCCTGACGAGGGTGCCTTGGGAAAGAAGCCGGGGAGTTGAATCGATAAAGTGACGCCCTGGTTGAACGCACCCGCCGGTACGCTGAGGCGGACGGGACCCTTCGGCCCTTTGAACGCTAATATCTGCTCTCGAGCCGGATCTATAAAGGCGACCGCCGCCGTGATGGGCGCCGTTAGGGTCGACAAGGTGTTGTCCGCCGCGCTTAAAACGCCGTCCCCATTGACGGAGCGCACATTCACGAAGTAAGGAGTCGCCCCTTGCAGATCATTTAGCAACAGCTGTGTACCTAGAGTCACAATTGTTTGTGTAGAACCGTCCACCGGACCAAAACTGACCAGATAGGAGGTCGACACAGGATTCGTATTCGCATCCCAACTCACCGTCATGGACGAGCTAAAAACCGACGCGATTTGGGAGTTCATTGGCGGAGTGGCCAAGGTATATACCGTTTGAAGGGAAGCTGCTGTCGCTGCCGTTGCATTGAAGGCAATCAGGTTCCGCGAGTAGGAAGTATTATTGGACAACCCCGTATCGACCCACTCGACCGTCCCCGAGGGCAGGTCGCCGCTGACATTCACGCCAGCATCCGTCACGATCCGATACCCTGTGGCGCCTGCCACGCTCGTCCAATGCCAGGTAATCGATGACGTCGAAATCACGATCGGCCCGAATGCGGATGCCGCCGGAGCCGAAACAAATGTATTCGTTGACGGCAGGGTGACATAGTCGGACTGAGCGCCAGCTTTGTTAATGGCCAATACGCGCATGTAATAGTTCGTGTTCGCAGAGAGGCCTGTAAAGGTAAAGGTGCTCTGGGTCGTCACGCTGGCGGAAACGAGGGTGCGGAACGCCGGGTCTAAAGCGATCTGCGTCAAATACAGGGTGTCCGACGGATTGCCGTTGGGTTGCCAAACGGCGGTGAGTTGCTTGTCCGTAATGTTAATGGGATCCGATGGCAGGGGTGGATTGGCCAGGGTAATGGCAGATCCAAGCGACGTGTAGCCCGATGATCCGTTATTGTTGAAAGCGCTGACATCGACATAATACTGCGTGTTGGGGGTCAAAGGAGTGAACAAGGCCGAAAGGGCGGTCCCCGTCAGCGTTATATTTGAAGAAATTCCATTCGAGGAAGGGGATGCCCCTGTCGACAAGATCGCTCTGTAATTGGTTCCGTCGGGATTTGTGTTGGGTGTCCAGTTGGCCTGAAGTTGGTTGGGGGTAATTCCGCTGAAAGCAGCCTGTCCTGGCACAGCGCCGGCATTAGCCAGGGTGACGGTACTTGAGAGGAGTGTAGGGCTAGTGGCAATACCGTTATGATTCACAGCCTGGACCTCGAGATAATAAGTCGTATTGGGTGTCAATCCCGTCAGTACGGCCGACGACGACGTGGAATTGGCCGAGACTGCGATCGTGGCGAACCCAGAATCTTGGCTTCCCTGCACAAGATAAGACGTCCCATCAGGGTTTCCGTTGGCTGTCCAGTTGGCCGTAATTTGGTTAGCGAGAACTCCAGTGATGGGTGCCATACCAGGGACCACCGCCAACGTATAAACGCTTCCAAGGCCCACAAAAGTAGTCTGACCCGCATTGTTAATGGCTTGGACCGAGGCGTAATAGATCGTATTGGGGCTCAATCCCGTAAACGGCGCAAACAAGTTATTGGTGGTGAATGCCTGATTCCCTGTAAGCCCATTAGTTTCCGGCGAAGGGCCGCTGGAAAGAATAACCTTATATGAGGTTCCCGCTGAGTTGCCGTTTGCGGTCCAATTGGCCTGTACCTGAGAGATTTCGATTGCGCTGTAGCTGGCCGCGCCCGGAAGGAATGGCGCATTGCCAACGGTGAGTACGGGCGGCAATGACACAAAATCAGTAGGGATACCGTTTAAGTTGATGGCTTGAACATGGCTGTAATAAGTGGTGTTAGGCGTAAGACCGCTGAAAGTCGATGACAGTGTGATGGTCGTTGTGCTTCCTACCACAAAATTAAAAGCAGAGTCTACCGCGGCTTGGACTAAATACTGAGTTCCTGTCGGGTTATTATTGGAGCCCCAATTAGCGGTCATTTGCGCCGTATTTACGTTCGAGGGGAGTCCGGAGGTCGGAACGTTGGCAAAAGTAGCCGCCGATCCCAACGCCGTAAAGGCCGAGGAACCGCTCGAATTACTGGCATCGACGTCCACATAGTAATTCACGTTTGGAAGAAGCCCAGCGAACTGAACGGATAAATTGGTGGTGGTTATTTCAAACGTGGTTCCTCCGCTTGTGCTCGGCGAGGGCGAGGTGGAAATTATGGCTCTGTAATTCGTTCCGGATGGAGATCCATTGGCAGTCCATGTGGCCAGAATTTGAGAGGTACTCGTCGCGCTAATACTTCCAGGGCCAGGCGCCGCCGGAGCATTTCCGAGTGTGCTCACCGAAGGTAGAGTCGTGAAAGTGGTGGACTGGCCATTTTGGTTGGTGGCACTGACCCTGAAGTAATACGTCGTGTTAGCGAGCAATCCGTTGAGGGTTGCTGAGGAAGCGTTCGTCGTCTTAGCTGATGCGATAGAGCTGAATCCTGGGTCGGCACTGGCTTGCACGAGATAGGTGGTCACTGAAGGATTTCCGTTGAAACCCCAGTTGGCCGTGACTTGATTGGTTTGCACATTACTCGGGGGCGCTGCAACCGGTGCATTCGCTAAGGTGGCTATAGAACCGATATCGGCAAAAGCCGAGCTTCCGCCACTATTGGACGCATTAACTTGAGCGAAATAAAGCGTATTAGGGAGTAATCCGACAAATTGCGCGGCCAGGTTAGTGGTTGTGAGGGTCTCATTCGCCCCCCCATTTGTACTGGGTGAAGGTGACGTCGATAGGATAGCGCTGTAATTCGTGTTGGGTGGGTTTCCATTTGAAGTCCAATTGACCTGAATTTGTGACGTGGTGATGGCGCTGAAGCCTGCTGAACCGGGAACGGCTGGAGAATTGGTCAAGGTCGTGGTGGATGGCAGAGAAATAAAGTCCGTCGCCTTACCATTCTGGTTAGAGGCTTGGACTCTAAAATAGTAGGCCGTATTCGCGACCAATCCAGCAAGGGTAGCGGAGGAAACGTTCGTAGTCTGAGCCGATGCGATCGAGCTAAATCCAGGGTCGGCGCTGGCTTGCACGAGATAAGTAGTCACTAAAGGATTACCATTGAAACCCCAGTTGGCCGTGACTTGATTGGTCTGCACATTGGTAGGGGAAGCTGCAACAGGCGCATTGGCCAGGGTCGCGATGGAACCTATATCGACAAAAGCCGAGCTTCCTCCGCCGTTGGACGCATTAACTTGAGCGTAGTACAGCGTATTGGGTAATAAATTGACAAATTGCGCGATCAGGTTAGTCGTGGTGATGGTTTGATTAGCGCCGCCGTTCGTGCTGGGCGAAGGGGCGGTCGAGAGAATGGCGCTGTAATTGGTATTGGGCGGATTTCCGTTCGAAGTCCAATTGACCTGGAGTTGGGAGATCGTAATACCGCTAAATCCTGAAGAACCAGGAATGGCTGGGGGGTTGCCCAAGGTGGTGGCGGATGGCAGAAGGATAAAGGCGGTCGCCTGTCCGTTCTGGTTAGAGGCTTGGACTCTGAAATAGTAGGAGGTATTGGCGAGCAAATTATTAAGGGTGGCAGAGGAAGCGTTTGTGGTTTTGGCCGATGCGA
>JBBSDO010000035.1:0-16817 GCA_038241515.1 Elusimicrobiota bacterium | reverse complement strand
GCCTATTTGGTTCTCGGAAGCGGTAAGCAGGGGCTCGCGGCCGCCTACGACCTCCTTGTCTTTGGGGAAGCTGCGCGGCTCACCTTGGCGGATGGTTCTCTCGCCGCGGCCCAGGCTGGCGTTCAGCGTCTGCTCAAGCTCTGTGGTTCTAAACGAAAGTCTGTCGAAATCCGCTCCCGCCAAATTGACGCCAAAAACCGCCAAGCTTTGATTCAGATGATGCATGGACATCAAGCCGTCCTGAGTGCCGTGCCTTACTATTTAAATCCGCTCATCGCCGAAGCCGCCATCGCCGCCGGCGTGAATTACTGCGATCTCGGGGGATATTTTGAAAGCACGAAGCAAATTCTCAAATTGAATGGGCGCGCCAAAAAAGCCGGGGTCACGCTCGTTCCCGATTGCGGCGTCGCTCCGGGGCTGTGCAATAGTTTGGCGGTTTGCGGCATGGAAAAGTTGACGCGCCCGGAGGAGGTTCATATCTACTGCGGCGGCCTGCCCCAGCATCCCCGGCCTCCCCTCAATTACAAGATCGTTTTTAACCTGGAGGGAGTGCTGGGAAACTATTTTGGCAACTCCTATGTACTGCAGGATGGGAAGGTGGCGCTTGTTCCTTCTTTTTCAGGCCGGGAGATACTGTCGTTTGACGCTCCCTTGGGAAACTTGGAGGCGCGCACGACGGGGGGTGCCACTTCGACATCGCCTTGGAGCTTTCGTGGGGTTCTGCAAGCCTACGATTACAAAACCCTGCGTTACCCCGGCCACTACGATAAAATTGAAACTCTAAGGCAGCTGGGCCTTTTCGAGACTTCTCTCGTTCGGGTGAACGGATACCGCGTCGCGCCACGCGATGTATTTGTCGCTGCCGCCGGACCGCGGCTCGCATTTCCGAACGATCGGGATTTGCTCGTCATGCGAGTCTGCGTACAGGGGAAGCTCCATGGCCGTAGGCGCCAAGTGGTCTATGATCTTTTAGATTACGGAAACGCGCGAACCGGATTCACGGCGATGCAGAGAACGACCGGATTCAACGCCGCTATTGTCCTTGCGCTGCTGGCGCGTGGCGGAGTGCACCAAAGGGGAGTGGTTCCCGTGGAAAAGGCCGTGCATGGCCGGTTCATGCTCGAGGCGATGCGCGCGAGGGGAATCAAAGTGAAAGAAACGCTGAAAGCGTGGAATCGATGAAAATCATGCCGGATGTTCGTCGGGGGCGCAACTTTATTGACGGGACATGGCATACGGGGGGGAAAGGACCGGTTTTTGAAAACCGCGATCCCGCCACCGGACAGGTTCTCTCCGTCTATCCCGAGTCACGCCGGCCGGACGTGGACCGCGCCGTCGAGGCGGCCGCAGCGGCCTTTTCGTCGTGGCGGCGAGTTCCCGTCGCCAAGCGCGGAGAGCTATTGCTTAAAGCGATGCGAATTCTCGAGAACCGGAAAGAGCCTTTCGCTCGGGCGATGACGCGCGAGATGGGAAAAGTGCTGAACGAGACACGCGGTGACGTGCAGGAAGCGATCGACACGGCCTTTTATTTTGCCGGCGAGGGTCGGCGTTTTTTTGGGCAAACGACGACATCGGAGTTGGCCGACAAATTCGCGATGTCGGTGCGAATGCCAGTCGGGATCTGCGCGCTAATCACCCCTTGGAACTTTCCGATGGCGATACCGTCTTGGAAGATCTTCCCTGCGCTTTTGAGCGGGAATACGATGATCCTGAAGCCTTCGTCACTCACCCCTGACTCTGCCACGCATTTCGTCGAAGCGCTCGAAGAAGCGGGCATTCCGCCGGGTGTCGTAAACCTTGTATTTGGAGAAGGGAAGACCGTCGCCCGCTGGTTGATCCAGGATCCGCGGGTCCATCTCGTCTCTTTCACCGGATCGAGTGCTGTGGGCTCCCAGGTAGGCGCGATGTGCGGGAGCACTTTTAAGAAATGTGGACTTGAGATGGGAGGGAAAAACGCCCAGATTGTTATGGAAGATGCCGATCTCGATTTGGCCCTTGAAGGCGCTCTCTGGGGCGCCTTCGGGACGACCGGCCAGCGCTGCACGGCGACGAGCCGTTTGATCGTGCACCAAAGGGTTTTTAAAACGTTCACGGACCGGCTGGTCGCGCGGACAAGGCGTTTGAGAGTAGGCAACGGGCTCGATCCCGCGGCGGAAGTGGGACCTCTCGTCAGCCACGCGCAGCGCGAGCGGGTGCATCGCTACGTTCAGCAGGGCATTCACAAGGACAAAGCGCGGCTTCTCACTGGAGGCCGAATTTTAGAGAAAGGGGCTTTTGGGCAGGGGTTCTTCTATGCCCCAACTCTTTTTCAGGGCACTCCCACGATGACGATTGCGCGCGAGGAAATTTTTGGGCCCGTCGCCGTGCTCATAAAAGTGGGTTCGTTCGATGAGGCCATGGCGACCCTCAACGATAGCGATTACGGTCTATCGGGTTCCATTTACACTCGAGACGTCAACCGCGTGATGCGCGCCATCCGCGATATGCAGACGGGCATCACCTATATCAATGCTCCCACGATCGGCGCCGAAGTCCACTTACCCTTCGGGGGCATCAAACACACGGGGAACGGCCACCGGGAAGCGGGCCAAGCGGCGCTGGACATTTTCTCGGAATGGAAGGCGGTGTATATCGACTACTCGGGTAAGTTGCAGAAAGCGCAAATCGATACGCATACTCAAAGTTCCTAACGGAGGTCGTTATGTCCTCATTACACGCTCCCCATCAGCACATGAATGTTCGCAACGACAAAGAACGATTTTTAATCGAACTCTTCGATACGCTTTGGGCCCGTTACCGTACCCGTATGGAGTATGTGCGGATGTACGAAAAACTCATCCAAGAGCACAAAGCGGTTTTTGTGAACGATCATATTGCCTTCCGCACGATCGCTTGGGAGAAGCCCGTGCTGGGGATCTTCATGATATCGCGTCTTTTTGAAGCTTTAGGGTACAGCATGGCCAACTGTTATGAATTTCCAGACAAACATTTCAGTTCAATTCATTTCGAACACCCGAACCCTCAATTCCCAAAGCTCTTCATTACCCAGCTTAAGAGTTGGGAACTTTCAGCCGAAGCCCGGAAGACGATTGAGATATCGATGGCGACGCACCGCGCGCCGCTGGCGGACGAGACCTTGGCGAAATTGTCTGGGCTAGATAAAATTTCCGCCGCTGATCGCGCGACGCTCCTGGAGTTATTCGTTCGCCATTTCGCAGAACTCCCGTGGGAAATACCTCAACAAAAGGCGGTCGTGGCTTTAGATAAAGAGAGCCAGTTTGCGGCCTGGGTTCTCGTGAATGGATATGACGTCAATCACTTCACGATTTCGGTAAACTCGCATGGGGTGTCGTCGCTAGACGATGTGGAAAAGGTGCAAGCCGCCATGCTGGCAGCCAAAATCCCCATGAAAAAGGAAATTGAAGGCGAGCGGGGCTCAAAGTTCCGGCAGAGTTCGACCGAAGCCGTTGTGATTCCGACGAAAGTGAAAGAGGGATCGCAGACGCTCGAGATCCCGTGGACCTATGCGTATTTCGAGGTCGCTGACCGCCCGCTCATGAAAAATCCTCTGACCGGAAAGATGGAGCGCTTCGAAGGTTTCCTCGGCGCCCAAGCCACCCACCTGTTCGACATGACCAAGCTGAGGAAATAAACCCAGCAGTCGCCACAAACCGGAATTCTCCAGTTCGTCGCCCCGGCAAGTAGTAGGCCGGGGCCCATCGCGTCGGAAAAACGGCTGGATCCCGGCCTACTACTTGCCGGGACGACGGCACGAAAAAGCGGGGCGAGGGATTAAAGGGTTCCATTCTCCTCTCCGCCACAAAGCGATAAATTCAATCTTTCATTCCTCTCCCTTTGGGAGAGGCTAGGTGAGGGTTATCGTGCCGCAGACGACCTAACAATGCCCTGGCCCCCCTCACCAACATCCTCCCGCAACGAAGCGGGACTAGGGGCGCTATGAGGGGATTGTGTGAGCCCCTGGTCTCCCCCCAAGGGGGCGAGGGATTAAAGTTCTCTCCTGTCCCAAGGGGAGAGGCTAGTGTGTGGTCATTGTTCCAACAAAGCTCTATAAACAACAAAAGTGCTGTTGGTTTAACCGCCGGCGGGAATCAGTTGGCGCTTTTTGGCGGGGGTGTTCTTTCCTTTGTCGGGTGGGGGGTTTTGAAGGTGAAATGGATCGGCACCGATCGTGCCGACCAACTCGTCCAGATAGCGCGGTGCGCTCACGCGATCCAATTCCCTACGTACGGTTTCTAGACGCTTTTCGAGATCGATAGGAAGTTGACGTTGAGCGTCCCCTTGGGAGCGGTAAGCTTCGAGCGAAGCCAAGTGGCGCCGCCAGAGCGTGATGTCGCGTTCTTGTTTGGTACGAAGCCGGTCCTTGTACCAGTCACTGGCCAAAAGAACCTCGCGGGTGAAAAGAGCTCGGATCTGTGGGTGATCCAAAGGCTTACCGTCGTAAGAGCCCTTGGCCATAATATGTAAAAGCGCCTTGAGAGGAGGGCAAGCCGCTTCCACGCTGCCGTCCGCGAAATAATAGCCCGCCACGCGGGCTTGTGCTTCGACGATGCTGTCGACACCGGCCGCAAAAACCTCTAAATCCTGTTTCTCCGGGCGGAGCATCTCTTCCGTAAAGACCATATTAGGTGTCTCAAAAATGCGCCCGAGGAAATGATCCAGGAAGGCGTTTGTAATGCGGTACCCTAACCGGCTCGCCAGCACGGTGTGGCCTTTAAACTCAAAGTCTTCCACCTTTTCAAGATAGCCGTTTTCAATCAGGAAGCGCGGGTCTCGCTCAAAAACCCGCATTCGGCACCAAATCTCCGGAACGAGCATGCTGATATCATGGTCGACCTGCATCTGCGGGCCGACGTGCCCCGCCGCCGTCGTAAAGCCTGAATAGCCGGTGAGAATCATAGAAACGAGGACATTGTTCATGTCGACCACGGGCCAGAGGGCATTAAAAGGCCCCTTGGTGAGAGCGCCTTCGCTTCCGAACCCTGTAGTCGATGGAGACTTGCCGGTGAGACTGCAAATAAAATCCATCGTGAGCTCCGGTAGTTCTTGGTAATGGATCGGGTTAAAAACGGCAAGTGCCGGAAGGTCAATCTTAGGATCGGGGGGATTATTGCGACGGCCTGCGAGCACCGCATTGACAGGAAAAAACACCGGTTTATCCGAGGGAATGCCGCGAGAAAGGCGAGCACCGATCTCCGCGAGATAGGTATCGCGAGCGTTCAACAGATCCTGACGCTTCTGCAGGTAGCGCGGATTCTTGCTCGGTTTTCCATCGACAAGACGCGGATGAGCGGAGGAGACTACAAAGTCCGTGGGCGTCCCGTTCACAAAATCTTCCAATAATTTCTTCATCGGCTCCGTATATCGATCAAACTCGACAATATGTTCGACGAGCGCCTTCGCCTGATCGACCGTCAGCGGTTCGAAATTCGAAAGAAAAGTGCCCGGCGTGGCAATATCCGCTTCCGCCCCTTTATCGAAACCCCGGTGAATAGCGTCGTCCGGTCGTTGAAAAAGTAGCGCCTCACAGTTTTCTACGAGTTTCACACTCGGGTTCGAGTATTCCGCGTCAAGATCGTTGAGTTGTTCGCGTGGCAGGACGACCGAGGCGGTGATATCGTCTTCCACCTGCACTTTGTCGGCCGGATGAAAATCCGTGCGCGTTTTGTAGATACGCCAGGCGCCGTCTGGATCGAAACCTACGCGCAAATAGTTCGCCACCAAGCGCTGATCGTCATATTTCAACTCATGCCCCAGATAGCCATTTATGCGGTCGACCGTGAAATGTTCTCGCCACCGCTCACCCCATTCCGGACGGTTGTAACGCTTCACCACAAAGACGAGTTGACGAAGAGTCTGCGGTAATTGTCGCAGCCATTCGTTATAGTCTTCCGTGTATTCTGGGGAGGGGGTCAAGAGACGGACTACCGACCCCAACGATCGTTCCGTGCTCAAGAGGGGCCGACGCGACCGCTCTGTAGGAATCTGGTGCTTGTAAATACCCGAGAAATCCTTTTTTAAAATTTCTTCGACTTGGTCGAAATCGTGTTTGTGATCTTTGACGTAAATCGAACCCGTCTGCAGAACGTTGGCAATCGATTTGGAGATTTCGGATTTACCACCGCCGGAGACCGTGCACGGTTTATGGCACAGGGTGCCCTCCGCCCGTGCAGCGACGAGCCTCCAGGTGCCCCCACCCTGCTGCTTTTGGACGCGAAGTTTATAGCCCGAAGGCAGCACGAAGATGTCCGTTGGACCCAATGGCAAATGATGCGTCACGCCGTCTTTCTGCCACTTCACCAACCCGTCCGTAAGGCTGAATTCAGAGTTTTCAGGAACGTAAAAAATACCCGGATAGGTTTTATCGATGGCGTACCCTTCTGGGCGCCGCGTGACGCGCTCACCTAAAAGTTGCACTCCGGTTTCAAAGGGAACCTGTTTGATCATGACGCTCTTGGCGGCGAAAAACTCTTGGCCCAGAATATAGCTGGGAAAAGCGATCGCTCCCCCGGCATGCTCTTCTTCGGCGAGGCCAAACAAATTCGCCGAAAAACTGATCTGCGTTTTGACTTCCTTTTTACAATATCCGTAATAATTGTCAGCGATGATCGTCACCATCGTGCCGAGCGAATCTCGGCAGGCCACTTTGAAAGCGCCTCCGCCGTTATAAGCTTCCTCTTCGGTGCGCCAGCACATGCCATCGCGTCGCTGCCGCTCGGAGGCGTCTCCCCAGTGCGGCAGCCCTAGCGCCTTCTTCTTCAAGCCCAGGAGATGCGGAGCTAGAATGACACAGCCGGTATGGCCCGTCCAATGTTCAACATCGAGCGCCGCGTCGTTTTCAGGAAGGTAAGGGTCGCCCGCGTTTCCAAAAATGCCCTCCACGAAATCGAGGTTGCTGACGAGACTTCCCGGTGCGAAAAAGCGAATCTCCATTGTCTTGATAGGATCGGTGCCGGTAGCGGGACAGACAATAGGTCGCATGAGGAGTGAAACAAAGAGGCGAGCCTGTTCTTCTTGATCGGACGTGAACGGGAGCGTCAGAACGTCGACGGGGGGACGCAGAGCTTCTGCAAGCAATGCCAAAAAGGTCTTCTTGGAAACAATGGCTTTATCGTCCGGTGCCGGGAAGCCGCCGTCCACGATATGAAAAAGTCCTTTCGTTGTGCGGCGGTCGCTCTTCGGATTGTGCAGAACACCCTGGGGAATTCGATAAGATTTTAAATAGGGAGAGACGAAGCTGTCGCGACTGGCTGGCAGCGACATTTCGCGGCCTAACCCCGGACGATCCAGAACGAAAGTGGCTGAAGGCAATCGCGGAGCGCCTTTGGGGGCAACGTCCTTTAGATAGCCATCCAGAAACATTTGGATCCGGCTGTCAACGGGACAGAGGGCTCGGCCCAGGAGTTGGTCCTTCTGGTGAAAATTCCGCAGAAGCGGTCGGGCCATTTCTAAAAAACCAGGATCGGAAACAGATTGGCTGGTCGGTTGGCCGAGCGCCGCGAGTTTGAGGTTTATATATCGAGTGATGTCTTGGTCGGATGCGGGATTTTCCAAAAGAACCTCCGTCAACTTTATGATCCGGGACGGCTCTGCGGTGAGCTGAAACCAGGCTGGAATCTTTCTCTCTGGATTATATCACGACCATTCATTTTGCGTAAGAATGCCGCATTACCCTTTTCAAGTGCGGCACAACCTCTTTGGCGCCCTACCGTCGGGCGTCAAGCTCTTCCCAACGTTTGATGAGAGCGTCGAAATTCCGATGAGCGGCTGTGAGTTTCTCCTGGCGAATAACCAGTTCCGAGGCGTTGGAGGCGACTGCGGGATCTTCGAGCGCTGCCCTGGCTTCCTGGCTTTCTTTCTCCAACGTTCTGAGGTTCGCCTCAATGTTCTTGATCTCTTTCAATTCCTTTTGGGAAAGTCCGGAGTTGGCCGGTAGGCTACCCGAAAGGGGGGGCTGCGTGTTTTTTTTCGGGCTACCGGACTCAGGGAGGTTTTCGACTTCGCATTGCGCATCTTCCCACTGAGAGAGATCGGCATAGTAGTGCGCATGACCTTCGCCGTCAAGCGCCAAAAGCTGGCGGCTCACTCGGTCGAGTAAGTAGCGGTCGTGGGTCACTAAGACGAGAGCCCCCGCGAAATCTGTGAGGCTCGACTCGAGCACCTCGAGCGAATTAATATCCAAATCATTTGTCGGTTCGTCCAAGAGGAGGATGTCGGCAGGCTTGAGCATGAGGCGGGCAATCAAGACGCGGGACTGTTCGCCACCGGAGAGGCGGCTTAAGGGGAGCTCCAATTGTTCTTTCGAAAAGAGGAAGCGCTCGGCCCATCCGATCACATGGATGGGAGTGCCCCGGAAATTCACGAATTCCCCAGATGAACAAAGGGCGCGTCGAAGCGAGAGATTCAAGTCGAGCTGATCGCGGTGCTGGTCAAAAGTGACGACCTTAAGACCCTCCGCGCGCTTAATCGTTCCCGCATCCGGCGATAGCTCTCCGGCGAGAAGCTTGAGAAGGGTGCTCTTGCCGCTGCCGTTTCCTCCTAGGAGGCCTAGCTTATCCCCGGGACCTAGTGTCACATCCAGCGGGCCAAAGAGTTTGCGGCCGCCTAGACTCTTTTGAATATGTGTGGCCTTGATGAGGCTCTTGCTTTGCCGCTGGCTGGCTGAGAAATCGATGGTCGCCGATTTATCCTGCGTGTTGCGGTATTCGAGGTGACCCAGCTCCTCGATCAGTTCGCCGGCGCGGTCGATTCGTGCTTTTTGTTTTGTGGTCCGGGCTTTAGGGCCGCGGCGCAGCCATTCGACCTCCCTGCGCACCGTATTGCGCACGGAATCTTCCCTCGCTGAAAGGGCGTTAAAATACGCTTCACGGTTTTCAATGAACTGACTGTAATTGCCTGCACTTGAAAAATGACCTTCCTCGAAGCGCTTATTCAACTCGATCACGCGGTTGCAGACCGCCTCGAGAAAGCGGCGGTCATGCGTAACCACGAGAAACGAAAACGTTAGGCCAGATAAAAATTTCTCAAGCCAGAGCACGCCCTGGAGGTCCAAATGATTGGTCGGCTCATCCAAAAGCAATAGGTCGGGCTCGCATACGACCTGAGAAAGAATGGCCAAGCGCTTGCGCCAGCCCCCCGAGAGGGTGTCGACAGGTTGGACGGCGTTGAATCCCGATCCTGCGACAGCGACCTCGACCCGCATATCGATTTCGTAGTCTTCGAGCCCCAGTCCCTGTAGCGCCACGACCAATGCCTCGTGAACCGTAGCCCCGTGCGAGGTCTCTGCGGCGAAGTCCCGTTGCGACACATACCGAACGCGCAACCCCCGTCGTACCGACAAATCACCCGCGTCCGGCGTTTCCAGCCCCGCTAAGATCTTGAGCAGTGTTGATTTGCCCGCTCCATTGGGCCCAATCAAGCCCGTGCGTTCGTTTTCAAAGAGGCCAAACGACAGGCCTTCGAAAAGCGGACGCGGTCCGTACGTTTTTGAAAGCTCGCGACAACTTAAAAGGATCCCCATCAGAGAAGGAGCAATGTGGCGGGAATGGCCGTGCCCAAGGTCAAGATACCCCAGAGGATCCACCGCCGACGACTGGTGCGGAAGGCCATGTAGATTCCAAGCAGGGTGCTTAAAATAAGCCCAAAAGCCATTGAAAGAAAAAAGCCTTTGAGGGGAACGGAGGGTTTTGAGTGCGGAACGGGGGCCGGCTCCGGCGTCATTTCGGCGGACTGTGCCGGGGTCACCCCGTCCTGTCGTTTTTCTGCGGGCGCAGAAAGCCGTTGATCGCGGTGAACTTGTGAAAGGGTCGCGATCCAAGCGGGATGAGACCCTTCGTGCAGGCCAAAGAGCTGGAGTGCCCCGGACAAAGCGTAGAAGATAATTGAAGGCGCGAAGATGAGGCCTAGATAGGTATGGAGTTGCCGGATCGTTTTCATGGAGCTATTTTAGTTTAACCTGAGCCTGGCTACCGACCGTCAGATCGCCGCTTTAAGGTTTCGCAGATTCAACGACCGCTTTCAGGCCAACGGGTTCGGTGGGTGGGCGGAGCTTCTCCTCCTGGGCGCGGACTTTGGCGAGAAGATCGGGCAATTTTTCCAGAGCGGCGTTCATTCGGTGCATTTGCTTGGCGGGACGGGCCGGGATGCCGAAGTAGGCGGTTTTCGGCTCCGTATCCTGCGCCACTCCCGACATGCCCATGATGATCGAACCTGGGGCAATTTTCAAATGATCTTTCACAATGACCATGCCTGAAATCATGGCGCCATCGCCAATGGTTACCGAGCCCCCGATGGCCGAGTTCCCCACGATGTAGATAAACCGGCCAAGCTGAGAATTGTGACCGACGTGAACTTGATCATCGAGTTTCGTGTATGCGCCGATGCGCGTGCTTTCAATCGTGGCGCGGTCGACGGTCGAACTGGCGCCGATCTCCACGTCGTCATCAATGATCACGTTGCCGATTTGCGGAATTTTATAGCGCATGCCCGGTTGGTCATAAAAACCGAAACCGTCGGCCCCAATCACCGTTCCGCCATGAAGGATGCCGTTCTTGCCGATCACGCAATGGTGCCCAATCACGACGCAGGGATAGAGAACGGTTCCTTCGCCAATCTCGGCGAATGGCTCAACCACCACACCCGGATAAAGCGTGACGCGCTCGCCGATCACGGCCCCTTCCATCACCACCGCTGTGGCGTGGAGGACGGCGCTCGGCGCGACCTTCGCCGTAGCATGCACGCATGCTTGCGGCGAAATGCCCGGCTTAAACACCGGAGTCTTGTCGAACTGTTTAAGCAACTGGATGAACGCCAGGCGCACATCGCGTTCGGGCGCCACCAAGGCGCAGCGAAACATGTCGGCGAGTGCAGGCGTCGTGAGGATGACGCCGCTTTCGCTCGCCCTAGGATGCCGTTTCAGTACCGCCGGCGATTCGATAAAATAAATCGAAGTTTCCTCGAGACCTTGATCCGCCGATAAGCGCTCTATATCGCGCACTTCCTTAATGGGATGATCGGCCGGTCCCCTGAACTCGATGTTCACCAACTTTGCGATCTCTTGCAGATTCATGATCTCTCTCCTTGGGAGCGCGCGTTGTGGGGCGCCGTCCCACTCGGATCGTACATCTTTGCCATGAGCATGAGGTATACCGCGCGTATAATGGCCCCATGCTCTCGCCCTTACCCGTCTGAAAATCGCCGGACACGAATGCTGCAATCGTTTCGGCTCTCTAATAACAGATGAAGTGGCGGGCGCGTTTACCGCCATGAGACGACCGTGAAATCAAAACATCATTCGGTTTATGTCGTCGAATTGCAAGGGATTCCCGGCAGCACGGGACGCGATGTTTATGTCGGGATGACCGGTTTGAAAGTCGAGGATCGATTTGAGAATCATAGGCGGGGCTACAAGTCGAGCCGGATCGTTAAAAAGTACGGAGTTCGTCTTTTGCCCGAGCTCTATGAACATATGAACCCGATGACCTGGGAACACGCCAGTCAGATGGAAGTACTATTTGCCAAACAATTGAAACGTCGAGGGTACAATGTCTACGGAGGGCACTAACCGAGTCCCTAATTCTGAGAACTGAAGTGACTCTTTGGCGAGGTACCGGTCGTTTAAATGGTACCTGGTACCCGCTTTCCTCTACGGAATGCGGAAGTGCTTTTCTCCTTATTTTTGGTTAAATACTCAACAACAACTACGCAGGAGGAAATATATGGCAACGCCAGTTCCAGCCGGATACCATTCAGTCACGCCGAGCATGACATTCAAAGATTCAAAAAAAGCCATCGAGTTTTACAAGAAAGCCTTCGGCGCGACAGTATTGGATCTATTCCCGAACCTAACGGGTGAGGGCATTATGCATGCCTCTCTTAAAATCGGCGACTCTATTTTGATGCTGGGAGACGAAATGCCGGGACAAGCCTGCCAGAGCGCCGAAACGCTTGGCAGCTCGCCGATCGGTCTGTTCATCTACGTGCAGGACGCCGACGCCGCCTTCAAACAGGCCGTGTCCGCCGGTGCCACGGTCACGATGCCGGTGGCGGAAATGTTTTGGGGCGATCGCGCCGGGAACGTTGTAGATCCTTTCGGCTACCAGTGGATGATCGCCACGCACAACCGGGATATGACCAAAGAAGAAATCCGCGCCGAGGCCCAAACCTTTTTTGCCCAGATGGCAAAGAAGTAAGGATCACCCGTGAAAGGGCGGGAGTTCGCCTCATGCGAGTTCGAGTAATCGATTGAAAGAAACTGAAGGAGGAAGCGATGGATGAAGAAAGCCATGTGTTCTGGGCGAGCCGATGGACGTCGGGCAATTTATTTTTTCCCGTTCGCATTGAAGTGAATCAAGACCGGGTGATGCGGATTAAATCGCGGCTCTTCGGGTCCAATGAAGAGAGCATCGCGATCCCCAAAGTCGCCTCCGTCAATATCACCTTGGGTGTCATCTGGTCGGACATCCGGATTGACTCGACAGGGGGCACGAATCCCATCGTCAGTCACGGCCATACCAAAGACGACGCACGTGCGATTCGTGCCCTGATCGAACGGTTCCAGCAAACCCCGCGACCCGGCTGAGCAGTCAAGGCGGGGCCTCTGTCCCAAAAACGTATCCCACCGCAAAACTGATCATGGGGGACAGCGTCCCATTGACGCAATATGCCCTGGCTTAGTGCATTGGGCGGGCGAAAAACGAGAAATCTAAGTCCCGCCGCTGACCGGACCACTGGGTGGATGTCAGGGCCCTGATATTAGAGGGTATTGGAGGAATAAACTGCTATATCCCAGCGAAAATGCCTCTGTCGCCGCGTCCTTGAGTGTTATCGAAAAGCAGGGTGAGAAACAATAATCAATGGAATAGGCTTACGCTTCTGAGAAATGGGGGGTCGTGACACAAAGAAGCAAAATAACGCACCGTGCGGGTCCGTATCTCCGCATAGACACCGACGTAGAGTTCCTCTTGTATACCCGCTGAACGGCATTTTGCCGAGTGAAGCGCCGGACTCACTCTTATTTATAGCTATTGCAATAAAAAAGGGTGGGTCCCAGGAGAGCAGACCCACCCCACTACGTTCCGACTTTTACTTGGAATCTTTGGCGGCGTCTTTCATATCTTTCGAGGCTTTATCCTCAGCTTTTTCGGCCTTATTCATTTCGCTTTGAGCATTTTTATCTTCTTTAGCAGCGGCCTTGTCCGCGTCGGCTGCCGCGTCCATTTTGCCCATCGATTCCATCTTTTCGGCCTTTTTACGGTTTCGTTTGGCCTTTCTCATGTCCCGTTTGGCCTGAGCGTTGAAATGACCCTCGTTGTTCTTTTCCTCTTGGGCCTTATTCATATCCTTTGTCGCGGCATCCTCCGCCCGAATGAGAGGGGAACCGGTGATCATTACCCCTAGGGCGAGCATCATGGCTTTTCTTAATTTCATGTGTTTAGTCTCCTTTTTGGTAGTGAATCTATTGACACAGACATGCCTATTTGACGCTACAAACACGACTTGGGTTTCATCGCGGCCAGAGTTTCGCCGACTCTCTGTCTAGGACAGGGAGCGAAAACTAAAAGGATCGGTGCGGGTGATTACATATCACATTTGGGCTGGACCGAGGATAGCTTTAGCTCGACCTCATGTTGGCTCCGCGCCCTGATCATGTTAATAGAAGACTAGGCTGCGCCTGAGAACTTCCGAAAGACGCACAACCGGGATGCGAGATCCCGCGTGCCACTGGAAACAGCCTGAGCGACTACGCCGATGTGACCGTATTCTATGGTTCAGGAGGGATTGGGGACATTAACCAAGCGGTTCCAACTCCGGTGCCGTACAAGTCCACTTCGGGGCTGCCGGGGGTTACGTTCAAGCGCTTAAATCCAGGAACCAAGATCCGCATCTTCTCCATCGACGGGCACTTGGTCCAGACGCTGGTTTCGACGGATGGAGCCGACGTGCTTTTTGATCTTAAGAATTCGAACGGGGACCGGGTCTCGAGTGGCGTTTACCTTTTCATCATGGAAGATTCCGGTCAGAAAAAGAAGGGGAAGATCGTCCTGATTCTGTAAGTCCGACCTGGCCTAGAATTTGAGGCGGGCGCCGATATTCAGCCCATAATCGGCGGAGGAACGGCTCAGGCCGGCCTGAATGCCCGCCTGGACATTGAACCGGGGCGTGACGGTGTAGTCCGCCTCCAAAAGTAGGTTCTTTGGATTCGATTCGTCGGCCACAAGAGCTGCCGTCTCCTCGTAGATCAGGCTTGCCAGCAGTTGCTCCGGAAGAACGTAATAGCCGGCTCCCAGAGAGAAATTCCACTGATTATGAAGATCAGATCCAGGCGGACTTCCAATAAACGTATAGCCCGCGTCCGCCAAGGCCAAGGTCCGGGGTGCGATCGTCTTGCAGAACTCGAGGTCCACCCCTTCATCGAACTTCCCTGTTCCTAAGCTCTCACTTCGGCTGGCGGTAGGAAATTTGATTTTAGCAACCGCCTCGACCGAAGGCGTCCACGTGCCTTCCTCAAGCGCGTTATAGTGTCCTTTGAGGACCACATCGCCAAGACCGCTATGGGTCACTCTCGGGGTCGTGGTCGTGCCTCCACCGCCGTTTTTCCCCCCGTTCTTCGTACTGTGCGCAACGCCTCCCACGATGAGTACGTCGCCGTCGCTCGTCACGCTGATGAAAGGAACGATAAGCTCAAGCGAACCCGCCTCAAAAAGCCGGCGCAGACTGAAGGGCACGTAAACGGTGGACGTTTTAGAGTTCGAGCCATAGTCGCCGCTCTCCGTCGAGACGGAGGTGCCCGCTTGCCAAAGCGGTTTCTGAGAATCAGCCCACGTGGGGCCGTTCGTTAGCAGAGCCGCAACGACGAGCGTGAGAGAGGAGAACCGCATCGCGGAAGCGCCGGCCACTTAATGGCCCGGGCGTTCGGGACGATCGGGATGCCCTGGATGTTCCGGACGCTCATGGTGAGGATGTTCATGCTCGATCTTTTCAGCGTGGAGGGACTTGTTCATGTCCCGGCGGGCATGATGCGCTTCACTCACCACCGGCCCCAATTTGAAGCCCAGATCCCTAGCAATTTTGCCCCAACCTTCACCCGAAGCGCGCATCGCTTCGATTTTCGTTAAGGCATCCAAGAGCGGTGTCTTGGGATCCATGGAAGAGAGCTTCTGCGCCGAGGCCAGGCCGATCGTGATTTCGCCCCAACCCTGTCCTTTGCTGCGAAGATCCTGCACGGACGAGCTCGGGACATTGAACTGCTTGGTCAGCGCATCGGTTTTTTGAGCATCTGTTAAGGAGGTGTCTTTGTCTATAGCGTGCTGTTCCGCAGCGACGTTATCGTCGTCCAGGTCGGCCGCATGCAGCGGCGCGCCAAGAACCAATATGAAAACCGCATTCAACCAAAAAAACGACCTCTTTCTATCCATTGCGTTCCTCCCTTTTTTTTGTTCCGCTAATACAATACCATTCGCCGTCCCCACTGTAAAAGACAGGCCGAGAATGTCTCGGGACATCGCCAAGGGCAATGCCGCTGCCTCACCCGTCGGCAAAGTAAGGCAATAGATCACTTTTGGTTTTTTAATTGCGTTAAATATTATTTAATGGGGAATCCAATGAAGAGCCAACGAATTGTCATCAGGATGTTTGCCGCAGCGTTACTAGGGCAGGCTTGTTTTGTCGGTGCGGAGGATGCACCTGCCAAACCTTGGAAGAATGCCGGAGAACTCTCGGTGGTCAGCACGAACGGAAACAGCAAAAATACGACCACCTCCGCGAAGGATACTTTTGACTACAAATGGGACCGTACCATCCTTGAACTGATCGGGGGTGGTTTGGGGTCGAGCAGCGGAGGCCGGGTCACCTCCGAGCAGTACAATGCCAGTGAAAAAACGACGTACAACTTTACGGAGAAGAATTACGTTTATGAAAAAGGCCAATGGGATAAAAACCGCTTTGCTGGTATTCGGAACTTGTGGCAGGGATCGGCCGGCGTGGGCCGCAGACTGTTAGATTTGGCCAACGATAAACTGGATGCCGAAACTGGTCCCGGATATGTGAACGAAGAGTTCACGAGTGCTCCACGTAACGAATATGTCTCTGGCCGAGTGAATGCCAAGTATGTACATACGTTCAGCCCGACGGCCAGTTTCAGCCAGGATGCGGAATACCTGCATGACTTCAGCGACCGTAAGAATTATCGATTGAATACGGAATCAGCGATCATTACGACGTTGACGACTCATTTGAGTCTAAAGACCTCATTCACTTGGCACCGAGTCGCCAAGCCGGCACCGACTGCGGTGAAAGATGACACGATCACCGCTTTGGCGTTAATTATTAATTACTAAGTCGAACCGTTCCTACTTGGCTGCGTGGAACCCACCATGGGCGTCGAGCCCGAATCTCGCAGTTACGATGTCAGCACTTTACACGATCGACGGTGACGGACGCGATCGATCCAGAATCTGACGGATTTTAATGAGGAGATCTTGCGACAACGTCGATTTTTCAATAAAGTCAATCCCCGGGGATAGAATGCCACGGTGAGCAATGATATCTTCAGAATAGCCCGACATAAACAGGACTAGGAGCTCGGGGCGAGACGCTTTCAGCAAATCGGCCAGCTCTCGCCCATTAACTCCCGGCATGATAATGTCCGTCAAAAGCATGTCAATGGGTCCGACCCAATCACTGGCGCGCGATATACCCTCTTGGCCATTGCGAGCCTCAATGACCTTGTACCCCTGGGTCATGAGACGCTTCGTGATCACTTTTCTGACAATATCCTCATCCTCGACGAGCAGGATTGT
>JBBSDO010000034.1:0-16914 GCA_038241515.1 Elusimicrobiota bacterium | reverse complement strand
TCGTCAACGGAGCGGGCTTGGCGATGGCCACCATGGATCTCATCAAATATCATGGGGGCGATCCCGCTAATTTTTTAGACGTAGGGGGGGGTGCGAACACCCAGCAAGTCACCGAGGCCTTCCGAATACTATTAGCCGATTCCAAAGTGAAGGCCGTTCTCGTGAATATTTTTGGAGGCATCATGAAGTGCGATGTGATCGCCAACGGCATTGTGGCGGCGGCGCGAGAGGTCGCGATGAAAGTGCCTTTGGTCGTTCGCCTCGAAGGGACGAATGTGAAAGAAGGCCGGCAGATTCTAAACGAGTCCGGGCTTCCGTTGACGGCGGTGACCGACTTAAGAGAAGCGGCGGAAAAAGTGGTCGCGGCGGCTCAAGGCTAGAGAAGGCGGCAATGAGCATATTAATTAACAAAGAGACGAAAGTGATTTGCCAAGGCATCACGGGGACAGCAGGGACATTCCACTCGAGACAGTGCCTCGAGTACGGTACGCAGCTGGTTGGGGGCGTTACGCCAGGCAAAGGCGGAACTTTCATCGACAAAATTCCCGTTTACGACACGGTTTCGTCCGCCGTTGCTTCGACGGGTGCAACGGCTACGATGATTTTTGTCCCTGCTCCGTTCGCTGCGGATGCGGTTCTCGAAGCCGCGGACGCAGGCATTTCGCTCATCGTCTGTATCACCGAAGGCATTCCCGTGCTCGACATGGCGCGCGCGAAAGCCACTCTCGAATCTTCCGGTTGGACCGGCCGCCTGATCGGCCCCAACGGTCCGGGATTGATTACCCCTGGCGAATGCAAAATTGGCATTATGCCCGGATATATTCATAAGCCTGGATCTGTGGGTCTCTTATCGCGCTCGGGAACGCTCACGTACGAAGCCGTTTGGCAATTGACGCAGCGAGGAATTGGACAATCCACCGTCATCGGGATTGGTGGAGATCCGATCATTGGGAGCCCGTTCACCGATCTGCTCGAGTTATTCGACAAGGACCCGCAAACGGAGGCGGTACTGATCATTGGCGAAATTGGCGGACGCGCCGAAGAAGAGGCCGCGGATTTTTTCAAGAAAAAGATGAGTAAGCCGATGGCAGCCTTTATTGCCGGTCAAACGGCCCCGCCGGGTCGGCGAATGGGACATGCCGGCGCGATTATCGAAGGCAAAGCCGGTACGGCGTCCGAAAAAATGAAAATACTCGAACAGGCGGGTATTCGCGTTGCCAAGAGCCCCGAAGATCTCGGCGAAACGGTGGCCTCGATGATGGGGTTAAAAGGGACGACCTCGAAGGCCAGGTAAGCTCATGGGAACGTCCGTTCTCCCGACGGCTGGATCCTACCTTCATAATTTTTTCTACGCTTTCATACCGCTTTTCGTAGCGACCGACATTGGCGGGATCGTTCCTATTTTCTTGTCGCTCACGAAGGGTCTATCCGAGAACGAAAGACGCAGCGTCGGCGGGCAGGCCCTCTTAACCGCATTCATCATCAGTCTTCTTTTTATCGCGATCGGCCGGTGGGTCTTTCAACTGCTGGGAATTTCAGTGGCTGACTTTCAAATCGCTGGAGGAATATTGCTTCTCGTCTTGGCCGTCGGCGAAATGCTCCACTTCGGCGTAAAAGAAGGTCTCCCAAACGTCCATGTAGGGCCGGTTCCGCTTGGCACTCCGCTGATTGCCGGACCCGCCGTGCTGACGTCGCTGATTATTCTTATCCCGCTCTACGGCTATCGACTAACCCTTTCGGCTCTGGCTGTAAACCTGTTGTTGCTCGCCTTGGCCTTGAGCCAAAGCCGTCGTCTCGTTCGATGGTTCGGCGATAACGGTCTGCGGGCGACCTCTCAAGTGATCAGTCTGTTTCTTGCCGCGATCGCGGTAAGTATGATCCGTCGTGGCGTACAAACTCTGCGTTGACGCCACGTCATAGTTTCCGTTGCTTTATTTGGCTTTTCCTGCCAGAACCAAGTCATGATCTTGAAGCCTTGTCCGTTCTGTCAGAAAGATATTCCTCGTAGCATCGTTGTTTGTCCCTATTGTCATAAGGACGAAAAAGGTCTGTCAGCTGAGGCGGAATCCCCCAAGCAAGCCGTAGGCGAAGATAAATTTTTTAATGAAGACCTTTCTGACCTCGCCAGTACCGATCCTTTTATCCGAGATCAAGCGGTGGTCCGCATGGGACAAAAAGGATTTGGGGTGGTGCAAGCCCTGATCGATGTACTTTCCGATCACGCTAAACCTGGGCTCGCCGGTGTCGCCAAGTCACTGGGCCGAATTGCCGACCGAAGGGCTATTCCGGTTTTAACAGTTGCGGCGCAAATGGGAGATGACGAGCTGCGTACCGCCGCCGTTTGGGCTCTTTCACAATATAGAGAACCGGAGATCCTCCCCGTTCTTTTAAAGGAGAGCGAACGAACTCATCCGGCCATTCAAAGTTACCTGGCCTTTATCTTAGGATCCTTTCAGGATCCACGAATCTTGCCGGCATTAGCGCGTCTCAGCCAACATGCGAGTCGGGAGGTTGCCTATCAGGCGGTGTACTCTTTGGGGGAATTAGGTGAAGTCGCAGCGGCCAAGCCCTTGAGGAACGCCCTTCGTCGTCGAGATCCGGTGGTCCACACGGTCGCTATGGCTTCATTGGATCGGCTAGGCCTTTCACGCGTGTCTAACAGTCGGTGGACGGTCATTGCTTTTCTATTCGCGGGGTTCGTGACAGCCGTTGCACTTGCGTTCTGGACGCTTCACAAATAAAACTCGCGCATTACGGTTTCTACCCGTTTGGCGATCTGTTGCTCTTCCAGCGGTTTCGTCAAAAAGCCATTGGCTCCCAACGTGAACGAACGTTCGATGACATTGCCGGTGGTTTGACGAGACATGGCAATGATGGGGACATCCGAAAGCTGGCTTTTGGAACGTAATTCTCTTAGTAGATCCCAGCCTTGGTTCCACGGTAACTCGATACTAATGAGAATGAGATGCGGTTGCCAGGAGCCGATGCACATAACCGCCTGGCTTTGGTTGTAAACGGGCAACGCATCTTGACGCCGCACGAAGAGGGTTTTCTTGAGTTTCACCACTTCGTCCAATTCTTGTTCAACAATCAGGATCTTCGGACGGGCAGGAAGTTGACCGAGCGCGACTGCGCCCTTAGGCCCCTTCCCCGCCTCATAGACGTTCAGGCCCAAAGCGCTGTCCCATCCGACCCGTTGCATCCCTTCAGGTCTTTGGATTAGTTGATTCACAGTCGTTTCGGAAAGCCGAATGCGATCGGTTGTCGCCGAGCGTTGAAGTTTTGCTGTCACATCCAACGTGTGGGAAATGAGCTGACCGGAGGAAAGCGCCTGGCTTTCGAGGACCTCCCCCGTGTGGACGCCGATTCGGACCGACATAGGGTGGCTCAAATGATTTTGCTTCTTATTAAAGGACGTTAGGTTCTCGATAATTTCGAGTGCCAGAGCGGTCGCATCGTCCGGGAGTTCAAAGCGACAAACGATTCCGTCGCCCGCGATGTGAAAGACTTCTCCCTGATGATGATGGGTCGCCTGGCTGACCATCTTGTGATAGGCCAAGAAGGTATAGATCACGTCTTGTTCGTTTTCCCCTGACTTGATGGCTGTCGATCCCACGACATCGATCGAGACAAAGGTGCTTGTTTTTGACGATAGCTGCAGGTAATCGGATAGCACGTGCTCGGCGGGCATAGATATTCTATAACTAGCGCGAAGGGGCCTTTTTTTCAAGTCTTATTCCAAAAAGGAGGGATTATGGGAAAGCTTTTGACGGGGCGCTATGGGGAACTTCCGACCGCAGAGTCGACTGCGATGTCCTTGACAGAATGCGCTCAACGGTTAGGAATGAAACCATCGGATTTCGTTTCCGAAGAGGAGCCTAAATTTTTCAGAAAAGCTTTTGGTGTCGCGGGGCGCTATTTGGTATTTGTTCCCGAAGAAAAAGAGCTCGTGAAAATGCCGGTTTGGAAACGCGGGTTCTATCTATTGCCGATTGATGCCGCCGACGTCTTGCGTGTTTCTCAACAGGGCGTCGCCGCTTCCGGTGCTCCGAATTTACCCGTGCAACTTGAATCCAAGGTGGCGCCGCCTGAAAATATTGCGAAAGCCGCGCATCGTTGGGCTTTGGAGGCGCAGCCTCGCTTCTTCAAATGCGGGTGCACCTTTCTCGAACTCAAATTGCAGGCCCCCTGGAGTTTCCGAAGCAAATGGAAGGCCACCCTTCGCTGCCCGCGCCGTTGCCAGCCTGCCCTAACCACGTTACTGCGTGTAGAAACCTCGTTATAGGCGAAAAACTCCCATTCCGACCCTAATTCCGGATTAAGATACGTTGCTAGAATAAGACCAGAATCGGCAATGGGTATAGTACCAGAAGTGTCCAGCGCGGAAAGCGAATTAGTATAATTTCAGCTCATTTGCAAAACAATTTTTGGCGGGGTAGCTCAGGTGGTTAGAGCGGCAGCTTCATAAGCTGTAGGTCGCCGGTTCAAGTCCGGCCCCCGCTACTATTTGAAGGTAGGCCGGACGCCGAACCGGCGGTTCACAATCAGCACGAATCGCCTAAACGGCGATTCGCATTGCTGATAGCCATCGCCACCTTAGAAGAAGGGTGGCGAAGGAGTCCGGCCCCCGCTACCTACTTAACTGGCAGATGCCCCGGCACTCCATGTACGGGGACGGGGCCATTTCTTTTCCAAGGCCAGGGATCGTCCAGGCTGGCTAGTACGCGCGGAAATTGAAGCGATTGAAAGTTATTCAAAAGCGCCTCCAAGAACGCCGCTTAACGAGAGAAAAAAGAAGGCTCCCCAAGTGGTTCGAGGAGCCTTCCTTCGCACTAAGGCGCTAGATTCTAGAGCGTCTTTTGAACGTCTTGCAGTTTGGCCACCTGCGCATCGCCGATGGAAATCGCGTCAAGAACGGAGGCCTTTGCATCGCCCGTGAGGTCATTGACGACGGATTTCAGATGGGAAATTGTAGCCTTCCATATTTTCAGTTCGCCGCTCACCCAAGTCTTATCGAAGTCCGACCCCGATTTACCATTCAGCGCATTGAGCGTGCTTAAGTCAACTGTACCCAAAGAAAAGTTGTACTTTGTGAACAGATTGGCATCTTCCACATGGGCGACCCAAACATCAATCTGACCGTTAAACTCTTGCTCTAAAGGCCGAAGAAGCGGGGACTGGAAATGGACAGAAGCCGCAGGCGAACTGACCTCGTCAAGTCCAAAAAGTTCATCCAAGCGCGTCAAAGAAAAACTCAGGGCCTTAGCGTCAGCCGTTTGATTTAACCCGCCCTCGGATCCTTCGCCTTCGCCTGTGGAAGAGCCTGATCTTCCCCCGTTCGTCATTGCTTCGCTTCCCCCTTCGGCTCCGCCATGATCGCTTTGGACTTCGTGGTTTGCTTCCGATCCAGTCGTTCCTTCGCTTGAGCCGTGACTGATAGATTCTTGTGTACCCTGAACGGATGTCCCTTCGTGGGTCGTCGGTGTCACGGACTCGTTTGAACTGCCTTCTGAGCCGGTGCCCGGGTGACCGGCGTGCCCTTCGTTAGATTCGGTCGGGGCCGCCCATGTCTGAGGGCAGGGAAAGCGCAAAGCCAGGCCTCCCGCCAATATGAAAAATGCCGTCTTCTTAACTTGATTCATCGATTTCTCCTTAGGTTTTCCAAAGTCGCATGTAACTATGGGCTGTTTGTGCCATTGCCAAAGTATCGACCCCCACGCATACGATTCAGCGCCCTATTGGAGTCCCGCTTCGGCAGAGCGGTTACACTTAGCGCAACAGCTCTTCGGTCGCCTAAATGCCGTCTCAAAAGGTATGATTATGAAGTTACAATTGCACTAATTTTGGCAGCGATGGGGACTGATATGCTGTTAGGTCCAAATTCGGCACCCGCTACTCTATTCCTATGTTAACTTTATGGCCACACCAGGCCGCCACGCTTGTCATTGGGCATCGTGGCGCCATGGGATATGCTCCTGAAAACACGCTGGCGTCTTTTGAAGAGGCGATCCGGCGCGGCGCGGATTTGCTGGAACTGGATGTCCAGTTGACCCATGATAATGAGGTCGCCGTCCTCCACGACTCGTCTGTTGACCGGACCACAAACGGAGAGGGGCTCGTGCGGGATCTCCCGTGGAAGAAGATTAAAGGGTTCGATGCAGGCGCCTGGTATGGTCCAGAGTTCGCCAAGCAATACGTTCCGTCCCTCAGCGACGTCATCAATCGATTCCGCCATCGTCGGACAGCTCTTCACCACCCCCTTGGACTTATCATCGAGCTTAAAACGATAAGAGGAAGCGGAGGGTCCTTGGCCGATGCGGTTGTGGCAACGCTTCAGAAAGAGCAATTTACAGATCGCGTCATCGTTATTTCGTTTGACGCAGTGGCCCTTCAGGAAGTGCGTTCGGCTCACAAGACCTTACCCACCGGGCTGTTGTACTCGGAAGAATCTGAGGATTCGCGCGTGATGCAGGCCAAACAAATCGGCGCCAATGCCATATTCCCACGTAAAACTTGCGTGTCGGCTCGCGGGGTCGCTGCGGCTCACAAAGTCGGCCTTGCCGTCGTTTCCTGGACGGCCAATACCAAGAATGAGATGAAACGGATGATGACCTGCGGGGTCGATGGGATCACCACGAATTATCCAGACCGCCTTCGGGCGCTCATGAGTTGAGAGCCACTCACTTATGTTAAAGGCCATCATTTTCGATATGGACGGTGTGATTTGCGATAGCGAGCCCTTGCATATGAACGCTTTTCAAAAGGTTCTCCACGAACAGGGGATTTCGCTCACCGATCAAGAGTATTACGACCATTATCTCGCCTTCGATGACCGTGGCTGCTTTGGGGAGGTCTTTAAGGCAAAAGGTCGGGCGCTCGATTCAAACAGCATGGAAGCGCTTGTCGATAAAAAAGGACATTACTTCGATGAGGCGATGAAAGAGCACCTTGTGATCTACCCAGGAGCCGAAGGATTCGTGAAAAAACTTGCCGACAAGTACCCTCTGGGATTGGCTTCGGGTGCGCGTCGCCTAGAGGTGGAATTTGTGCTCAAGAAAGCCAAGATTCGTGGTCTCTTCACGGCGATCGTCAGCGCTGACGATGTTCAAAAGGGCAAACCGAATCCCGAGTCGTTTCAAGCGGCCCTCAAAATCCTTAACCAGATGCGTTTGAGCGGATCGGCAGAAATTAAACCAGGCGAATGTCTCGTTATTGAGGATTCCATTCATGGTCTTTCGGCGGCAAAGGCAGCCGGTATGAAAGGAGTGGCCGTCACGACATCCTATAAGGCGGATCAATTGAAAGACGCTGAACTGATTATCGAAAGTATGGTCGGATTTGGAATTGAGAAGCTGGAGAAGTTGTTTGCCTGAATATCAAAGCCTTTTACAAGAGACTAAGGCGGTCCGTGATCGCTTGATAAACGGCCCTTTTCTTGAGCCCGTTCTGCCTCCTGTGGTTGCTGAGCCCCTAGAGCGCGAATGGACGGAGCAGGAGGCCTTTACTTTTTGCTCGCGTCTCACCAAGTCCCACTACGAAAATTTCCCGGTCGGCTCCATGCTTATCCCGGCGTCAATTCAGCCCGCTATTCACAGCCTGTATGCCTTCATGCGAACAGCAGACGATTTCGCCGATGAAAATCGCGCCCCAGGAGATGAAGCCCAGCGCTTAGCGTATTTGGATACCTGGAAGACTTTTTTAGCCGATTGCGAGAAAGGCCGGGCGCGTCACCCGATCTTTATCGCTCTCAAAAGCACTCTCGAAAAATACCAGCTTCCCACAGAATGGCTGCGCAATCTTTTGAGCGCTTTCACGATGGACGTGACGGTCCGTCGGTACCAGACCTTTGACGATGTCTTGGCCTATTGTCGCTATTCCGCCAATCCCGTCGGGCGGCTCATCCTGTCGCTTTTTGGCTATCGGGACGAAGAGCGATTTGAGCTGTCTGATTCAATCTGTTCAGCGCTGCAACTCGCCAACCACTGGCAAGACGTGGCGATCGATTTAGGGAAGGATCGAATTTACCTGCCTCAAGAAGACATGCAGCGCTTCTCAGTTTCTGAAGCCCATTTGCGGGATCAGAAGGTCGACGATTCCTTTCGTCAGCTACTCGCGCATCAAATTAAGAAGACGCGCGTCCTTTTTGCGGCCGGAGAGTCTTTGCCAAAAAGCGTGCGAGGGCGGCTGCGCTTGGAACTGCGGATGACTTGGCTGGGAGGTAGCGCCATCCTCGATAAGATCGAGCAAGGGGGGTACGATGTCTTTCATCGGCGCCCGGTGGTCACGAAAGTGGACTGGTTATGGCTCGGGCTTCGTGCCCTTGGGGGCCGCTGATATGGCGCGCGATTCGTATGTCAATCAAGTGACCCGGCAAAGCGGAAGCAATTTCTATTTTTCATTTTTCTCGCTTCCCCCGAACCAGCGGCGCGCGATGACCGCTGTCTATGCCTTTTGTCGCGAAGTGGATGACGCCGTCGATGCGCCCGGTGATCGAGATCCCATGCAAGTCATTTCTGAATGGCGCGCAGAAATTGACCGGACTTACGACGGAAAGGCTACCCGGCCGCTCACACGCTCACTCAGCGCCGCCATAGAGGAATTTAGTCTGAGCAAGCCCTATTTCGATGGAATTTTGGACGGCGTGGCCATGGATCTTCGCGTGAAGCGCTATGCGACTTTCGAAGCGCTTTCGGGATATTGTTACCACGTGGCAGGCGAGGTAGGCCTACTTTGTATGGAAATATTCGGATACCGATCCGAGCGCTTAAAGAAATACGCCGTAAAGCTTGGAACCGCCTTTCAATTGACCAACATATTGCGAGACGTCGGCACGGATGCGCTCCAGGAGCGCATTTACCTGCCCCAAGACGAGATGCAGCGCTTCGGAGTCAACGAAGCTGACATTCTCGCGCAAAAGTTCACGCCCCACTTAGCTCGATTGATGGCCTTTGAAACGCAGCGCGCGCGAAGCCTCTACCTCGACGCATCCGTCTTGCCAACGGCCGAGGAAAGGCCCGCGCTCAAAGCGGCTGAAATTATGCGAGCCATCTATGAAAACGTGCTGGATCGAATTCAGCTCCGGAATTACCAGGTTTTTCAGGGACGGGTGCGGGTGCCTACCGCGGTGAAACTCGCGCTCGCCGCGAAAGCCTGGTGGAAATGCCGTAAGTAACGTCCAATGCCAATGAATAATGCGAAGAAAGTAATCGTCATCGGAGGAGGGTTCGCCGGATTATCCGCGGCCACGTCTTTGGCGTCCCGCGGTTTTCAAGTGACTGTGCTCGAAGGTCGGCAAGTTCTCGGTGGCCGCGCCTACTCGTTTAAAGACGGCCAAACTGGAGACTCGGTGGATAACGGCCAGCATCTTTTTATGGGATGCTACCGAGAGACGCAGGTTTTTCTAGAACGCATCGGCGCGCTCGATAACCTGCATTTTCAACCCAATCTATCGGTCGACTTTATAGGTGATCGGTCCCGCCATTCTCGTCTTTTTTGTTGGCCCCTTCCTTCTCCTTTTCACCTACTGAGCGGATTGATGTCCTTATCGACGCTCTCTTGGGTGGACCGTTTTCGTCTGCTCTATGTTCAAAGGGCTCTTAGAAAAGCCGTGTCGGATCCTCAGGGCCTAGAAAACATGACCGTGGATCAATGGTTGAGAAAATGCCATCAATCGGACCGGGCACGCCGGCATTTGTGGGACCTCATCGCGATTGCAACGCTCAACGAAAACCCTTCTATCGCGTCGGCGGCCCCTTTTGTCACTGTGCTCGCCCAGGCCTTTTTTGAACGCCGCCGGGCCTCTCGTTTGGGACTTTCAGCGGTAGGATTGAGTGATCTCTACGTTGTTGCCGCACAGCAGTACCTTGAACAACACGGCTCCCAGGTTTGGGTCAAATCACCGGTCGCGCAACTCGAAATCCAGAACGGCCGCGTGGGCTCCGTCCTCCTCAGAGACGGAACGAGAATTGAGGCGGACTGGTTTGTATCGGCCGTGTCGGCGAACGCTTTTCTCAAAATGATTCCTAAGGAGTGGCATGACCGGGAGCCTGTTTTTCAGCGCATCTCGCAGCTTCAATTTTCGCCCATCATTTCGATTCATCTATGGTTCGACCGCGAGATCAGTCAGAGCGCTTTTGCCGGCCTGTTGGATACTCAAGTGCAATGGTTTTTTAATAAGGCAAAGATTCACAAAGATGGCAAAAAAGGAGCCGTGTCACTCGTGATTAGTGGGGCTCATGCCTTTATCGAGTGGGCGGACAAGCGGTTGCTTACCTTGGCTCTGGAAGAGCTGAAGCGTCTCTTTCCCCGCGCTAGAGAAGCCAACCTTTTGCGCTCTTTGGTGATAAAGGAGCATCAAGCCACGTTGTCTCCGACCCCGGGTTCCGAGGCGCTGCGTCCCCCCTGCCAGTCGCCGATCGAGAATTTTCTCATAGCGGGCGATTGGACGCGAACGGGTCTTCCGGCGACCATTGAAAGCGCTTGTCTCAGCGGACATGCCTGCAGCAATCTCATCGTCGGCCACGAGATGGAACAGCCTTCGTCCGACTCTCGGGAGGCCGTTTACGCCTAAATCCCCTGCCTCGGAAAAGGATATTGATTCCACGCTGAAAGAGAAGAGGCTCTTTAAACCGACTGCCGCTTTCTCTAATGCGGCTCACGTGCCTAGCCTCGAAGCCTATAAGAAGCTTACCCAAAAGGCGCACCGCCACCCTGAGCAGTATTGGGCGGGACTCGCCAAAGAACATCTGATCTGGTTCAAGCCCTGGAAGAAGATTCTGAAGTGGAAACCGCCTTTCTCAGAGTGGTTTATCGGTGGCCAACTCAATGTCAGCGTCAATTGCCTGGACCGGCATCTTAGCACCTGGAGAAAAAACAAAGCCGCGCTTGTGTGGGAAGGCGAGCCGGGAGACCGCCGAACCTTTACCTACCAAGAATTGCATTACGAAGTCTGCCGCTTTGCGAACGCTTTAAAACGTTTAGGTTTAAAAAAAGGCGATCGTGTGGGGATTTATATGCCGATGATTCCAGAGGCCGCGGTGGCGATGCTGGCTTGCACCCGGATTGGTCTGACCCATAGCGTGGTGTTTGGAGGCTTCTCCGCGCAGGCGCTCCGTGATCGTATGAATGACGCGCAAGCCAAAGCGGTCATAACGGCTGACGGCGGGTACCGGCGTGGAACGGTCGTGGCTCTCAAGAAGAATGTAGACGAAGCGCTTAAAGAGGCTCCTACGGTCCAACTCGTGGTGGTTTGTCGTCGAACCGGCACGGAAGTTTCCATGACACAGGGCCGCGATCACTGGTGGCACGATGTCATCGCCCAAGAGTCGGGGGTCTGCGAACCCGAAAAGCTCGATTCCGAGCATCCCCTCTTCATTCTCTACACGTCCGGCACGACAGGAAAACCCAAAGGAATCGTCCATAGCACCGCCGGCTACTTACTCGGCGCAGCCGTTACAACGAAATGGGTTTTCGATCTGAAAGATACCGACACTTTCTGGTGTACGGCCGATATCGGGTGGGTGACGGGACATAGCTACGTCGTCTACGGGCCCTTGGCCAATGGAGCGACGACTGTGATGTATGAAGGCGCGCCGAATCATCCGGAGCCGGACCGTTTCTGGTCCATTATCGAACGCCTTAAAGTCAGCATTTTTTACACGGCCCCGACAGCGATTCGCGCATTCATGCGTTGGGGCGACGCGTGGCCGAGTAAGCACGATCTCACTTCTCTGCGACTTTTGGGGTCCGTGGGAGAACCGATCAACCCTGAGGCGTGGATGTGGTATCAAAAGCTCATCGGAGGCGGGCGATGTCCGATTGTGGACACGTGGTGGCAGACCGAAACCGGGGCGATCATGATCTCACCCTTGCCAGGTGCAACACCCACGACGCCGGGTAGTGCGACGTTGCCATTGCCGGGAATCGAAGCGGCTGTTGTGACTCGCGAAGGAAAGTCCGTTCCGCCCGGTTCCGGGGGGTTTTTGATTTTGACCAAGCCATGGCCCTCCATGCTCCGAGGAATTTATGGGGATCCCGAGCGTTTTAAGCAACAATATTGGAGCCAAATACCTGGCAAATACTTTACGGGAGACGGCGCTCGGCGCGATAAGAACGGCTATTTCTGGATCATGGGTAGAGTCGATGACGTCATCAACGTGGCGGGACACCGTTTGGGAACGATGGAGATTGAAAGTGCCCTCGTCAGTCATCCCGCCGTGGCTGAAGCGGCCGTTGTCGGAAAGCCCGACTCCCTGAAAGGGACCGCCATTGCTGCCTTCGTCACGCTGAAGGTAGGACAGGCGAGTTCAGACCAGTTGCGCAGCGATCTTGTACAGCACGTCGCCAAGGAGATCGGCTCTCTCGCCAAACCCGACGAAATCCGCTTTACCGATGCTTTACCTAAGACGCGCAGTGGCAAGATTATGCGACGGCTCCTTCGTGATGTGGCATCCGGGGCGGAAGTGGTTGGGGATACGACCACATTAGAAGATTTATCTGTGTTGGCGAAACTTCGCGAAGAAGAGGAATAAGGTATTTTGACGCGGGGGCTCTGAGGGAGCTTTTTTCATGAAAAAGTATATCTATCTCGATCACAACGCGACCACGGCCATTCGATCGGAAGTATTTGAAGCGATGCTTCCTTATTTGAAAGGGCATTACGGAAACGCTTCGAGTATCTACCAACTGGGTCAAGATAGCCGCAAGGCCATAGATCAATCGCGTGCAAAGCTCGCCCATCTGATAGGTGCAGTCAATCCCGAGGAAATCGCATTGACGGGCGGGGGGTCCGAAGCCATTAACTGGGCCATAAAAGGCGTCGCTTTGGCGGCTAAGGATAAGGGACGTCATATCGTCACGACAAAAATTGAGCACAGCGCCGTCTTGAACAGCTGTAAATATCTGGAAACACTGGGCTGGCAGGTGACTTATGTGGGGGCCGATTGGCACGGCTCTATTCATCCCAACCATATCAAGGAGGCGATCACGAAGGACACCGTGCTCGTCAGCGTGATGCATGCCAATAATGAGCTCGGAACCATTGAGCCGATCAGTGAGATCGGACAGGTCTGCCGCCAAAAGGGGATTCCTTTTCATGTGGATGCCATTCAGACCGTGGGGAAAATACCTATTTCTGTCGACGAACTCCATTGCGACCTACTTTCGATTGCCGCTCACAAATTTTACGGCCCCAAGGGGATGGGAGCGCTGTATGTCAGACCCGGTACGCGACTTCACGCTTTTATTCATGGCGGGCGCCATGAACGCAATCGAAGGGCAGGCACTGAAAATGTGGCTGGAATCGTAGGGATGGGTTCCGCCGCAGAATGGTCGCAGAAGCACATGAAGCAAGAGGAAAAACATGTCCGGCACCTGCGCGATCGCCTCGAGAAATTCCTCCTTTCCCATGTGGAGTGCGTGCGCCTGAATGGCCATCCAACCGAGCGGTTGTTTAACACGGCCAACCTCAGCATCGAAGGCGTTGAAGGGGAAGGCATGATTATTGGTTTAGACATGCAAGGAATCTGTGTTTCCTCGGGGAGCGCTTGTTCGTCCGGGCAAACCGAAGTGTCACACGTTCTCAAAGCAATCGGTGTTCCGTTGGAACTCGCTAAAGGTTCCGTCCGTCTTTCTCTGGGTTACGAGAATACGGCCGAAGAGATCGAAAAAGTCATTGAAGTCATGCCCAAGGTGATCGAGCGCCTTCGCGCTATGTCGCCCATTTGGGGAGACTACAAGAAGGGTCTGCGTAAATCCGTCATTTCGGAGCGAGCCGCGTGAGCAAAGGAAAAATTGTTGTGGCCATGTCGGGGGGCGTGGACAGCTCTGTGGCCGCGGCTCTTCTGAAGGAAGAAGGGTACGAGGTGACGGGAGTGACGCTTAAAACACGCAATTGGGACGATAGCGAGGGGAAAAAGTTTGGCGGCTGCTGTGGTTCAACCGATTTCTACGATGCGCGATCCGTGGCACAAACTCTCGACATTCCTCACTACAATTTCGACTACGTCGATCAGTTTCGTACGTCGGTCATCTCGTATTTCAAGGACAGTTATCTGAAAGCGGAAACGCCAAATCCGTGTATCGCTTGCAATCAATACGTCAAGTTCGATCGCCTGCTTCAGCATGCGCAGGCTTTGGGAGCCGATTACTTGGCCACCGGTCACTATGCGCGGGTTGAGAAAACCACATTCGAAGAGATCGACGTTCAGTCCGAAGGACGTCCAGATCAAACGACTTTCCGATTAAAAAAGGCTGTCGACAAAAACAAAGATCAGTCTTACGTGCTTTACCACTTGGGGCAAGAGCAGCTTTCGCGGGTTCGCTTTCCGGTGGGGGATTTCTCAAAGCCCCAGATCCGGGATGTGGCACGTCGCTACGGACTTATTACGGCCGAAAAGCCAGACAGCCAGGAGATATGTTTCGTGCCGAACAAGGATTATCGGTCATTCCTTGCGGGCGAAATTCCAAGCGCTGAACGACCGGCGGGCCCCATCCGCTACAAGGATGGAACGGTACTCGGAGAACATCAGGGTCTGCCTTTTTACACCGTGGGGCAGCGCGGGGGTCTCGGCTTGGCCGTGGGACGGCCTTTGTATGTGATGTCCCTTGAACGCGAAACGAACACATTGGTTGTTGGCGAAAAGAACGACGTTTTTGCGACCTCTCTGCAAGTACGTGAGGTGTCGTGGGTCTCAGGTCTTCAGCCCGCCTTTCCTAAATCCATTTCGGTTAAAATCCGTTATCGACATCAGGAAGCCAGGGCCACTTTGGACGTTGGGTCGGAGGGTCGGAGGGACGGGGGGTCGGTGAAGGCGGTAACGACCGATCCGCCGATCCGCCCACTTTCCGTCGCTGTTGTTTTTGATGAGCCTCAATCGGCTATAACCCCGGGCCAGGCGGCTGTCTTTTACGAAGGCGATGTTGTGCTGGGGGGAGGAGTGATCGACCATGTCATCCGCGAATAGCGGCGCCAAAGAACCGCAGCGCCGGGAAGTGTACCTCGACAACGCTGCAACAAGCTTTCCTAAACCGCCATCGGTCGAGACAGCTCTTTTGGACTTTTATCATCATCTCGGTGCCTCCGCGGGCCGAGGGATTTACCCCCGCGCGGTTCTGACGGGGAGGCTTTTAGATGATGCCCGAAAGCTCCTCGCGTCCCTTTTCAATATTCAAAAGCCGAACCAGGTTATTTTTACCCTGAACGCGACCGACGCGTTGAATCTGGCTATCAAAGGAATTGATTGGCACGCGGGCGACTCCGCGGTGGTTTCGATGATGGAACACAATTCCGTTTTACGGCCCCTCCATGCTTTAAAGAACCGAAAAGGAATCAAAATTACCAAGGTGAAGGCTTCGGCCGAAGGTCTTGTCGACCCCGTCGAACTCGCTAATGCCCTAGATTCCCACACGAAACTAATCGCTTTGGTCCATGCGTCGAACGTCAGTGGAACGATCCAGCCGATCGCGGAGGTGGGCGAGATCGCTCGTCGCAAAGGAATCCCTTTTCTGGTCGATGCGGCACAGTCGGCGGGCGCTGTCCCCATCGATGTAGAAGCGATGAAGATTGATCTTCTGGCGTTTCCGGGGCACAAGGCCCTTTTTGGTCCCTCGGGAACGGGAGGACTTTATATCCGCGAGGGTCTTGATTTGGATACGTTGCGTGAGGGCGGAACAGGAAGTCAGTCAGAGCACGAAGTGCAACCCGAATTTCTTCCCGATCGCTACGAGCCCGGATCGCATAATGCCCTCGGAATCGCCGGCTGGAAAGCAGGGCTTGAATTTATATTGAAAGAGGGCATTGATCAGATTCGGACACGCGAGGAAGCGCTCGCTCAACAATTCTTGGAGGGTGCCGCAAAAATCCGCAATTTAATTGTTTATGGGCCCCGAGCATCGGCACAGCGCGTCGCGGTCGTTTCCGTCCGACTGGACGAGTATGCTCCGGTTGAACTTTCCCACCGTCTTTTTGAGCGTGGGGGCCTGATGACCCGCTCAGGACTGCATTGCGCGCCCGGCGCCCATCAAGCCCTTAACACCTACCCCCTCGGAACCACGCGTTTTTCCTTCGGCTACTTCAACACGCCCGAGGACGTGGACCAAGCCCTTGCGGTGCTCTCCGGCTTGGCCAAAAATCCCGTCGTCGCCATTCACTGATCACTTCGTGCTCACCGTTTGGCTTGAAGCACTCATCATTAAGGCGGCTCGCCAAATTGCCGCCGGTGGTAAGGCCGTATTTCAGTTCGAGAATCTGATTCAGAAGTGCCTTCTCGAGAAACCCATTCAGGATTGGGAAGCGGATCGCTGGGCGCGGGGTGTAAGGCGCCGCCTCATTCGGATGGAGGGACATTTTTTTCGAATCGGCACGGGAAAACGGTCCTGCTTGTCGCTTTTCGTTAGAAATGAGCAAGGCCTGCACGTCGGCTTGAGACGCGAATCCATTACCCAGGCGGCGACCTTCGTCACACTAATTACGGACTATGGGTATTCACGCGAGTCCACGCGCTATGAGACGGGTTGGATGGACGTTGCCGTATTCGGTGAAAACAAGAAGCCTACCATCTACGCGGAAAACAAAGCCGCTGAACGGACTCTCTTAAAGCTCTGCACTCGCCTAGAATCGGAGTTCGAGACCGGCATTCCTTTTCCCGACCCCGACGTCGTTACGCATGACGACGCCCTCATGAAAGCACAGCACATCTGGCTTCACCGCCCCGTCTATTTTTGGGGCGTCTGCCCTACCCTCCGCCGATCTTTTCAAGTCTCCTACAATCGGCAAGGGTTTCGACTGGCCCCCGCAGCGGATATCCCCTGTTTTGATCCGAAGTAGCATGGGCGCGATTTGGCTTGTGCTTCTGCGCTTAAGAACTTTAGCCGCGGGGTGGCGCGAAGTCGCTTGTTTTATACGATGAAGCCCAT
>JBBSDO010000033.1:0-17207 GCA_038241515.1 Elusimicrobiota bacterium | reverse complement strand
TCATCAAGATTACGGCCTTCGCTGAAGCGCTTCTCAAAGACCATGACCTGCTACGAGGAAAATGGCCCGAGGAGGTCTTGACCATGCAGGCCAATTGGATCGGCCGAAGCGACGGCGCGGAGGTGGTATTTTCCGTTCCCGGCCGCGAGGCACCCCTGACGGTGTTTACCACACGTCCCGATACTCTGTTCGGAGCCACGTTCTTGGCGTTGGCACCAGAGCACCCTATGGCCACCGAGCTCGCAGGAAAGAATGGGAAAGAAGCGAGTCTGCAAAACCTCGTTGCCACCCAGCGAGCGCGCAAACGGGACCGCAAGGAATCCGCGGATAAAAATGGCTTCTTCCTCGAGGCCCAGGCGGTAAATCCGGTCACTGGAAAACCGATCCCCATCTGGGTGGCCGATTATGTACTCATGGAGTACGGTACGGGCGCCATTATGGCTGTGCCGGCCCACGACCAGCGCGACTTCGAATTCGCCAAAAAATACGACCTACCGATTATTCAAGTGATCGAAGGTCCCCAGCCGCTCGCGGTCGACGCTGGTGAAAATATGACGGAGGCCTACGAAGGCGATGGGAACCTTGTCCATTCCGGAGAATTCTCGGGATTAGCCTCTGAAGAATCAAAGCGAAAAGTGGGGGAATGGTTGGCGGCCCGAACATTGGGCAAACCGACGGTTACTTACAAGCTGCGTGATTGGCTCGTTTCGCGGCAACGTTACTGGGGAACGCCCATTCCAATGATCGAGTGCCCCACGTGCGGACTTCAACCCGTTCCCGAGAACGCATTGCCAGTGGCCTTGCCCACAGATGTCGAATTTACGGGGGCGGGCGAGTCGCCTCTCAAACAATCGACCGGCTTTATCAATGTCGCCTGTCCTAAATGCCACGGACCTGCTAAGCGCGAAACCGACACGATGGATACCTTTGTCGACTCCTCCTGGTACTACTCACGCTACACAGACGCACGCAATACGCAAAAGCCTTTCGAATCGGCAACGACAAACAGTTGGCTGCCGGTTAATCAGTACATCGGTGGTATTGAACACGCTAACATGCACTTAATCTACTCGCGCTTTTGGCATAAAGCCATGCGGGAGCTAGGATTAGTTTCCACAGTCGAGCCTTTTGAACGCCTTTTGGCGCAAGGAATGGTCACATTGGGTGGATCCGCCATGTCGAAGTCGCGTGGAAACGTCGTCGATCCCAACGCTATCATCGAGAAATTCGGGGCGGACACCGCACGTGCCTTTATTCTATTTGCCGCTCCACCTGAGAAGCAACTGGAATGGAATGACGATGCGGTTGAAGGACAATGGCGTTTCCTTAATCGCGTGTGGCGTCTTGTTAACCACTTTCAAGAAAAAAAAGGGGGGGCGCAAGTTCCTTCGGAGGCGGATCGAAAATCCCTTTTACGCAAAATGCATTGGGCCATCCAAAAAGTGACCCATGATTTTGGGGAAGAAATCCAAATCAATACGGCCATTTCCGCGGTCATGGAGCTTGTAAACGTTTTGTACCTCTACCCCTCTTTGGGGGACGAAGACTCGCGTTCAGCCGTTCTGAGCGTTATCCAGCTGCTTTCGCCGATCGCGCCCCATCTCATGGAAGAGCTTTGGGAAAATATGGGTCAAACGGGCCTTGCTTCGGAGTCGCTTTGGCCGGCTGCCGATCCCCAATGGCTTGTGGCCGATGCCCTGGAGATCGTCGTGCAGATTAATGGTAAACTACGAGACCGGTTGACGGCAGCACCTGGAACGGCCAAAGAAGAACTGGAGAAAAAAGCGCTCTCCCTGCCCAAGATTCGAGTTCTTCTGGAAGGGAAAGCGGTCGTAAAAATTATCGTCGTGGCGGACAAGCTAGTGAACATTGTGATTAAGCAGTGAGGAATGTCTCATGAAACGGCTCGGATGGTCTCTCGGCGTTCTCATTCTTTTGGCGGGTTGCTCCAAATACTATTACAATCCTGCGCCGCAAGTGCTGCCTAATTACATTCGCAAAATTTCCGTCCGTGCATTCGCCAACCACACGCAGCAATACGGTTTGGAAGACAAACTAACCTTAGCCGTCCAATCGGAATTTAACCGGGACGGCCGCTACGCGATTACGACGGAGGATCAAGCCGATGGCGTCGTCATCGGAGACATTACGAAATACATCCTTGAGCCTCTGAGCTATGACTCCAATCACGTCCCGACGCAATATAAGCTTTGGATTTTAGCGGATGTCACTTTTTATGACAAAGTAAAGAGTCAGTCCCTTTGGAAAGAATCCAACATGAATGGAGAGCTTCGTTATTATGTGGCGTCCTCCAACCTTCCCGGTGCGCGAACCGAAGAAGAGGCCCGTCAAACCATCTGGGATCAGCTCGCGCGAGACATTCGTACCCGCACGTTTGAAGGGTTCGGGACCGTCACCGGCGCATCCGACAAGGCGGTGCCGAAATCAAATCCAGATCAGTTCAATACGGCCGCCCCCTTGCCTCCGAGCAGCGAAGCCGCCCAGCCTTCACCCACACCCGTACCCTACTAAGTAGGGGGCACGTACGGATCTCCTGGCTGTTCACTAATGCCTCAACCGATCAAATCCGACGAACTGTTTTCTCAGTGGGCGCGCCATCAATGGGGGTCCGTCTACCTTTTCGCGGGACAAGAAGACTTTCTTATTGAACAGGCCTACGACCAAGCGTGCCGGCACTGGCTGGGGGAAGATCTCAGCCTTAACCGAGACCGGCTCGACGCGAATGCCGCTTCCATCGACGAGATTCTCGAGGCTATCCGAACGATGCCATTTCTCGGCTCCACCAAAGTGGTACGAATCGACAATGCCTCTAAACTTTCGGCTTCCGATCAAGAGGCCCTGGTCGAATCCTTGGATCGCCTGAGCGATGAGACCAAAATCATTTTTGTGTGGGGAAAGGAGTGGCGGCGGGACGACACCAGGAAACCGTTAGTTTCGAAAGTGATCGAGCGCGGGCAGGTCGTCATTTTCTGGCCGCTTTTCCCTGAGCAGGCACAGCGCTGGGCGGTGCAAAGGGCCAAGACCTATAAAAAGGCGCTCCTACCCGAGGCGGCGGCTTGGCTGGTTGATCAATCGGGAGAGAGCCTGCGACTTCTCGATCAAGAGTTGGCGAAATGCAGCTCCTATGTCGGAGCACGGCCCACCATTGAGCTCGCGGATCTTCAGGCTTCCTTTGGGTATGAAAGAGCCAGTTCACCCTTTGAATGGGTCGACTCGATCAGGGGGAGGAATACAACACAAACACTTGCCATCCTCAGCCGCCTCCTCGAAGAAGGAGAAGAACCGCTCCGCCTGTTAGCGCTCTTATCGCGATCGATCCGCGACTGGTTGAGCGCAAAAGTAAGCGGGGGAAACGCAGCCATGTTCGGAATGCGCTTTCATATTCGCCGAGGGGAAGAAAATCGATTTATTCAGGAATTGGCGCGCTGGTCGGAAAAGGACTTCTTAGACGCGATTGGTCTTTGCTTGCAGGCGGAACAGTCCGTTAAGTCTGGGAAAGAAACCCCAGCCATGGCTTTGACGCTTTTGGCTTTAGGGCTTTGCAACCGCCAAGCGGCCGACGTGCTCGGCTAACCGCGATTTTTTTCGAGAGGCTGCCCGCCAATGGACCACACCGGTCTTGGCGGCGCGATCCCAAAGTGAAAAAGCTTCATTCAAGAGAGTCTTTGCCGCGGTCGCATCCTTTTTAACGACGGCCGCTTCCACTTTACGAGCGATCGTTCGGATCTGGCTACGAACCTGGATATTCGCCTTCTCGTGGGTGGTCGCCTGACGGCTAGCCTTCAAAGCGGATGTGTGTCGGCCTGTTTTTAACTTCGGCATAAAAGCTCCTTCTGCTCGTTATATTGCACGGAAATTAGCGAAGTGCTATCGTATTTCATTGACGGATGAACTGTCAATAAACGCCTTGCTCCGGGACCCATTCGAAACTAGAAGTGAACCGGAGCACTGGAGAACAGGAGCACCGGAGCACAGCCTCATGCCTTCCTCCCACCAACGCAAACTAGCCCGCTCGGCGGGTATTTTTACGGGCGCCACTCTCGTCTCCCGAATTCTGGGCTACGCGCGCGACAGTATGGTTGCCACCTTTTTCGGCGCCGGCGCCGCGGCCGATGCCTTTTATGCCGCGTTTCGGATATCGAATCTTTTTCGGCGCTTATTAGGAGAAGGAGCCCTTTCCGCCTCCTTTATACCGGTTTTCTCCGAATATGCGGAGAAGCACGGAAAAGAAGAAACTCAAGATTTCCTGAACACGATGTTTACGACTTTACTGTCGATCCTGACAGCCCTCACCGTCTTAGGAATTGTTTTCGCGCCCCAAATTACCCACGTGATCGCGATGGGCTTCGAGCGCACGTCTGAACGCTTCGCACTGACCGTCACTCTCACGCGTTACATGTTCCCTTTTCTCTTGTTTATATCCCTCGCTGCGTTGATCACGGGCGTTTTGAACGCCTTCCATTCCTTTTTCCTGCCCGCCTTAGCTCCCGCCTGCCTGAGCATCGCTGAGATTGGATATATCCTCGTTCTGGCCCCCCTCGTTTCTCAAGATAAAGCGGCGATTGGTCTTGCTATGTCCGTGACTCTAGGCGGCTTTAGCCAGTTTTTCATCCACGTCCCCGCTCTCTGGGAGAAAGGCTACACGCTGCGCCTCAAGTGGAACCTCCATCATTCGGGGGTGCGGCGCGTGGGGAAACTCATGCTGCCGGCCACATTGGGAATCTCCGTGGATCAATTAAACGCCTTTGTAGACACAATTTGCGCGTCCTACCTTGCAGAGGGTTCGATTACCGCTTTATATTACGCCAACCGCGTCATGCAATTGCCGCTTGCTCTTTTCGGCATCGCGCTTTCGCAGGTTTCGCTGCCCGCCATGTCAGCGGCCGTCGCCCGCAATGACACCCCCCAGCTCAAAGAGACTTTGAACTTTGCTCTTCGGCTGACGTTGTTCATGATACTTCCGGCCACCGCCGGACTTATCGCGCTAGGGCATCCCATCGTGAAAGTACTTTTTGAGCACGGCAAATTTTCGGCCGAAGCGACTCGGCTTACCAACTGGGCATTGTTGTTCTTCTCTCTGGGTTTGTTTGCCTACGCCGCGGTCAAGATCTTGGCCAGCGCCTTTTATGCATATCAAAACACGAGGGTTCCCGTGATCATAGCCGCGTGCTGCGTAGCGATTAACGTGATTTTGAACATTTATTTCATCAAGTGTACGCAGATGGGCGTTGGAGGGCTGGCACTTGCAACCGCGATCGCCTCCTGGATTAACGCGGTGGCGCTCTTCGCGATGCTGAGGAAAAAGATTGGACTTCTGGGTGGAAAGCGAATCGCTACAACCATGCTAAAATCTGGCCTCGGATGCGCCGCCATGATTGCCTTCTGTCATTTCGTAATGAGCGCTCCTCATGGGGGGCGGTTTCCATTGGCCATCCGACTGACGGTCGCGATCGCCGGCGGCAGCGGAATCTACATGGCTGTCGCTAAATTGCTCCGCATGGAAGAATGGGAACCCTTTTGGTCCCAACTTTCACGATCGCGCAGCGTTGAGGCCGTCGACTAGCCGACTTCGTTCTTCCCGTCTCTAAAACTCCGGTTGGGAAGCCAGCAGAAAAGAGTGATCACATGCCCCTACTCAATATGATTCCTGGCGTTAAGCGTTTTTTTGGAGCCTCTGATGACAACGGAGCGGGGGCCTCAACTGTCCTTAGTGATCGTGAATTAAACGACACCTGCGTTTTAGCGCCGGAAGCAGCCCATGCCAAGCTGGCGACTACCGACAAGGGTTTAGACTCCTCGCAGGTCGAAGAGCGGCGCCTCAAATACGGGCCCAACGAAGTGGCTCGCCGCAAGCGATTGGGGTTCATTCGCGAGATTCTCCTGCGCTTCAAAAATCCTCTCGTCATTCAACTCCTGGTGATCGGTGGCGTGTCTTACGCCATGGGAGATCTTCGAGCCGCCGCCGTCGTTGGTTTCATGGTTCTGCTTAGTGTTTTTCTGGGTTATTTCCAAGAGACGCGCTCCAGTAATGCTGTCGAAAAGCTTCAGGCGATGGTGCAAACGACCTGTACCGTTCTTCGCGGGGGAAAAGAGACCGAAGTCCCGATGAGCGAACTGGTTCCGGGAGACATCGTCATTCTGACCGCGGGATCGCTGATTCCAGCGGACCTCAGACTGGTGAGTGCAAAGGATTTCTTTGTGAGCCAGTCCGCCTTGACCGGCGAATCCCTCCCCATTGAAAAGGCCAGCGTGATTACCGGAACGTCCGGCAAAACAAATCTCGATTTGGCAAACGCCTGTTTCCAAGGCAGCAACGTTTTAAGCGGATCCGCACGTGGCCTTGTCGTGAATACAGGCAGCCGGACCTACTTTGGCTCCATTTCCCAAAAGCTCGCGCGCCAACGTGTCTTGACAAGCTTCGATAAAGGCATGAACGCCTTCACCTGGCTGATGATCCGTTTCATGATCGTCATGGTCGGAATTACTTTCATTATCATCGGCCTAACAAAGCACAACTGGACAGAAGCCCTGCTCTTCGGACTCGCAATCGCCGTAGGACTCACACCGGAAATGCTTCCCATGATTGTGACCGTCAATCTGTCCAAAGGCGCGCTCGCGATGTCACGCAAGAAAGTCATCGTCAAGCGGTTGAACTCCATCCAAAATTTCGGCGCGATGGACATCCTGTGTACCGACAAAACAGGCACATTAACCCAGGACCACATTGTTCTTGAAAGGTACGTTGACGTTACCAATCGTCAAAGCGAGGACGTCCTTCGCTATGCCTACATGAACAGCCACTATCAAACCGGCCTGCGAAATCTTCTCGATAACGCCATTCTGTCCCACACCGACCTCGATGTCGAGCGTACCTGTCGAAAAGTGGATGAGATTCCTTTCGATTTTTCACGGCGACGCATGTCCGTGATCATCGATTACGAAGGAGACCACGTGCTCATCTGCAAGGGCGCAGTCGAAGAGATATTTAGCGTCTGCAGTCGCTATCAAGTGGACGAGGAGATCCACCCGCTCATCGACATGCTGAAAGACGATCTGATGGAGGAGTACGAAGCCCTCAGCGCCGAAGGCTACCGCGTCCTTGCTGTCGCCTATCGCGAATATCCCCAGACAAAAGAAGTTTTTGCGGCGACTGATGAAACAGAGATGGTGCTCTTGGGCTACATCGCGTTCTTTGATCCCCCCAAAGAATCAGCTGCGACCGCACTTCAGGTCCTGCGAAAATCCGGTGTCACTCCGAAGATTTTGACCGGTGACAATGCTCTTGTAAGCCGGAAAGTGTGTCGAGACGTGGGATTGCAAATGGACGGTCTGATCACCGGCGACAAGCTGCTTAACTTGAGCGAGTCGGAATTGGCCGAGGTGGCCGAGAAGAATACGGTATTTGCGCGGCTTTCACCGTCGCAGAAAGAGCAAATTATTCGCGCCCTCCAACGCAATGGACATGTTGTTGGTTTCTTGGGGGACGGGATCAACGACGCCCCGGCGATGAAAACAGCGGATGTCGGAATCTCTGTAGACACAGCGGTCGACGTGGCAAAAGAATCGGCGGATATTATTTTGCTTGAAAAGAATCTGTTGGTGCTCGAAGACGGCATAATCGAAGGGCGGAAAGTCTTTGGCAATATCATCAAGTACATCAAGATGGGCGCAAGCTCCAACTTCGGAAATATGTTTAGTCTCGTGGGAGGCGCTTTGTTCTTGCCATTCCTTCCCATGGCTCCCATTCAGGTCCTCGTGAATAATCTTCTTTATGATTTTTCCCAGGTTGGCATCCCCACGGACGTGGTGGATGAAGAATATTTGGAAAAACCGCGGCGTTGGAATATTGACAGTATAAAGAAATTTATGATTTTCATCGGTCCGACGAGTTCCCTTTTCGACTACAGCACATTCTTTCTAATGCTATATGTCTTTGGCTGCTGGAAGTTTAAGCTTCCTGCCACACCCGCGGCGATGAAGGTTTACTACGAGAGCTTGTTCCATACCGGCTGGTTTGTCGAATCCTTGCTCACCCAGACGCTCATTGTCCATATCATCCGAACTAACCGGATTCCTTTTATTCAAAGTCGGGCGAGTGTTGCGTTGACCATGACGACGCTTACCGTGATGGCTATCGCCATTGCATTGCCCTATAGTCCCCTGGCGGCTTCCCTGAGCCTCGTTCCTTTGCCGCGCATTTATTTCCTCTGGATTACAGCCACGCTAGTGGCTTACACTATCCTTACGCATGCTGTTAAAACCTGGTTCATAAAGCGATTTGGAGCTGACTAACCGTGAAAAGTTTATTAAACGCCCTCAAAGATGGGCGGCTCATAGAACTTCCTGACACCGACAAGGAACGGTCTTTGCGTTTCTTGGCCCATCTGATTGAAGCCATCCCCGAACTCGGGGGGACTCTTACATTAGACGAAGAAGTCATCTCGAGAGAGAAGACCTGCAATACGGGAATCGGCCTTGGAGTCGCTTGTCCGCACGTTCGGGCGTCCGGAAGTGGAGAATTGCTGTGTGCCGTGGGTTGGAGCCCGCTCGGAATAGACTATGGAACAAAGGATGAGAAAAAAGTTCACTTGGTCGTTATGTATTACATCCCGGATTCCGATAAGAACGTTTACTTAAAGGAAGTCTCTTCGCTTGCAGGAGCGGTAAAAAAGGAAGGAAGCATTCAATCGATCGCCAAAGCTGAAGATATTGCGACTGTTCGCGAGCAGCTTTTAGATTGGGTGTCCGCCGCTCTCGATGCGGGTATTCCCGAGACAAAAGCGCGCATGGTTCGTCTAGAGGCACGCCAAGCGGCCGCCAGCAACGCCGAGGTCGGTGGCACCCTAGCCGCGGCCTCAGCTGCCTTATCGATCAAAACGGTCTTTGTACTGGAGCTTGCAGAAGACCGGCACATCGTTTTGAGCCAAGACCCTTCTCTCGTCGCGGACTTAGAAAAGGATGCCCACCTCGCCGCAACCCTGCGGCAAGAGGGCCAGTTTGACCGTCTGCCTTACCGACTGGTGTTCCAGCGCAAGACCAGCTACGACCACGATCGCGTCCTTTACGAATATATCGCCGTCCGGCGAGAATAATAGGACCTGCCTTCAACTTCATATCCCGAGGTTTCCCGCGCAGGAGGCCGGATAGGCCAAACTCTTACCCTAACGCAGGAACCTCAATCCTGCTCCACTGTTCTTTATAAGATTACTTAAATGTTTACTCTCTTCACCGGATCGTATCGAGCGCTGGAAAAGGCTTTGGTTGCTCACCTCCTCGAAGTAAAAGGCGAAAATCCCCTGGCGCCGGTCACTATCCTTTCTCCTTCAGGAGCCATGCTGGCGCGGCTCCAAACGCTTCTTGCGGCGCATGACCTAAGCCTATTGAATGTGACTTGCCTCACTTTCTACGGACTGGCAGACCGGCTCCTAGCCTCGAGCGCGCCTCCGAACGATCGGCTCGTGAGCGACCCCACACTCTATAACGAGGTCGTTCGCGACCTTTTGGAAGGAAAAGGTTCAATTGATTTTATGCTTCGCAAGGAATTCCGGCCTGCGGAGACTCCTCTCGCCCAAGGGCTTCCTAAAGCGCTTGCGGGGACGCTCCGGGACCTGCGAGATTCCGGCGTACGCGTTGTAGACGCCCTCCAAGCCGCCCTAGAGGGACATTTGGGCGCCTCTGCGCCCGAGGCGGCTCCGACCCTCGAACTCTACGCGCGAAGCTACGAAATTCTTCAGAGAGCGAAGCTTCGCACAAGTGCCGATCAGCTGAGGCGGGCGGCCGAAGTAGTTCCTACCGATTCTTGGGTGCGGAATCAAAGGGCGGTTTTCCTGTATGGCTTTTATGATTTGACCGGCGTTCAATTGGACCTTGCCTTGGCCTTTGCCCAGCATGCGGACGCCCGAGTATACTTCCCATACGAATCCAGAAAGCCCGCCTACGTTTATGCCGAGCGACTTTTGAATGATCCCGTTTTTGCCACGAAAGTGGGTACTCGGACCCCTTTGCCAGAAACAGCCCCCACTTCCCCTGTCGTTCAGATCTGGAACTGTTCGGGCTCCTCGGACGAGGTTTGGATCGCCGCCAAGAAAATTCTTGGATTGGCCGAATCGGGAATACCTTTTGATCGTGTACTTTTGACGGCAAGGGCGCTCGGACCCTATATTTCGACCCTTCGCGACGTCCTTGAAGCCCACCAAATACCTTACTCCACTAACCAGGAAGAACCGGTCGGTGCCTATCCGCTCATCAAGACGGCTAGGCAGCTGATCTCCATTCACCGACAAGATTTCCCAATTACCTCCACGTTCGACCTTCTTAAATCACCGTATTTCAATCCGGGCCCCGGTCACCGCGACTTTGAGGTCCAGCGCGCAGAACATCTCGCCCGACACGCCGGCATCATCGCGGGATGGAGCTCCTGGGAAAAGCGCTTGACGCATTGGTCTAAGAAGGATCTGCCCAGTGATTCTATGCAGTCTTTCTCCTCGTTCTTGAACACGGCCCAAGCTAACGAAACGTCCGCAACGTTGTTAGCTCTTTTGAAGCGGCTCCGCGTGGACCTTGCCAGGGAATCCGATTCGCCGCACCTATGGAGCGTTCACTCGTTATGGGCGCGCCGACTCCTGGAAACTTGGTTGAACCTTCCCAACGACCGGACCCCGGAAGAAGAATTGCTCTGGAAAGCATTGCTTGAGAGCCTGGACGGGCTTGCCAACTTAGATGCTCTCGAACGCCCTGTTTCGAGATCCCGATTTCTCGAGGTTTGGGAAGAAAAGCTAGATCAACTTAGTCTACAGCTCGCGCCGAGCGGCACACGCGGCGTACAGGTGCTTGATATTATGTCGGCGCGCGGTCTCAGCTTCGATGCAGTACTGATTTTGGGAATGAATGAAAAATCGTTTCCGCGGCTGATCCGTGAAGATCCCTTCCTTTCGGATTCGGCTCGCGGCGCCTTATCCGGCGCGCTCGGATGCCGTCTGGCGCGCAAGGTCGACGGTTATCAGGAAGAGCGGCTGCTGTTCCAAATGGCCACCGACATGGCAAGCCATGCCCTCTTCCTTTCCTACCAACGATCCGACGAGGAGGGAAAAGCCTTGATCCCGTCCCTCTATCTCCACGACCTGCCCGGTGCCTCGATCGAGCGGGAACACTTAGCGCGGGCGCCGGCGGAGAAGTGGCTTCAAGTCTCGACAGACCTGCTCACCCCGAGCGAGATGTCGATTTGGCTTAATCGGGAGGGGATCGATTCGGAGAACCTTTATAAAGCGCTGGGCTTTAATTTGGTTCTTTATCAGGGTCTCCGAGCGGGGCAAAAACAGCTCGACGGCTATGGCGCGCCGCTAGGAACCCGAGACGGTGTCGTCGGTGAGCGCGCCTTTATCAGCCGTCTTCTAAAAAGGGGAATCTCACCCGATTCCCTGCGCGATCTGGCGGAATGTCCCTTTCGCTACTTTGCCGGAAAGATTCTTTCGCTCCACCCTGATCAGGACGTGCCTCGAAACGGAGATTTGGCGGCTGACGCCTCTGGAAAGCTGATTCATCGGATACTCGAAACATTTTTCCGCCGACTGTCGCAGAAATGGGGGCGGCCTCTGGACCCTCAAGACATAGACCGGACCCTGCAAGACGTCTGCCAGGAAGCGTTCAATGCTTTCCAAAAAACAGCCGCCGACTTGTATCCCATTGCGTGGAAAGCCACGCAAATTAATATTCTCGCAAGGCTTCGCCGCTTTCTTAAAGTAGACCTTGAAGAACTAAGCAAGAGTGGCTTTATACCCACCTATTTTGAGGAAAAGGTCAGCGGAGAGATGTCTCCACTGGGGTCCGCCCTTTCTGGAATCGATTTTCACGGCCGCATCGACAGAGTCGACCTTCGCCAGAATGCAGACTCTGCGACGTTCCGGGTCGTGGACTATAAGACCGGCCGTCCCTCGTCCCGAGGGCTGAAGGCGGAAACAGCGGTTTTGAGGGGAAACTATCTGCAATTACCCGTCTACCTGGCTCTGGCAGGGGATTGGCTGCAGAAAAAGCTGGGTAAAACCGTTGAGGCCGAGGGAGCGGCGTTCTACAACCTGGCGGACTGGGAACGAGGCGTCGAATCCCCCCGCTTAGGAGGAGATTTTTGGGATCTCTGCGGAAAGGACTTTTCTGAAAACCTTGCCGGTCTCGTGTCCTTGATTAAGCAAGGCAATTTCTATATTCGACCAAGCGACGATCTCGATTATTGTTCGTGGTGCGAATTTTCTCAGACTTGTCGCAAGGAGCATAAACCCTCAGTCGCTCGGAGCGAAAATAGCCCAATCCGTCGAGCTAACGATGAACGCCTGAAACGGTCGGCCCCTTGATCGACCTCGAGCGCAATCACGTCGTTGAAGCAGGGGCCGGAACCGGTAAAACGTATGCACTGGTTCAAGCTCTGCTCCAAGCCCTTTTTCAAAAAGGAATCCCACTCCCGAATATCGTCGCGCTCACCTTTACAAAAAAGGCTGCCGGTGAGATGAAAGAACGTATTGCCGACGAGCTGCGCCGCATTCTTCTCGCCAAGACAATTCCCGAAGCGTTTCAGTCCTGGGGGCACCGGCTTGAAGAGCTCCAAGAAAAAGCGCGAACAGCCTTTGAACAGATCGATCGGGCCAACATCAGCACGATCCATGCCTTCGCTTTTTCACTCCTCAAACGCTATCCTTTACTGGCGCGAATCAATCCTGACGCCGAGGTCGACGAGAAAGGGATTCGCTACGCTGAGTTTTTTGACCTCGAGTGGCCTCGTTTTCTGAGCATTGAACTCGCTGAGAGCTCTCCCCACGCGGCCGACTGGCTCGAAATCTTCGAAAAACTGAGCTTGAGTGACATCGAAGAAGTCGCCCGACTGCTCTGCGATTTCGAGGTCCCGCTGCGATCCCTTCCTATTTCGGATGACCAAGCCGCTGAAAACCTAACGCCGATTCACTCCTGCATCCGAGATCTTGTGGCGGCTCATGGAATCAAAGATAAGACAGGTCGGCTGGTCGCGGCCTGTGAGGAAATTCTCGGAGCCGCGTGCGCAAATGACAAAGAAAAGATCACGGGCTTTTCCGATGAAATTCTCGCGGATCTGCGACTTGACGCTGGAAAGACGAAGGCGTGGGGTTCGGAAGACGTTCGCCAAGTGAAAATGGCCCAGAAGATTTGTCAAAACCTTCTCGCCCACGGCGACAGAATTATTTGCCTTTTGACCACTCGGATCAAACCCTTTCTCTCTCATTTTCGTTCTACAGTCCTCGCCCAAGGCTATCTCTCGCATAGCGCCCTGCTCGCTCTGGCCGCCTCGCTTGTCCGCCATAACCATGACGTCCGCCATCAGCTGCAGCGCGAATTCCGCATGATTTTTATCGACGAGTTTCAAGACACGGATCCCCGTCAAGGCGAATTGCTTCTTTTTCTCGCCGAGCGCACCGGTGGACATGCCAAGTCCTGGCGGGATGTTTTGCTCGAACCGGGGAAACTCTTTGTGGTCGGCGATCCAAAACAGTCGATCTATCGTTTTCGAGGTGCCGACATATCCGCTTACCGCCAGATCTCAGATCTCGTGATTCGACAGGGAGGCATGTCCATTCCGCTCCAAAAGAGCTGGCGGAGCCACGAGCAAATCATTCAAGTCATTAATCACGCCTTCAGCCAAATCATTTCCGAGAAAGGACACATTTCACCGGCTTATACCCCTTTGGAATCCTTGCGCCAGCGTGAAGGATTGCCATTGCAGACCGTTGAACTGGTTCTCGCTCGTTCCGGAGGCACCCAGACCTCGTCTGAGGCCCAAGAGAAGGAAGCACCAAGCGTGGCGAGCTGGATTACGAGCCACGTCGGGACAGCTCAATGCAGGGACCGAACCGGAAGTTGCCGCCCGCTCATGTATCGCGATATCGCACTCATTTTTCGTTCGACCGCGGCCATGCGTCCCTTCGTCGAATCCTTGCGCAACGTAGAAATTCCCTTCGTCGTTGAAGGAGAACGGTATTTTTATTCGACGCCAGAAGTCACCGATCTTGTGAATTTTCTTCGCGTGATTGAAAACCCTCATGACGCCTTAGCGTTGGTCGGTCTTTTGCGGTCGCCGTTGGGGGGATTTACGGATGTCGAAATTCTCGACCTTCGCGAAGCTAAAGGCTTGGACGCGAGTCTCCCCTTGCCTGATCATTTCTCGGCGTCTCATCAGGAGCTCTGGAAGATTCTTAGTGATTTGCATGCGCGGGTCGGCCGCGTGCCTTTGAAGGCTCTGCTCAAGCATCTCTTCGAGAAATCCTTTATTCTTGAACTCGCCGCGCGCTCTTACCATCACGATCAGACCCTGGCCAACGTCCTAAAGCTACGGCGCTTGCTCGAGACTTTCGCAGAAGATGGAAATACCTCGCTCCGCGCACTCTTATCAAAGGTGCGCCGCTATATGGATAATGACCGCCTCGAAGGAGAAAGCCCTCTTGCCGACGAATCCTATGACGCCGTTCGGCTGCTCACTATTCACAAGGCCAAAGGCTTAGAGTTCCCTGTTGTTATTTTGCCCTCATTGCACTCGGGTCGTCGGAAGGGGCAAAGCGACCCGTTGACCTACGACTGGAGCTCGGGACGACTAGGACTTAGGGTGGGAAACCTCCAGAATCTGGAAAAGTTTTTCCTCGACAACGAGACCCAAGAGCGCGAGCTCGAAGAAGAAAAGCGCGTCCTGTATGTGGCGATGACTCGCGCGCGCGAACGCCTTGTACTCTCCGGAGGGGTGGGTTTGATCCGTCCTTCGGGTGAGAGCTACTTAGAGTGGCTTCGTGAAGCATTGGGTCTCGTCTGGGCACAAGCCGTGGAAGGTCGTTTCGTGGTAGGCGAGACATCCATCGACATTCGATTTGTCACAGAACAGCCGCTTGCACGCCCCGCTCCAACCTTGTCGACACCGAACGCGGCCCTCCAAGAATTTGATGCCACCCCCTTTGCGGACCTGTGGCGCGAACGCTCCAAAACTCTCTCGGCGTATGGCGCTCAACCTGCCGTGATCACTCCCTCGGCCTCAACGCGCGGTGACCCCATCACCGATCAAATACGATTGGAAAACGACGAAAAGCGCGGTCGACCCGAACGGGCAAGAATGTTAGGAACCTTATTGCATCTGTTTCTCGAGCGCTGGGATTTTGGTTGTGAAAAATGCTCGATGCCCGCTCAGTTGCGCCACGCGGCCAATCGCTACTTTGCGCGCTTAGGACTCCTGCGCGAACCCTTGCCCGATCCCAAGTTGCCGGATGCCGTCTACACTTTCCTGGATCCAATGCACGAGGTACTTTCCATTACTAAGGAGGCGCAAGGCATTTTGGCGGATTTTATAGGCTCCCCGGCTTTCGAGGAGATTCAATTGGGGGCGGTTTTGGCACGCGAAATGCCCTTTGTGGACAAGAGCCAATCAGGCGCTCTCGTGCGGGGCTCTGTCGATATACTTTACCGTACGCTCGATGGCACCCTTGCTGTGGGGGATTACAAAACCCAGACGGCTGGTTCGGATCAACAGACCCAGAAGTCCTTTATGTCCCAGGGAAGGCTTTAGTGCCAAGCCGTTGAAAAAGCGCTCAAAGAGAAGCCGATTTTTAAGGTGATCGATCTGCGTGAGGGTGTGGCTTTCACCTTAGACCTTGAACCCACGGCCAATTCGGCGATACTTAGCGGGCATGACTAAGTTAGACGAGGGAGATTCTCAAAAGCTGCAATCCAAATCCTACGAATTTTTCTGGGCGCTTGCATTCGCAGTCGCCTGCGCCTTGCTCTGGCGTTTCACACCGCTTCATGCCTCGCTCAGTCTCCACACTCTCACCGGTTGGGGGGAAAAAATCCGCGGCCATCCTTGGACGCCTCTTCTGGTTCCGCTCATCTATGGGGTGGCTGGTCTTCTCGCTTTCTCGCACGCGCTTTTGATCTGGGCGACCGTATTTACCTTTCCGCCTTGGATCGCGTTCCTTTATTGTGAAGTCGGATCACTAGTGAGCGCGGTAGCCGTGTACAGCGTAGGTCGCCGACTGCGGCAAAGTCTGGTTAATCGCATTGCGGGTTCGCGCTGGGAGCAGATTTCGTTAGCCCTGGGCCGACGCGGCATTTTGGCCATCATCATTCTCCATATCTTTCCGATAGCCCCTTTCAGCATTTTGAATTTGGTCTCCGGCGCGTCGCACATTCGGCCGAGGGACTTTATTATCGGTTCGATTCTCGGGGTCACGCCGGGCATCGTCGTTGTTTGTCTCTTGGGTCCCCAACTCCTTGGGATCCTGCATCATCCTCATCTCATGGATATCCTCTTCGCTATTCTCTTCGTCGCGGTGGGTTGGATAACCCTTCGTTTCTTTCGGGGCCGCTTGCTGCGCGAGATGCGCATCCCGCTCGACCCGCAGCCGACGATCCGACCTTAAAAACTCAGAGAAATAACTCTGTCCCTATGAATAGCCCTTTGATGGCTTTCAACTCGCCAAGCAAGTGCGCTTGAGCTGAGTCACAGGAATGTAACGCCATCGATTTGGCCGATAGCCGCCAGATTTCCAGTTTACATCCTTTCCCGCATTAACTTCTTTTTTCGTCGGCATCACAAAATCGTCTACTTTTAGAAGCGAATTTCTCACTCTTTAGATTTCTCGCAATCATTCTTTGCCTCCCTTTGCAAAAGTATTGGCAAGTTGCGGACTTTTTACCCCGGGGTTATTGGAACAAGGTAAAGGTACCGGGGGGGTCCATGAATTCGATCAATATCGCCGAAAGAATGTGGTTTGAAGAAACGCTTCTCGGGGCTACGTTAAACTATTGGTCACCGCAAGACCCCGAGGCAATTCTATTCCGAGTCGGTATTTCCTTTAACTCACTCGAAGAATGCAGTCGCCGCTTAGGAGGATCCAGTACCTTCTGGACCATTAGGGACGGCAGTCTATCGATCCACGGAGACTCCGAGCAACTGACATTAACGTTTTCGGCTGCGGACCCCCAAGGTATCCAGACCAGCGTTCCGCTATATGGCGAGGAGCTGCGTCTCTTCAAAGCCGCTATCCATTCCTTTGGCGCCCGCAAGCAGGCGTTCTTGAACTGACGCTCACTCCAGCATCGACTCTCATATAATCGTAGGGTGATGGCCTCACCTCACCTGCCGCTCTCTTCGACACTTTTAGGGGCACTTCTCGTCCTTCCTCTTTCGG
>JBBSDO010000032.1:0-17546 GCA_038241515.1 Elusimicrobiota bacterium | reverse complement strand
AAGCGCCATCGAGATCTCGAAACTGGCAGAAGGATATATTCGACGGCGCGCCATTCGACATCTCGAAAAGGGACGAGTCGTCATTTTTGCGGGCGGAACGGGGAACCCTTATTTTTCGACCGATACCACGGCCGCGCTGCGTGCTGTGGAAATCAGTGCGGATGTACTTTTAAAGGGAACCCAAGTGGATGGAGTTTATTCGGATGATCCAAAAACGAATCCGCAAGCGAAAAGATTGAACGAGTTGACCGCCATGGCCGCCATTCGCAAACGATTGCGCGTCATGGACACGACCGCCTTCTCTTTGTGTATGGAAAATCATCTTCCCATAATTGTGTTTAATCTATACAAAGAGGGGAACATCCGTCGCGTAGTTTCTGGCGAGCGGGTGGGAACCCTGATTAAGAGTCAATAACATGAGCATGATTCCCAAACCTATTCAAGAGCATTTCGAATCTCAAATGCAAAAGACGCTTGACCGCATGAAGACGGATTTCTCGTCCTTGCGCACCGGGAGAGCGAGCGGTGCCATACTCGAAAACATTCGAGTGGATTACTATGGAGCGCAAACTCCTTTGAACCAACTAGCGGCAATCGCTACTCCCGAGGCCCGAACCATAGAAATTCGTCCCTGGGACAAGAGCGCTGTTCCCGCGATCGAAAAGGCGATTCAGAAGTCCGATTTAGGGCTTAATCCCAATAGCGATGGAACCGTCATACGCCTTCAAATTCCCGCGCTCACCGAAGATCGCAGAAAAGAATTGATTAAGGTGGTCCGTAAAATGGCCGAGGAGTACAAGGTGGCTCTTCGGAATGAGCGCCGGGATGCTGTGGAACGGCTTAAAAAGACCGAGAAAGCCAAAGAGATATCTGAAGACGATCGCGGTACGGCGGAGCAAGAGATTCAGAAGCTCATCGACCACTATGTGAAGCGGATCGACGATTTCCTTGTTGTCAAAGAGCGCGACATCACGGAAGTGTGATGCGCGCTTAATGCCCCCGTTACTTTCCCTAACCACTCGGCGCTCTCCCGCCATGAAAACAGCAAAGGAAACACAGCCTTCTCTGGATCCCGATCGGATCCCGCATCACATCGCTATTATCATGGATGGCAACGGACGCTGGGCTCGGCAACGGCACATGCCGCGAATCTTCGGTCACCGCGCCGGTATTTCGTCTGTACGCGACGTTGTTCGGGCGGCGGGCGAAATCGGTGTTCGAGTTTTGACGCTCTATGCCTTTTCTGCAGAAAACTGGTCGCGCCCCAGTTCGGAGGTCCGGGCCCTCATGCGCCTTTTGGAGGAGTATCTGCAGCGTGAACTCGTTGAACTTCAAAAGAATAAAGTCCAACTCCGGGCCATTGGCCGGCTATCCGCTCTGCCGAGCGGCGCTCAAGCCTGGCTTAAGCGGGTGATTGCGGAGACGGCGAATAATACAGGTCTCGTGCTAAATTTGGCGCTCAATTACGGTGGACGACAGGAAATTGTCGACGCTTGCAATCGTATTATTTCGGAGCGAATTCAAAAGGTAGACGAGACCCGTTTTGCGGAATATTTGGATACGGCCGGATGTCCAGATCCGGATTTGTTAATCCGAACGTCCGGTGAAATGCGTATTTCCAATTTCCTTCTTTGGCAACTGGCGTATACCGAATTCCATATTACGGATACGCCCTGGCCTGAATTTAGGCGCCAGCATTTGTATGCCGCGATTGCGGACTATCAGCGACGCGAGCGTCGTTTTGGCGGATTATAGTCTCTATGCTGCTTCCCCGATTTCTCACAGCCCTCCTCGGCCTACCGCTTCTGATCGCGGCCATCTACTTCGGAAGTCTTCCGTTCTTTTTTTTGGTGCTCGGCATTGTCATATTAGGTCTTCGAGAATTCTATTATCTTGCTGAAGAAAGTGGTTATCCGAGCTACAAGTGGGTGGGAGTTGCAGGCGGAGGCATTCTTTTTGTTTCCGTATTTCTGAATGGACTTTCATTTGCGCAGGTCACCGAAAATCAGGGGACGGCGGCCTTGCTCGCTGTATTATTGTGCGGCATTGTACTGCGCAGTCTTTGGCGTGGACCTGCGGAGACCACCCTCTCCGAATGGGCGGTGACTCTATTCGGGGTTTTTTACGTCGCTTGGTCCCTTTCGCACCTGATCTTGTTGCGGGATCTGAAGCCGCAAGGTCAGAATGCGACCTTTCTTCTCTTTTGTCTCATCTGGGCGGCAGACATTGCCGCATACTGGGTGGGGGTTCGCTGGGGTAAGCGGCATATTGCCGAAACGATTAGTCCTAAAAAGACTTGGGAGGGCACGATAAGTGGGCTTGTTGCCGCGATGGGAGTCTCCGTCATTTTTCAAATGACACTGCTGCGGCCTTTTTTGCGACTTCCTGAGGCTCTCTTGCTCGGTCTTGGAACGGGCTTACTCGCGTTTGCTTCTGACCTCGGCGAATCGCTTCTCAAACGCGGAGCGGGCGTAAAAGACTCTTCGCCTCTGCTCCCTGGACACGGGGGCATTTTGGATCGTTTCGACTCCTTTTTGTTGACAGCTCCCATCTACTACTATTATTGGGCTTTTTTTAAACATTAACCTATGATCACCAAAAGTTTAACTCCGGCGCGCACGCTCTCAACTCCCCATCTTCCGATGGATTCAAAGTCAGCAGAGAAAAAGATCGTCATATTGGGCTCGACCGGCTCAATCGGCGTCAATGCCCTGGGTGTGGTAGACCTGCTCGGCGAACGCTGTCGCATCGTCGGCCTCAGTGCTCACGGAAATACCGAGCGCCTGCTTGAACAGGTCCGGAAATATTCTCCCGAAGCGATTGCGGTTTGGGAAGAAAGTGACGCTCAAAACATTCGTGAGCAGCACATTCGGGTCAGAGGTAAGCCCTTGGTGGTATTAAGTGGGATTGATGGGCTTGTCCAACTTGCGAAGTGGTCGTCAGCCAACTTTGTTTTGTCCGCCGTGGTTGGAGCTGTAGGCCTAAAGCCGCTCCTTGCGGCCCTTCGTGAAGGGAAAATGGTGGCACTGGCCAACAAGGAAGCGCTCGTTATGGCGGGAACACTCGTCATGAACGAAGCCAAGAGGTGGAAGGCCACATTACTGCCGGTGGATAGCGAGCATTCGGCCATATTTCAGTGCTTACAAGGGGCCGCGAAGAAAACGGTTGAAAGGCTCATTCTCACGGCGTCCGGTGGACCCTTTTACCGCCACAAGAAATCGCTAACAGACGTTACCGTCAAGCAAGCTTTAGCTCATCCCACTTGGAAGATGGGGAAAAAGATAACGGTGGATAGCGCCACGCTCATGAACAAAGGGTTGGAAACACTGGAGGCCGCAATTCTTTTTGATCTTCCGATCGATATGGTGGACGTGTTGATCCATCCGCAGTCGATCGTGCATTCGTTCGTGGAGTTTGTGGACGGCGCTATGCTGGCGCAGTTGTCTTGGCCTGACATGTGCCTACCCATCCAGTACGCGATGACCTATCCCGACCGCAGTCGAGGACGTTTGCCCTCTCTGGATTTAGCCAAGGTGAAAACGCTGGATTTTTATGAACCTGACTTTCGTCGCTTCCCCTGCCTATCTCTGGCGCGCGAAGCAGCGCGAAAAGGAAACACATGGCCTGCGGTACTCAACGCGGCTGACGAAGTGGCGGTTTACGCTTTCCTAGAAGGAAAAATAGCATTTACGGCGATTCCACGAATTGTCGATAAGGCTCTTACTAAACATAAAGGTTCTTCGAGGCTTTCCCTAGAGACCGTCCTCGAAGCGGACCGCTGGGGCCGCCAGTTCGCAAAGGAGCTTATTCGATGATCGAATTTGGTTGCCGCATTATAATTACCGTCTTGTGCTTGGGTCTCGTCGTTGTATTGCATGAATTCGGCCACTTACTTGTCGCTCGCTGGCTAGGGGTGCGCGTCGAGCGTTTCACCGTGGGTTTCGGCCCCGAAATCGTCGGGTGGACATCCGGGAATATCCGGTACGCGATTTGTGTTGTCCCGTTGGGAGGCATGGTGAAGTTGGCCGGAGAGTTTATGGATGAGCGAAAACAGGCGCCTGACGAGTTTTTTACACAAGCGTGGTATCGGCGAATCGCGATCGCCCTCGCGGGCCCCACCATGAACTACATCTTGGCATTTCTCTTGTTTGCCCTCGTTGCCGGGGTTTGGGGTGTCATGCAACCATCGAATCAGCCGGTGATTGGGGACATGGTTGTTGGTCTTCCCGCCGCCGCTTCCCAATTGCACGTGGGAGACCGCGTGATGAGCGTGAACGGTACAACCGTACACTCTTGGGAGGAAATGGCCCAAATAATCCACGCAAATCCGACTCACAATATGCGGATGGATGTGAACCGAGTAGAACGACCCGGAGAAGCGCCAAAAATGCTCACCGTTTCATTGACCCCTTTGCGGGATCCGCAAAGCGGAATTGGTCTCGTCGGCATTGTGCCGCTGGTAGACAAGGTGAAGCCTGGCCTACGCGGAAGCTTTGCTGCGGCTGGCCGAGATGTGAAGCTCTGGACGCTTCAACCATTGAAATATTTATCGCAAAAAATCAGACACTGGGAAGGTCCAAAAGAACTCTCCGGTCCCCTGGGAATTGCCCAGATGGTCACGAAAGCCACCAAAGAGGGAGTCTCGTACGTGATCTATTTAATTGCCATCATTTCAACCGGTCTCGGGTTGTTCAACCTTTTTCCAATCCCGGTGCTAGACGGGGGCCACATTTTTCTCTATCTCATTGAGGGTCTCATCCGGCGACCGCTAAGCCGCAAAGTCATGCAAGTCGCCAATGCGGTGGGACTTTCCGTTGTGCTCACCATTTTTCTTTATGCATCGTATCAAGACATTTTGCGTTGGCGTTTGGGGTTTTGGAAGTAGCCCATAATCCATGCGCCTAAGCCAAACGTTTTTACCCACACTCCGAGAATCGCCAAGCGAAGCCGAAATCATATCGCACCAGCTCATGCTCCGGGCTGGCCTGATTCGCAAATTGGCCGCGGGAATTTACGAATGGCTACCCGCGGGTCTCCGCGTTCTAAAAAAAGTTGAACAGATCGTGCGGGAGGAGATGAATTCTATTTCGGGGCAGGAAGTCTGGCTTCCGCAGTTGCAGCCGCGCGAACTCTGGGAAGAGACGGGTCGATGGCCGATTTACGGAAAGGAGCTGATGCGCCTAAAGGATCGAAAGGATGCGGATTTTTGCCTAGCTCCAACAGCAGAAGAAGTGGTGACGGATCTCGTTCGTCGGGAAGTGCGATCTTACCGCGGCCTCCCGCTTACGCTGTACCAATTCGGCGTCAAGTATCGCGATGAGATCCGGCCGCGTTTTGGGATCATGCGCGCTCGCGAGTTTTATATGAAGGATGCCTACTCGTTCCATGTCGATGAAATCGACTGCGAGCGATACTACCAATTGGCGTTCAACGCCTATAAAAGAATTTTCGAGCGCTGCGGATTAAAGTTTCGTCCGGTGGAGGCCGAATCGGGAGCTATCGGGGGCAGTTTCTCCCATGAGTTTATGGTTCTTGCGGATACAGGCGAGGAAGGGATCGTTTCCTGCTCGTGCGGATATGCGGCCAACGTCGAAAGAGCCGAGATCCAACAAACTGAGACTCCCGCGTCAATCGATTCGATTCCAGCTCCAGAAGAAGTGAATACTCCGCAGGTTTCAAGCGTAGAGGCGGTGGGGAAGTTTTTGAAACTTCCGCCTGAGCGTTTTATCAAAGCTCTCGTGATCCTCGCTGATGATCAACCCGTTATCGTGTTAGTGCGGGGCGACCATGAGCTCAACGAATCCAAGCTTTCGCGTGTCCTAAACGCAAAAAGGGTCTTAAAGGCCAATGAGGCCGTTTATCAACAGGCGACGGGTTCACCGGTCGGTTTCGGCGGACCTACTGGGGCGAAAGTGCGCATGGTGGCCGATTTTGCCGTTCAGTCGATGAAAGAAGGGGTGGTGGGCGGTAATAAAAAGGACACTCATCTTTTACACGTCGCCCCCGGTCGCGATTTTAAGCCCGATCTCTACGCTGATTTGAGAAAAGCCACGGGAGGAGACGCCTGCCCGAAGTGCGGTAAAGCGCTTGATTACGCGCGTGGCATTGAAGTGGGACATACCTTTAAACTAGGGACGAAGTATTCTTCCAGCATGAAAGCGACCTACCTCGACAAACAAGGAGCACCCCAATTGATGGTTATGGGCTGCTATGGAATCGGGGTCTCGCGTGTCGTTGCCGCTTGTATTGAACAGTGCCACGATTCCAATGGGATCGTTTGGCCGCTGGCGCTAGCTCCGTGGGAGCTCATTATTGTCGCTCTCAACGTGACAAACCCGGAAATTAAAGAAACCGCTGAACGTCTGTACGATCAGGCCATAAAAACGGGCATCCAAGTTCTATTGGACGATCGCGATGAGACGGCGGGGGTGAAATTGAAAGACGCGGACTTGGTGGGTATTCCGCTAAGGATCGTTGTGGGGGAACGGAAATTGGCCGAAAAGAAAGTCGAATTTCGACGGCGGTTCGAAAAGCAGTCGGAAGAGGTGCCCGTGGATGAGGCCCTTGCCCGCGCGAAGGCGTTTCTGGCGAAGCCGTCCTAAATTTTGATAGAATAGCCGCACGTGGGAGAGTGGCTTGCGCCACTCTTTTTTTTGGTTTTGAATGTCATGGCAAACGCAAAAAGTGTTCTTTTAGAGGAAGTTGAAAAAGTTTGCGCACCCCTGTTGCTCGAGCACGCGGCGGAGTTGGTAGATCTCGAATTTGTGCATGAGCACGGGCAGTGGGTTTTGCGGTTTTTCCTCGATAAAGAGAACAGGATTACCTTAGATGACTGTGCGATCATCAGCGACGAATTGGGAAGAGTTTTAGACACCACCGAACTTATTCCTCAGTCGTACTCTCTCGAGGTTTCTTCGCCGGGAATTAATCGACCGCTCAAAAAGCAGGGCGACTTTGAGCGGTTTAAAGGCGAACGCGTGGAAGTCACTTTATTCGCGCCGCTCGACGGGCGTCGTCATTTCAAAGGGGTCATCGAAAATGTGGCGCCCGGGATCCTTAGTGTTAAAGATGTGTCACAGAAGGTTTTCGCATTGGAACTGGGAAACATCGCGAAAGCGCGATTAGACCCAGAGATCGAGATCTAAAATGTTTCGGAGGAAGATGTGTCTGAAAAAGGCGAACTGATACCAGTTCTTGAACAAATTGAGCGTGACAAGGGCATCAAAAAGGACGAGATCCTGAAGATGATCGAACAGGCCGTTATTTCGGCCTACAAGAAGCACTCCGGCAAAATGGTCAACCTCGAGGCCAAAATTAATCCGGAAACAGCCGAGGTACAGGCCTTTATCATCAAAAAAGTAGTCGCGCTGGTTACGAATGAAAACGTGGAAATCGACTTGGACGGCGCTAAGGTCCACGCGCCCGAAGCCAAGTTGGAAGAGGATATCCGGATCCCTGTTGTTACCGAAGATTTTTCACGAATTGCTGCTCAGACGGCAAAGCAGGTGATCATTCAAAAGATTCGCGAAACGGAACGACAGAGCTTGCTCGAAGAGTTCCAGACGAAAGAAGGGATACTTCTCGGAGGGACCGTTCATCGATTCGTCGATCATAATCTCATTGTCGATCTTGGAAAGGCAGAAGGGATTCTACCGGCTCGCGAGCAGGTCCGGCGCGAACGTTTCTCAATTGGCGAGCGGCTGAAAGTGCTGGTCTTAAAGGTTGAGAGGGGGACTCGGGGTCCGAAGATTTTGGTGAGCCGATCACATCCGCTGCTCGTCCAGAGGCTTTTCGAACAGGAAGTACCAGAAGTATATGAGAAAATGGTCGAAGTCATTGAAGTCGTTCGGGAACCCGGGTTCCGATCCAAAGTGGCTGTCAAAAGCAATAATCCCAAGGTGGATCCTGTAGGTGCTTGCGTCGGCGTGAAAGGGTCTCGCGTGAGACCCATCATAGATGAGCTTCGAGGGGAACGTATTGATTTGATCTCGTATTCGACAGATCCTGCGAAGTACATAGCGGCGAGTTTGTCTCCCGCCAAAGTAGTTAACGTCAATATTGTTGACGAAGCGACCAAGCATGCCGAAATTATCGTCTCGGACGATATGCTCTCGCTGGCCATTGGCAAATCTGGGCAAAACGCTCGGCTTGCGGCGCGCTTGACCGGGTGGCACATTGATATCAAGTCCGAGACACAGCGAAAGGAAGCGGCCCAAGAGCGCGCGGCGGCGAGTGCAGAGATTCTATCTCGCTTGGAAGGCGTGGGGCCCAAGACTGCGGACATTTTGAACAAGGGCGGTTGGGGTAATTTAGAACGGCTCACTCATGCGAAACCGGATGATCTCACCGTACTTCGTGGAATTGGAGAAAAAACGGCCGAGAAGATTATCGAAGCGGCGAAAGACCTTTTAAAACAAACGGCGACTACGAAGGCTGTTGCCACGAGTGAAAAAGTAACGGAGCAGGAGTCGACCCCTGTCACGAGTGAAGCGCTCCCTGCAGAACAAGCACAGGCGGAGGCGGCCGAACAAGTTCCCTCCGCGCTCCCTGAGGAAAAGTGACTGTGAAATCGACCGAAAATAAGATGGACAGACCCGAACGGCGTTCGAGTACACGAAAGGGTCAGTCGAAGGCGGATAGCGTTGCTGGAGTAGAGGCGAGCGTTCCAGTCGAATCGAAGGCGAAGCTTGAAAAGGATACGGAGCGCGCAAAGCCTTCGGGCAGCGGACTTGAACCCAAGCCTGGTACAGTCAGCGCGCCAGAGGCCACCCCGGCGACACCTCCTGTACCTCCAAAACGAGTCATTTTAAAGACGCTCAAACGCGTAGCCGCGGCTCCGCCTCCTTCGCCTACACTTCATAAAGTTTCCGGCAGCTTAACACGCCGCGTCATTCCGAAAGCGCCTCCTCCAAAACCGGTGGTCGTTGTCCCACCGCCACCTCCGCCTCCGGAACCCCCTAAGGTCCTTGAAAAGCCTGTTGTGGCTCCTCCGCCTATTCCCGAGGTGCGCGTGACTCCGCCAGCGGCTCCGCAGGTCGCCAAAGAATCGGTGGCTCCTAAGGTGGGCGCTGCGCCCGCGACAAAACCTGTTGAAGCCAGCGCTACTAAGGCGCCTGAAGTAGACAAGTTGCGCCGCGAACCGTCGAAATCGGAACCGACCGCAACGTATAAGATGCCAGCGCCGCCTCCGCTTAAGCCTGCGCGGCCGGTGACCCTAAGGCCTGCTGCTCCGTCACCATCGACACCCGCGGTCGCGGCCGCTGCTGAATCGAAACCCCTGGCCCCGGTCACGGGGGCTCCAGTGACGAGCCGACCGAAAGTGCGAATTCCTGAAGTCGTAACGGTAAAGGATTTGGCGGAACGATTGAATGTAAAGCCGATCGACGTCATTAAGAAAATGATAGCGCTTGGGACTCTGGTGACCATCAACCAGCAATTGGACGCGGATTCTTCCACTCTCGCCGCGGATGCATTTGGCATCGAAGCCGAAATTGTGCCGCTTCTTCAAGAACAGGCTGTTGAAGAAAAAGAAGATCCGGCTAGCCTAAAACCTCGGCCGCCGATTGTGACCATTATGGGTCACGTCGATCACGGTAAAACCTCTTTGCTAGACGCCATTCGGAAAACGCGAGTCGCAGAGAAGGAAGCCGGCGGAATTACGCAGCATATTGGCGCCTATCGCGTTCCGACATCAAAAGGGGACGTGGTGTTTCTGGATACGCCCGGTCATGAGGCGTTCACTGCCATGCGCGCTCGAGGCGCGCAGGTGACGGATATTGTGGTCCTCGTCGTAGCCGCTGATGATGGAGTGATGCCCCAAACCGTGGAAGCGATTGATCACGCCCGCGCCGCCGGTGTAGCGATTGTTGTAGCCGTGAACAAAATTGATTTGCCCACGGCCGATACCGAACGAATTAAGCGAGACCTCGCCCAATACCAGTTGGTTCCCGAAGACTGGGGGGGGAAGACGATTTTTGTTGAGGTCTCTGCAAAGAAGGGAACCAATATCGATAAATTGCTCGAAATGCTTTCCCTCGAGACCGAGCTCTTGGAATTGAAGGCAAATCCTGACCGACGCGCTCAGGGAGTGGTGGTCGAAGCGAGGATGGATCCTCGGCGCGGAACCACGGCCACCCTTCTCATCCAAAAGGGAACCCTCCGAGTGAGCGATGTCATCGTTGCTGGAACGATGTTTGGCCGCGCACGCGCTGTTTTGGACGACCGCGGTAATCGCATAGCCCTAGCCGGACCGTCCACCCCCGTGGAAGTTTTAGGTCTGAATGGTGTTCCCCAAGCGGGCGACCGTTTCACCGTTCTTGCGGACGAGCGAGAGGCGCGAACGCTCGTTGAACGCCGTCTGTTGGCCGTTAACGAAGAAGCGGTGCGTCGCCGGCATGTAACGCTGGAAACCCTTCATCAGCGGGTGGCTGAAGGTAAAATACGCGAATTAAAAATTATCCTCAAGGCCGACGTGCAGGGTTCCGTTCAAGCCGTTCGTGACGCTCTCGAACGCATGTCTACCGACGAGATACGTTTAGCGGTCATCCATTCTGGTGTCGGAGGCATCAATGAAACCGACGTCACATTGGCGGCGGCAAGCGACGCGGTGATCATTGGATTTAATGTTCGCGCCGACGCTAAGGCCGAGGAAATCGCTCGGCGGGAAGAAGTGGACATCCGGCCCTATCGAATCATTTACGAAGCGGTGGCTGATGTTCGCGCGGCCATGGAAGGTTTGCTGGAACCCGAAACGAAAGAAATCCACGTGGGGCGAGCCGAAGTCCGGCAGGTCTTCAAAGTGAGTAAAGGCGGAACGATTGCCGGGAGTATTGTTCTAGACGGCAAAATCGTCCGAGGCGGGAAGGCGCGGGTTCTGCGAGACTCCGCGGTTGTACACCAAGGGGTAATTGATTCGCTCAAGCGTTTCAAAGACGACGCCAAAGAAGTGGAAAAAGGTTTTGAATGCGGAATTGGCATGGGTAATTTCCAGGACTTAAAAGCCAAAGATGTGATCGAGGTCTATTCCGAAGAAACCCATGCACGCAAGTTAGAACAGAAACCGTGAGCAGGCGGCGTCAACAACGCGTCACGGAATTGATTCAACAAGAAGTTTCGAAGCGGATTCCACTTTTAAAAGATCCCGGAGTGGGTTTCGTCACGGTTTTGGCGGTTCGCATGACCCCTGATTTCAACCAAGCGAAAGTTTTTTATTCCGTTTTAGGCAGCGCGGACGAGCGTCGCCGAACGCAAGAGGCGCTGGACCGGGCTCGAGGATTTTTTCGCTCGCAACTTCGTTCTTTAGAGAGCTTGAAAAATATCCCGGAATTAACATTCGTTTTGGACAACAGCGCTGAAGAAGCCCAAAAGATTTTTGACGTGCTCTCCCAACTGGAAAAAGAGCGGCAGGAAAGTTCCCCTAAAAGTTCGACTAGCCCCTAACCATGTCTGAAGCCTTGTCCGGGCTTTTGGTCATCGACAAGCCCGCCGGTCTCACCTCCTTCGATTGCGTCAACCGAATCAAACGTCTTTTACAAGTTGAAAAAGTAGGGCATTGCGGAACCTTGGACCCCATGGCCAAAGGCATTCTTCTGATTCTCGTAGGAAAGGCCACTCGGTATCAAGACTCCTACCTAGGCCTTGAGAAGCAGTATTGGCTGCGAGCGCGCTTTGGAGAGGCATCAGAAACGGGGGATCGAGAAGGCAGGGTCATCGCAACGAAACCCTATGACGGCTTTGGAGAAACGCAGCTGAAAGAGGTGCTCAAGGGATTTGTCGGAACGCATCTTCAAACGCCGCCCCGCTATTCCGCTCTTAAGTACAAGGGGAAACCCTATTACAAATGGGCCCGCATGGGAGTGGACATTCCGCGTATCCCCCGAGCGGTAGAAATTCGTTCGATCGAGTTCCTGAATTTCGCAGCCAACATCTGGGAAGCGCGCGTTTTATGCTCACGGGGCACTTATGTGCGCACGTTCGTCGAAGACGTTGCGCTCAAGTTAGGAACTCTTGGCCTTTTGGATGATCTGATTCGAGAACGAGTGGGAGAATTCGATCTTTCTCAAGCGCTTCCTTGGGAGATGGTTTCTGAATCAAACCGCGGTGAACTCTTGCAACACTTCCAATGCGCAGATCGATCATAACACTAGGGACCTTTGACGGGGTACATCGGGGTCATCGAGCCCTGATCAAAAAGGTCCTTAAACAGGCGAAGCGCTTCAAAGCGCAAAGTGTCGTTTTGGCCTTCGGGCTTCCGCCAAGGCACGTTCAGGACGGTCCTACGAGCCGTAACTTGCTTACGACTGTTGCTGAAAAAATAGAAATCCTCAAAAGCGAAGGCGTAGAACGCATTCAAATACTCAAATTTGATCGGCGAACAGCAAACACTCTTCCGGAAGAGTTCTTTCTTCGAGAAATAGTGCATAAAAATCGAGCCCAAGCCATGGTGGTGGGTCCACGAGTGGCATTCGGAAAAGATCGGGTGGGAAAGTTGCCACTTCTCCTTCGACTGGGAAAGAGATATAGCGTACGAATCGAAGTCGTTCGCTCCGTTCACGGGCACTCAGGAGTAGTAGCGTCGCGCCGGATTCGAGCGCTCTTGGCCTTGGGCCGTACAGCAGGAGCGAGCGGCCTTTTGGGTTATCCTTATTCGGTGGCTGGCCGGGTGGTCCATGGGGACCATCGAGGACGCCAATTAGGATTTCCCACGGCCAATCTAGAAGCGGACGCGGGTAAGATTCTTCCCAAGGGGGTTTTTTGGGTGAAAGTTTTACCTGGCTCTGCCCCCATGCCGTTAACCAGGGGCGAAGCCTCAAGAGGTATTGATGGCCTTTGTAACATCGGTACCCGTCCTACGTTCCACCCCAGGGCACAGGATCTACAATTCGAGGTTTATCTCTTCAAACAGAAAGGTTCTTTTTACGGCCGAAAGTTCAGAGTGGTGTTCATGCGAAAAATTCGGTCTGAAAAACGCTTTTCCTCTAAACAAGCGCTGATTTCGCAGATCCAACATGATTTTACAGTGGCGCAGAAGTGGGCATTCAATTTAGCTTTACAAGAAAAGCCGTTTTCTATATAATCAGTTTCGTAAATCAGACGACAAAATGCCCCTAACCAAAGAAATTAAAAAAACAGCGATCGAGCGGTTCAAGCAACATACCACCGACACGGGTGGCCCTGCTGTCCAGATCGCACTTCTTACCGAACGGATCAGTCAAATGACTCTTCATTTCAAGACCCATGGCAAAGACTTCGGTTCGCGTCAAGGCCTCTTGAAAATGGTGGGTAGTCGCCGGCGGCTATTGAACTATCTTCGTTCAACGGACCGTACAAAGTATCGCGAATTGATCGATCAGCTAAAACTCCGCCGGTAATAGAAGTTTGTGTCCCATCGCAGGAGTGCGTCATCGCCAACCGGGTTTCCCGAGATTGCGCTGCACCGCTCCCTTTTTCGCGATGGGGTCTTCTTGTTAGGGTAAAAATAGAGGAGGATCACGCGCGTGGCGGATCAAGCAAAACGAGTAGAAGTTGAGTTAGGCAAAGATAAAATTACATTGGAAACCGGTGTCCTGGCAAAACAGGCCAACGGTGCGGTTTTAGTGACCTCAGGCGAAACGGTTGTTCTTGTAACAGCAGTCGCCTCCAGCCAGCCGAAGTTGGGGGCCGATTTTCTTCCGCTCACCGTTGATTACCGAGAAAGAACCTACGCTGCAGGACGAATCCCGGGCGGCTTTTTTAAGCGTGAAGGGAAGGCCCGAGACAACGAAATTTTGACGTCTCGCCTTATTGATCGATCCATTCGCCCTCTTTTTCCGGAAGGCTTCACCCACGATGTACAGATCTCGGCGATCGTGCTTTCGAGCGACGGACTGGTGAATCCCGATATCCTCTGTATGATCGGAGCCTCTGCGGCTCTCACGGTTTCGAATATCCCCTTCAAGGGACCCATCGGTGCGGTTCGGGTGGGACGTATTAATGGCGAGCTCGTGGTCAATCCCGCGCAGCCCGACGAATTAGAAAGCGATCTTGACCTGATTGTGGCCGGCTCCAAGGAGGCCTTACTGATGGTCGAAGGGGGTGCGCGCGAGGTGCCAGAAGCCGTTCTCCTCGAGGCTTTGACGCTCGCTCTACGTGAGATCAAGCGGATTTGTGAAGCAGAAGAAGAATTGGCTTCGGGTCTCAAGAAGCCGATGATGAAGTGGACGCCACCTGCAATCCCAGAAGAATTGAAGCAGGCGGTGGACGCGGCGGCCCGACCAGGGCTTCGTGAAGCAGTTAAAATTGCTGATAAGGCCACCCGAGACGGGAAAGTGTCGGAGATCAATTCGGCTGCTAAAACGCAGTTGGCAGAAAAATTCCCCGACTCCGCGGTTCATATTGGATCGCTTCTTGAACAAGTGATCTACGAAGAAGCGCGCCGTTTGATTCTCGAGGAGAAACGACGTACCGATGGCCGAGGGTACCAAGATATTAGGGCGCTATCGTCCCGTGTAGGGGTGCTTCCTCGCGTTCATGGGAGTTCAATATTTACGCGCGGGCAGACTCAGGCTCTCGTGACTGTTACGTTGGGGACCCCGTCCGATATGCAAATTATGGATCAGCTTGAAGGGGAATATAAAGAGCGATTCTTATTTCATTACAACTTCCCGGGTTTCTCAACCGGCGAACCGAAAGGTGACCGGGGTCCAGGCCGGCGCGAGATTGGCCATGGCGCTCTCGCCAAACGGTCGTTGCGAGCTGTTCTTCCGGACGAAGAATCGTTTCCGTACACCATACGAATCGTGTCCGATATCCTCGAATCCAACGGTTCGAGCTCTATGGCATCCGTGTGCGGGGGTCTCTTAGCCCTGTACGATGCTGGCGTTCCAATTAGTAAGCCCGTAGCGGGCATTGCCATGGGCCTAGTGATGGAAGGCGATAAGTATGCGATTCTCACGGACATCATGGGTCTCGAAGATCATCTGGGAGACATGGACTTCAAGGTCTGCGGAACGCCTGATGGTGTGACCGGTATTCAAATGGATATCAAAATTTCCGGCATCTCTATCCCGCTATTGCGCGAGGCGCTTGAAAATGCGCGGCAGGCTCGGTTGAAACTGTTGGAACACATGAAGACGACTCTGGAAGCGCCGCGTCCAGAATTGTCCATTCATGCTCCTCGGATGGTGACGGTTCAGATACCCGTCGAAAAGATCGGTGCCCTCATCGGTCCCGGAGGTAAAAATATCCGGCGCATCATCGAAGAATCCGGAGCCGAGGTAGAGGTCGAAGACGATGGACGCGTGTATATTTCGTCGAAAGACTCTGTCGCGGTTCAACGCGCTAAGGAACAGGTAGTCGGATTGACGGCCGAGGCGGAAGTTGGAAAGATCTATAAAGGCAAGGTCACACGAATCATGGGTATCGGAGTTTTCGTCGAAATTATGCCCGGAAAAGAAGGGCTGATTCGCATGAACCAGTTGGCTGAGAAATTCGTCGAGAAGGCCGAGGATGTCGTGAAAGAAGGCGAAGAGATTGAGGTCAAGGTTTTGGATGTTGACCAACAGGGACGAATCAACCTTTCACGCAAAGCGGTCACGAATCCGGGTTCTGAAAACGAGGGGCGCCGTGAAGGTGCTGGCTCAGGTTCCCGTGGCGGACGCGACTTCCGCGGTGGCGGAGGTGGTGGTCGCTTTGGCGGTGGAGATCGCCCTCGTGGACCGCGCCGAGAATTCTAACACCCAGCAGCCGCTGCGAAGCAAGCGGCCCTCGTAAAGGACCATGGCCTCAAAGGACGAAAAGGTTTCCAAGTCAGAAATCGCGCTGAGAGGATCTTCCGAGGCCGATAAGGGGGGCAACTCGGATCTGCTGCAATTGCAGGACCTGTATGCCCTGATGCTACAGGAGAACCTCGATTCGTTGGAAGTCAAAGACGATGAACTTCGAATTCGTCTGAATCGGCGCATCTTACCCCCTACGTCACACGCAACCCATTCTTCTTCTCCTCGCCCCGAGTCCGAGACCCCCCCCGCCGGTGATCTTCCTGCGGAAATCGCGACTCCCGAGCAACCGGGTATAACGACACCTCTTGCGGGAATTTTCTACCGGGCAGCGGCCCCAACGAGCGCGCCTTTTGTAAAAGAGGGTGATATCGTGGATTCGGGACAAACCCTGTGTATCATAGAAGCCATGAAAGTCATGAACGAGATTAAAGCCGAAAGTCGCTGCAAAATTTCACGCATCCTTGCCGAAAATTCGCGACCCGTGACTGCGGGACAAACGCTCATCTTAGTGGAACCCGCCTAGTGGCACGTAACCAAGTCAATCGGTGGCGTCGCCTCAAAGCGAGGATGGCTTACCGTCGAGAAAAGAAGAAACAGAAACAGAAAGTACAAAGTCCGGAATTCTCAGGGTTTTGTTTAATTGCCCTAGCGGCTCTAGGACTTTACTGCACGGTTTTGCCACGCCACGCCGGAGTCGCCGGAGCCATGATTGCCCGAAGCTGTTTGCGCGGGTTCGGTCTGGGAGGCTCCTACCTTTTGTGGGTCTTCTTAGCCTATCGGGGTATGCGACTTCTTTTCAATCGGGAAGACCGTCAGCCTTGGCGCTACGTTCTCGTCGATACCTTGCTTCTTGCAGCCAGTTGCTCACTGCTGACATCCTTCGGGAGCATTTTTCTGGATCTCAACCCAGGGGGGTATGTGGGAAAGGTTTCCGCTTTCACGTTGACGGAACTCTTTGGACGCTGGGGTGCCTTTTTCATTTCCTTCTCGGCCCTCGTCGCGCTTTTTCTTTGGCGAGCCGGAAAGACCCCCCGCGATTTGTTCCAATGGATGTGGAGCCGGGTCGGGAGCGATTTTCATGAGTGGCAACAGGCTGTAGCTTATGAAAAGGATAAAATGTCTCTAGCGGAAAAAAAGAAGCCGCTGCCCAAAATTCTGCCCTCTTCGAACAAAAATGGGTCGGACCTCTCTGCGAAAGGGGATGAACGCCCTATCGTGCGCCTGAAACCAGAGCTTGTTACGTCGAAGGCGACGCCGCCAACGGTTTACTCTCCCCCAGTCAGTAAGTCGGCAGTCAGTGCATCACGACCCACGCCGGTCGTCGAATTGACGGCTGAAGAGGCGGACTCTTCACCGACGGCTCCCCCTTATATAAAGCCAGGCATTGATCTATTGATCGCCGGCGAGCGCAATGTGCACATGGCCAAAGAAGAGGATCTTTTGATCAGCGCGCAGCACCTGGAAAAGACGCTCGCTGATTTTGGCGTCCAAGGAAAAGTGGTTGAAATTCACCCGGGACCGATCATCACGCGCTTCGACTACACGCCCGCTCCGGGGATCAAAGTCCAAACCGTCGCCAGTCTTGCCAACGACATCGCTCTAGCGATGAAGGCGATGAGCGTTCGCATCTTGGCTCCCATACCTGGTAAGTCCGCCGTAGGAATCGAACTGCCGAATCTCAATCGGGCGATCGTTCGTTTTCGAGAAGTTGTCGAATCTGCAGAGTTCCAGAACCATCCCTCTAAATTGGCACTTGCACTCGGAAAGGACGCTGAAGGTCACCCCGTT
>JBBSDO010000031.1:0-17721 GCA_038241515.1 Elusimicrobiota bacterium | reverse complement strand
AGAGATGCACCGTACGCGCGACCTCGCCGGGACGCGTTGCGTCTTCGATACCGACGGACCAAAGCCGATCACCGGAGGCAGCAATGTCGCCTCCCAAGTTGACCAAGGCGCTCATCTCGTGGCCTTGACGTAAAAGCCTGAGGATCCGGTCCGCGGCATATTCTTTGCCGATCCCCCCGAAATCGATTTCAAAGCCTTCCGGCAACGTAATAAAGGGACGTTCCCAATGGATTTTCTCCCAACCGATCCGCGAGAGAAAGAGTCCTTGTCTCAGAACACCCGTCGTGATGTCAAAAAGACCGTCGCTCAGGTCGTAACAATGCGCCGCGTAATCCAAAAGCGCCGCCGTTTCTTCGTCCACTTTCACGGCATGTCCTCGCGAATGATTGATGCGGTAGAGGATATTACCCTCGAGATACCGACTGTACTTTTTTTCAATCCGAGCGGCCTCCTGTCGCGCCACCGCGAACTGCTCCGCGGCTAAAACGGAATTCGCCGTCTCGAGTAAAACCTCGCATGGGCATCCCAAGGCTAGGAAGCGTTCCATAAATGGCTCTAAATCGGTTACTTTTTCGACCATAACTTGGAGGGCTGAAACGTATACTCGATTTGCAGGATCGCAGCGTGGAGCGTGGGAAAAAGGTCGTAGGCCCGTTGCAGGCCCACGGCAGAATTCGGGGAACTCTCGCCCGTCTGAGTGTAATACTCCGCGCGAAGAATCAGCTCCGAGGCGTTTTGCATCATCCAACCGAAGCGAACTCCGAAAGTGACGCCATCGATCGCGTTCAAACGATAGTCTGCAGTAGCAAAATCGGGGAACGGCTGGCCGTTCGGGAGCCCCACCCGGAAAAAATCCGCCGCCGTCTGATGGTAATAACGGACATGCGGCTCGAGAAATCTACGCTCGTGATACTGCCAGCGATAGTTGAAATCGATTGTTTGGGAGTGAATCCCCCAATCATCATAAAAGTAACGCAGGCCTAAACTGAACGCATCCTGAGCGGCGAGATTGTAGCGAGTAAGCCAATAGAAGCTGTGTTGGAGCCGCGAACCCGGTCTTTTTTCGTGGACCGAATTTAGGGGATTCCCCTGGGCATCCACGAGACTGAGCAGCTTGTAGGGATCATTCAGATAGCCATTCTCGTAAGTCGGCGAATAATTCCACTGCATAAGCGCCCGGCGATTGATGACCTGCGTGAGTCCGATCACTGCACCGACCAGATATTTGGTCGTGCTCCTGCCGTCAAATTCGCGCGGAGTCAGGGTCATGGAATAGGCCAGTGGCAGTCCTCCATTCGGCGTAACGATGTCGTATTCGGGCGAGAGCCCCAGCGTGAGGGTTGTGTTTTTCTGATTAAAATCCCCGTTCCAGGTATACCTCCCTCCCAACGATAAGAAGTCATGCTCTTTTGAAACATTTCCGCCGAAGACCTCGGTCGAAGCGGAACCCACGGGCCGCGTGTACGATGAATTGAGAGCTATGCGCGTGTCCGACATGTGACTCGTGGGGACTTTCCCAATATCAGGATTGACAGCCTTGCCGGAAGGGCCCGTGATTGTATTCGGTGCCGTCTGGGGCGTCAGCGGCAAAGTCCCGAGCGGGGTCGCTCCGGATATCGTGTCGACCGTCGCTAAGATCGATAACGACCTGTCGTTTGAGAAGTCCCGACGCACTCCCACCTGAGGCTCAGACACCGAGATCCGGTCCGTTTCCATGTACTGCAAAAAGGAGGTATCCCAAGTCCAACCTTCGGTGGAGGGCACGGGCTCCGCCCCTTCTTGATCGTGAGGTTGGGGCGGCTTCCCTTTCGCCGCCTGCGCAGTAGGAATAATGCCAAGCAGGGCTGCCGCAGCGGCCATGGCCCTTTTTCTCAGCGTTGCGGGCTTCTTAGAAACGATCGAGAATTCGCAAGGGTCTACCGGCAGTGAGCTATCGATCTTTGATGTCGACCTTGAAAGCCCGTACCGCGTAGCAGTTTTTTTTCTAGTTGCAGCCACAGCCGCCACCCCCGAAACTCCGGCCTCCCTTTGAGGCTTCGCGGCTAAAGTAAATGTGGTCGTCACAGGCAGAAATCAGTGGATGGGGATCCATCTGCATCCCAGGAAGCGAAAGCACGTCGCGTTCCCATGGCTTCACCGTGGAACAACCGCAAAGCAAACCGAGAAGGAGGCAGCCGACCGCGGCCAAAGGGAACTTCCGCCGTCGGAAACTTCGGCCCACCTGAAAAGCTGCGAGGGGTACTCTTTTTAAAAAAGGGCTACCACTTGCTGCCGCTCCCGTTTGCCGAAGCATCCGATGGCCGCCGTCCCCGTTGGCCGCCGCTCCAATCATTCTCGCGCCCACAGCCCAATCACGTTTCCTTCGCGATCTTCGATCCATTGGTAGCAGCCTCGATCTTTACCCAAATCGACCCGCTGACCCACAACTTTGGCGCCGAGCTCTTTCGCGCGAACCACTTTGGTCTCGAGATTTTCCACCGTGAAATAGAGGATGGGCATTGTTTCACCCCCTCCGGGGGTGCGATGGCCAGGCGTTTGCCGCAATCCACCAATGAGTTCGCCCCCGACTTCGATCATGGCGTAGTCGGCGAGCGCAGAATTTTCCATCTGCCGATACTTCCAGTTCAGTAGGCCTTCATAGAAGGACATGGCATCGGCGAGATCGGCGCAAGGGAGATCGAACCAGGCCGCCCGGCCGACTTTTGTTCGAGCGAAAGGCAATGAGTCCCCAGCAAGGAGTCGATTCTCTCGTTGCTCGCTGCTCATGGCTCGCTTTTGGGGGTCTAGAACTGGATGCCGACCATCACTCGCGGGCGGAAGCGCGGGACAGTCGTGGCTCGCGTGGCGTCCGCATAGGTGTAGGTCAAACCGGCGCCATTCGTGCGCGCGTTGATGTTGGAGTCGTTCGGGTAGTAGGTCGCATCGTGCCCATAGATGGAAGTCGGGAAGTAGTAGTCCAGGCCTAATTGCATGATCGCACTGAAGTTCTTGTTTAGCGGGAGCGAACCCCGAAGGCCCGCGCCCAATCCCCAGGAATGTGCGACGACATCAAAATCTTCATTACCCCCCACATACTCGTGACGTACGGCCCAACGGCTATATCGCGGGCCGCCGAATACCGTGAATTTAACGGGTCCATAGGTTTGATTTAATGGATAGACGGCATTCAACCCAAGATCCAAAACACCGCCGGAGCTTTGAGCATCTTGGTCTCCATTGTCATCTTGATTGATGAAGACATCCCGGGCTAAGGCGGCATCCCCCGTTCTCGTCCAGCTATAACCGAGTTCGATTTCCGCCCCGATGGGCACCTTTTGAAAAAGGTCGGCTAAGCCGAACGTGCCTGAGACGCTAGGACCGTCGTAATATCCCCCCATCAATAGGTCGTACTTCTGAAGGGCATGTACGGGAAGCGAGGTGAACACTAACGCTATAGCCGACAGGACGATTCTACGAGTAGTCATATACATAAGTGCCTCCTTGGTCCTTTGGTTTCCGGCAACATCAACTTAACATGCATTTACATGGCGGGCTGCCAACGAAGAAGGGTACCCGAAATTACTTCTCGGTTCAAGGGATATTAGCGGTAGCCTTCCGCCTGCATCTCAAATAGCCGGGAATAGGTTCCGGAGTGGGCAAGGAGATCCGTATGGGAGCCTTGCTCTTCAATACGGCCTTCCTTGAGAACGACGATTCGATCCGCCATGCGCACGGTGCTGAATCGATGCGAAATGAGAAAAGCGATCCTTCCCGCGGTCAGGTCTTTGAACCTCTGGAAAACTTCGTACTCCTGCCGCGCATCGAGGGCGGACGTGGGCTCATCCAGCACGATAACTTCCCCCGTCCGCATAAAAGCGCGACTGAGCGCGATCTTCTGCCACTGGCCGCCAGAGAGTTCTCGTCCTTTCTGGAACCATCCTCCTAGCGTCGTGTTCCATCCTTCCGCTAGGGTGGCTAGGAGATCCTCCATTCCGCCTTGTTCGGCGGCGTGATCAAGACGGACTTGATCATTCAGATCGTCGATGGAACCAAAACCCACATTTTCGCGAAGGGTGAGCTGGTAGCGCACAAAATCCTGGAAAATGACGCCGATTCGGCGGCGCAACTCTTCGGCGGGCCACTCTTTCAAATTGCGTCCCTGATAAAGGATCTCCCCTTCGCTCGGCTCATAGAGCCTCGTCAAAAGCTTGATGAGCGTTGTTTTCCCGGAACCATTCTCCCCGACCAAAGCCAGTTTCTCGTTAGGAAGAATCGACAACGTGACTTGCCGGAGCGCCCATTCCGCTTGACCCGGATACCGGAAGGAGACATTCTCAATCTCGATTCCCCGGGCAGGATCCAGTGCGGGCACCGCCCCTGTCGGCGGCCGGCTCGCCCCCTCCGGAAGATCAAGGAAGGTAAAAAGATTTTCCATAAACAAACCGTTTTCAAACAACGCGTTTAAAGACTCAAAGAGACCTGTAAAGGTACCCTGACTCTGACGAAATACGGCGAGATACATGGTCATGCTCCCCAGCCCGATCCTCCCCGCCAAGGTACGCAGGATGACCCAGGCGTAGCATCCGTAATAGCTAAGGGTTCCCAAGAGTCCCCAGGCTAAGGAGGCCCAGGATCGTCTCCAGGCCAGACGCGAATCTTCCTTAAATACTTTCCAGAAAAGTTCTGCATACCGGCCGAGCAACGGCTCTCCGAGATTAAAGAGCTTTATTTCTTTGGCGCTGGAATCCACGGTAAGCAAATGCTCGTAGTAACTCATCCGCCTCGATTCGGGGGCTTTCCAACCTTGCAACCGGAAGTTTAATTCGCTGTAACGCGTCTGTGCGACGAAAGCGGGCAAGGCAGCCCCGAAAAGGACGAGCGCCACCCAGGGGCTGAACGAAAGTAAAAGAGCAATAAACGATCCCATGGTGATCAGATTGCCGATCAACTGGAAGACGGCCTTCACGATGGCGATCGCGCGATATTCAGATTGCCGGCGGGCATTCTGCATTTTGTCGTAAAACTCAGCATTTTCGAAATACTGCAGGTCCAGGCGCAGGGCTTTGCGGATAATTTTGGAATTAATGAGAAACCCAATTTTGTGGTCCAAAATTTCATCCAAAAGACGTTTCAACTGGCCAACGAAAGCACCGGTGAGAATGAAGCCGAACTCCAGATAAAGATAGGGGGCCAGACCCGTAAAGGCTTTGTGCACATCCTGATGCGTGGAAATGGCGTGCGTGACAGAATCAATGATCAACTTTCCGACCCAGGCTTGTCCCACGGGCAGTAATCCGCTAACCATAGTTAAGCCGGCCATGCCGAGGGTGCCGCGCGGGTCGGCGAGCCAGACGAACGCCATCGCCTTGCGCAAAGGTTGAATGACTGAGCTCAAAGATCGCTTGGGTTCCGAAAGAGGGGTTGGGGAATGCACCGTCAATTATTCTACCCTGAATGATCTCCGACTGATCAGGTCACGCGCTTGGCGAGAGCTGACGAATTCCGGAGTAAAGGCAGGACAGATTCGCGCAAAGCTCGCCAGGCCCGCCAAGGAAAGCAGACAAATCGCTGAGGGACAGCGTCGGGAGGTTAGAACTTATTGTGGGTTTGTAACCGAGTGTTTTAAAGAATCTAAATCCTGGTGCATATCTTGACCGACTTTTTCCGTGACGGATTTAGCGGAATTCATGTCCGCCTGCGCGCGATCTTTCGCCTGCGTGGCTTCCGCTTGCGCTTTGGCTTTGGAGGCATCGAGCTTCGCTTGCCGTTCTTTGCGACGCACTTCGCTTCTCGCTTTAGCCGCGGCTCGTTTTTCTTTCATTCGATCGACTTGGGCCTGGCCTTGTTTTTCGGTGTCGCGAATGCCCTGATCGGCCTTGTGTGCCGTGTCTGAAATTCCTTGACTCGCTTTATCGATTGAATTTGTCACGTCATCCGCGGCCGCGGCGCCGGCCAAGAAAACTCCCGCAATTAAAGTCAGTTTATAGTTCATCGATAGCTCCTTTGGGTGACCTCACACGTTTTGAATACAAGAAAATTATACCAATGCGCCCTCCGGGACGTTATTGCATTCGCTTCAGCAATCGTTCCGCTTCGGCATCATCGATAAGAACGAATCGGCGCAGAGAATCCTCGTAAGCATAGACGTCGGCCTGTCGCAGTTCAAACCACCAGCCATGCAGGCGCAGGCGCCCGGCGCTTAAGCGCTCTCGCACCAAGGGATAACTTTTCAGCTGTTCCATTTGGGACAACACATTGAGCTGGGACAGTTGATTGTGCGGGTCCAGAGACACGTCCGGCGCTTGATTCTCTTTGAGCGCTCGCAAAGCACTCTCGCCGTGCCGCAGCCATGAACGGAGATGAAAAGGCTCTACCGTTTCTCGGCCTTTGAGAAGCGCTTGCATGGCGCCGCATTCCGAGTGGCCGCAAACGATGATGTCGGTCACCTCGAGACGAGCGAGCGCGAACTCGATCGCGGCCGCCTCCGATTCATCGCTTCCAGAATGGCCGTCGCTACCGGCCGGCGCAATGAGATTGCCGACGTTTCGGATTACGAAAAGGTCGCCTGGATCGGCCGAAGCAAAGAGGTTCGGCACCACTCGGCTGTCTGAGCAGGCGATGAAAAGGGTATCCGGCGCCTGGCCGAGCGCCAGTCGCGCGAACGTTTCGCGGTAATCCGGCCGCACATTCCGCCGAAATTCAACAATTCCTTTGATCAGTTTTTTCATTTAGTAATCGCTTCTGCAGTCAAAACTTCCTGTGAAGGAACGAGGCCTTCCGTGTCATCTTCATGAAAGCCTTCTTTTTAGTTTTTGATTTATGGTCTCTTGTTTTGTCGGTCCTGTTGGGTCACTCTCTTTCGCTGCAAGATGGCGTCAAGGCTCCAATCCCCCGCGCCGTGCGCCGCGAAGTAGAGGAAAATGAAACACAAGAAGACGGCGGGCTCGCCGTGATTCTGAATCGGCCACGTGCCTTGCGGCTGATGCGCCTTAAAATAAGCGACCGCCATTTCGCCTGAAAGCAGAAAAGCGATCGGCTGTGTCCAAAGCCCGATGAGAATAGCCACCCCGCCGTAGAATTCGAGAATCCCAGCAATGCCAACTTCGGATAAGAGCCGAGGGTGCCCACCGAACGCCGCCGGAACGCCGCCGAACCAATCAAAGAGCTTCATTCCTCCAGCTTGGAGGAACAGCAGCCCCGACACGACACGCAATAGAAATACGGTGATTTGTTTTGCCCGATCCATGTTCATGTCATACTCTCCTTTACTTCAATACAAATCATGCGTTGTAGATGTTCGTTGGGTCAACTCCCTTTCTTCGCCGGTTTCCGGCTCGCGGCTGTCGGCCTTGACTATCGACGCGGTGAGGAACTTCTTCGCTCCCCCGCTGTTTACCCCCAAAGTTATATTAATCCAACGCTGCATATAAAACGGAGAATTTCATGAACAAACTGAAAGGTCAAGTCGCTGTGGTCACAGGCGCGTCCAAGGGGATCGGTGCGGGAATCGCGAAGGCCTTAGCGTCCGAAGGCGCGTCTGTCGTGGTGAACTACGCCTCAAGCCGAGAAGGCGCTGATCGCGTGGTGGGCGAGATTTCAAAACAAGGCGGGAACGCTATCGCCGTAAAAGGCGACGTATCGAAGTCGTCCGATATCGCACATTTATTCGCGGAGACTCACAAAGCTTTCGGCCGGCTCGATATTCTCGTCAATAACGCGGGTGTTTACGAAATGTTGCCTCTGGAACAGGTGACAGAAGAAAACTTTCACAAGCAATACAATGTGAACGTCCTTGGCATTCTTTTGGCAACGAAGGAGGCCTTAAAGTTTTTTGGACAGGAGGGAGGAAGCGTTATCAATATCAGCTCAGGCGTCACCACACTAAAACCCGCGAATTCCTCCATATACACCGGGACCAAAGGCGCCGTCGATGTGATGACGGGAGTCTTGGCGAAGGAACTCGGAGCGCGAAAAATTCGCGTCAATGCCATCAGTCCCGGATTGATCGAAACTGAAGGCGTAAGTGCCGCGGGGATTCTCGGGTCGGATTTCCAAAAAATGGTCGAAGGACAAACCGCGCTCGGGCGCATTGGACAAACGGACGATATTGCCCCAACGGCGGTTTATCTTGCTTCCTCTGATTCCAAATACATGACCGGCGCAACGCTCCAGATCAGCGGCGGAATGTTTTAACGACCTTTCACCGTCTTGTGACAAGATTGATCTTACGGCGCGTTGCCTGGAGGGTATCGATCATAGATTGGGCTTCGCGTTCGACACGTTTGAATTTCAATCGGCCGGCTTCCGCTTTGATCGCCTGGGCGGACTCAATAAAGCCCAGCGTGGGATTCTGCAGCCGTTCAAGGTCGGCGGTTATTTGACGTTTTTCTTCCTCGGAGAGTTCGTTTTTCCCCTGCCTTTTAAAGCCGGCTAAGCTCGCATTGACCGTTTTCACCTCTTCTTCCACTTGCCTCAGTCGTTGGTCCAGTTGGTCTTGCTTCTGTCGGCGCTGCTGGACGAGCTGCGCGCGCTCTCCGACCACTTGAATGGCCGCCTCAGACCGCTCGCGCGCTTCTAGAAGGCATTTGGAAAATTCTTGCATGCCATCGGCGATGTTTTTCCCGTGCTGAGCGACTAGATTCAAGATTTTGATGGCGTGATCCAAGCCGCTGTCCGATTCGATATCCACTTTCGCAATCTGGCTGCCGAGCCGGGACAGCTCCGAAAAGTCGTTATCGAGTTTGAGGGCAAGGCGGCCAAACGGCGTAAGATTTTCAAGGCGGATGGACGACATCAGAGAAGTTGTACATGAATCAGAAAACGAATGCAAAGCTGCTTCTGGGGTTTGCTCGAACACAATGTTGGGACGACCGGTGGCTTTGATAAGCCTTACCCGAGTAAATATCTAGCCATCCAAGCTTAAAAAATAGAAACCAAAGAGAATACGGTCTCTTTGGTTTCTATTCTTTGTTTTTTCGCGAATCGCTATTTCTGTTTGGCGTAGTCGACCATGCCTTGAAAGTCCACGATTACGGCGGGCTCATTCCCCACAACCCAGGCGTCATGACCGCTCGGCAAAAGGGAGACGTCCCCAGCGCGGCTGGTAAGCTTAGTGCCATCGTCCATCACCACTTCAATCGTACCGGCCACCTGATATTGAAAATGCGGCGCTTCACAGCTTTTGGTCTTCGCCAGGGGCTGAACCGAGGTCGACCAGCGCCAACCTGGTTCGAAAGTCGCCCGTCCAATGACCGCGCCCCCGACCTTGACGATCTCGACTTTTCCCTTGGGGAAGCTCCGCACTTCTTCGGGCTTTGAGAAGCTCTTTAACTCGGCCTTCTGCATCGTATTTGGCATTAGTCGTCTCCTTATGATGAATTAATTAAGTGGCCCTATATCCTAGCGCGTTCCGAAACGATGTGCAAACGAGCAAGTGAGAGTGGTCAGCGCTGGAAGTCTACAGCATTGGAGGTAAAGGCCCAAGGTCCGGAACCGCAAGACGCCGGAGGTTGACTTTCAAAACGTAACGTCGTCGGGCTGGTCATCTGAAGGATGAATATATGGCCGCCTCCGACTAATTGCCCGAGGGGGTCATAAAAGGTGTCATAGCAATAGATATTCCCATCGGATACAACCTGACTCAATTCCCGATCCACAAGCCCGGAGTTACTGGGAATAAACGTATAAAAAACGGACGTCTGATTGGGAAGAGACGTTCCGATCGAAATCGTTTCCTTCGGAGCATAGACGTTGTCGATGATTAAAGACAGATGGGGATCTTCCGGAACGTTCGGCGAGCCAGGGTGATACCAGAACCCCCTGGCACTTCCGGCCACATCATGATTGTATTGGCCGCAAATCGGCGCTACGGTCCGATGATACCCCCCATCAAAGCGTCCCACCAGCGCCTCCATGGCCGCCTTGGGGCCCGCGGTAAAATAATCGAGAGGGCAAACGGTATAAAACGAGTCGGTCTGGGCGTGCCTGGCGGGCGCGGCAAAAGAGGGCGCAGGAATTCGGTAATCATACGTTCCAAAATCAAAGGCACCCGAGGTTGAGCCATAGCCGATCAGCTCTCCTGAACGTACGACAATATCCAACTGAGTATCGCAGCGGCGATAGCTCGAACCCCCCGTAGTATAGGTAAAACAGTTTTGGGCAGCGCTTGCCAACTGACTTTGGACGGCGGGGGAGAGTGTTTTGATATGACCGTAATACGATTTGACCTCGCTGCACGCATAAAAGTAAATGGCGTAGTCCGTGAATACAGGCGAGGCACTCAAGTATTCGGTCGAAGCGATGTCGGTTACGTGAATCATTGCCGGCGCATAGGCAGGGTGCAGCACGGCGGTGGTCGTGCTTCCGTAAAGATAAATATGATCGCTCGGAAAGGTATGCGGGGGTGGGGCCACATGACCGAGGGGTTCAATGCCGCCTAAGGTGCTTAGATCAGTAGGTGCTGAATCGTAAATAGCGCCTGCGGGACAGGTGGGCAAGCCTGCTGGAATCCGGTCGCCCACGGCATTTACCGGAGGATTGGGCGTTATGGAATTGATGAGGGCTGCGCTGCGCTTGGCTACGGCGTCTCCGAGACCGACCCGGAATGCCCCTTGCGCGCAGGGGGCTCCCAGAAAAAGGAGTGCAAAAAGAAAATGGCTAAAGAGACGGGGCATCAAAAAATTTTCCATAAAAGCGCCGTATTCAAGATGAAATCCAAGGTGGTCGAACTCGCATGGCTTTGGGATTCCCGCAATGAGATCACATAGGGCCCAATATCGGTAGCCAGTGAAAACCGGTGTGCCAGCCGCAGCTCGATGCCTCCAAAACCGCCGAACGCCACCCCTTGGGTTTTGTAGTCAGACGTTTCAGGTGTCGCTGTTGCGAAAGCGATTTCAGTTCCTCCGTAAAGCGAAAACCGCTTTCCGCCCTGGAGAAATCGGTAACCGCGCATTCCAAAAACTCGGGCGGTCACCTCCCCATAATTACTGGATGATTTCCCTTGTTGATAGCGTGTCTCAAGGGCCCATCGCGATGAAATGTTCCATCGCAGCTGAGCTCCGATGTAATTGACTCCTAAGGTGAGTTTGTTGTGAGCTCGCCGCGTTTCAGCGGGGGTCGCCCCTTGGCCGATTTGCCCGGCTTCAGCAGGCTGCAGGATCAACGAATTTTGAGGGTCCTCCGCGCAAAGCGGTACAGATAGAGCCAGACCGATCCCCAAGCTGACCATGAGCACGCATAAAATTCGCGAGTCCTCCACGATGGACCCTAACCTGATTTCGCTGCTCAGTCAACCCGAAAAATAGTCCTCTTGCCAATGAATTATGACTCAGTCTCCCACCCACCGTCCCTACTCGTAAAGTTGCGTCAAGAAGAGATTGAGGCGATCAGAGACTAATCTCTAAAAGCAGCGAGGTCCCGCCGTTTCGCATTGACTTCACTCCATAATCGGCGTACGATTATGGAGTATGTTCCACAGGCTGATTCGGCTCTCTTCTTCTAACTCCTTTTTTCTCTTTGGTCCTCGGGGGACGGGGAAATCGACACTGATCCGTGAACGGTTCAGCAGCACCGAGTCGGTGCTTTTTGACCTTCTGGACCCTGAAATAGAAGACCTGTTTCAGAGGCATCCCGCTGAACTCGAACAGCGCGTACGCGCTCTACCGTCTAGGGTTCGCTGGATCGTGTTAGATGAGATTCAAAAGGCGCCTCGTCTGCTTGACGTCGTGCATCGTTTGATCGAATCTAGCAACCGCCGCTTTATTTTGACGGGTTCAAGCGCCCGCAAGCTCAAACGCGGCGCATCCAACCTTCTCGCCGGAAGAGCCTATGTGTACGCGTTGCATCCCTTAACTCATTTGGAGCTCGGTGACAGGTTCCGGATCAAGGACGCTCTTGAATGGGGAACCCTTCCAAAAATATTCAGTCTACCCAACAAAGAAGACAAACTCAGCTTTCTGAGATCGTATGCCTTGACGTACCTGAAGGAAGAGATTGTGGCCGAGCAGATCATCCGCCGTCTAGAGCCTTTCCGGCACTTCTTAGAAGTGGCGGCTCAGTGCAACGGGCAGATTCTCAACTATTCTAAAATCGGTCGAGACATCGGAGTTGACACAAAAACCGTGCAGTCGTTCTTTTCCATATTGGAGGAAACGCTCGTCGGGACGCTATTGCCCGCTTTTCACCATTCGGTTCGTAAACGCCAACGTACACAGCCCAAGTTTTTCTTTTTCGATCTCGGAGTGAAGCGGGCGCTGGAGCGCACGCTCGAACAGGAGCTCTTTCCCCGCACCGGGGCTTTCGGCAACGCTTTCGAGCACTTTCTCCAGATCGAGATCTTCCGACTCGCCTCATACTTTCGGCCTGATTGGCGGTTTTCGTATCTCCGGACGAAAGACGATGCTGAAATCGATCTCATCATCGACCGTCCGGCCCAACCTAGAGCATTAATCGAGATCAAGTCAACCCAGACGGTCACCGAACAAGACACCGCCGTGGTTGGCCGCTTTCAGCGCGACCTGGCCGGCAGCGAGGCCTACTGCTTGTCTTTGGACGCGGTGCCCAAACTAATCGACAAGGTCATCTGCCTGCCCTGGCAGGAAGGACTCGCCCGCCTAGGCCTGCGCCCTAAGGTAATCCGTTCGGCTAAAAAATGAGTCACTTGCCACATTCGACCGTACGACCCCTTACTCCTACCTTAAGAGTTGTGTACGAAAAAGAATAAACAGATAAATAAAGGAATACATCTCGATAGGGAAAGGGGTGCTACACTGGTGGCAATGATCAAAACGCCATTATGGGTTCTCTGTGCGATGTTCCTGTACGGTTGCGCGACGGCTCGGCCGCCGCTCAAGACCGTGGAGTCGGTCGATATTCAGCGCTTCATGGGATCTTGGTATGTCATCGCTTGCATCCCGACCCTTATAGAGACCAAGGCCTTCAATGCCGTTGAAACGTATCAGCTCCGCCCGGACGGGACGATCGATACGCTCTTCACCTTTAATAAGGGAGATTTTAATGGGCCTCTCAAGCGCTACCACCCTCACGGTTTTGTTGTGGACCGAGTCAATTATTCCACCTGGGGAATGCAGTTCCTCTGGCCCTTCAAGTCGGAATACCTCATTACATCTCTAAGCCCCGACTACCGCGAGACTGTCATCGGTCGGAGCAAACGGGATTACTTTTGGATAATGGCACGTACGCCAGAAATTCCTGACGCCGATTACACCCGGTTGATCAGCGAACTGGCAACCCAGGGGTACGACGTCACAAAAGTCCGAAAGGTACCTCAGCGCTGGCCAGGGAAGCCCTAACTCGCCGCTTTGAAGTAAATCCATGCATCGCACGTTGTAATAAATCGACTTAAACGACCACGGATCTTTTGAGGGGATAAAGGATTTAGAATTTTATTATGAGCTCAGAAGCAACTCCACTAAAAATACAACAAGAAAATACGCTTGCTTCACCGAGGCGGAGCTATGGGTTCTTGGCGAAGATGCTTTTCTTAGGCATGGACGTTTTCTATGGCAGACGACGGACGCTATCGAAATTCAAAGTTCTTGAAATCATCGCGCGAGTACCTTACCAATCGTGGGAGCATGTTGCCTATATCGCGATGACCCATACCTACAGCAACCCCGGTTTTGCCCGGCGGATCTTCGAATTCATCAAAGAATCTCGGGACCAACAGGACAACGAACAGTGGCATTTGTTGATATTGGAAGAACTCGTTCAAGAGAAAAAGATCCGGGAGAATTTTTTGTGGTACCGGATTCTTCCACAATTTGTTGCCTTCTTTTATTACCACGTCAGCTGGCTCCTTTATGTGATTCACCCCGGTCTCAGCTACAGCCTGAATGCGGATTTTGAGGACCATGCCGAACATGAATACATGTTGTTTGTGCGGGAAAACCCGGCATTGGAATCGGTACCATTCCACAGCGCATTTGAAAAGGACTACGGCAGTTTTGAGAGCCTGGCGGACCTCTTTCGCAATATCGGTTTGGATGAGCGACATCACAAGGAAGAAAGCCTCCATCGGATTGCGTACCCGCGGTTTTCCTGACCCACCCGATAGTGGATACTCTTTTTCAAACTCGACAGCCATTCTTTTTGAAAACAAACAGCTGAGTCCGTACTCCGCGAAGAATATCATGGAAACAGATTACGAATTTGCGAAAACATCAATAAGGAGGATTTAAATATGGTCCCGATGATTCGTATTATTCAGTGTCTTGTGGCTTTGGGGCTTTTGAATGTGTGGTTGTTGCGGTTTAATCGCAAAACCCCATATCGAGATCGAGGAGGCAGCACGGCATCGATGAGGGAAGAATTCGCCGCCTACGGGATGCCTGAGGGGGCCCGATTTGGCGTAACTGTGTCAGAATAAGGAAAAAGAGGAGGACAACATGACAATCCCAACCAAAAAGATCGATATTGCGACGTGTCTCTGGTTCAACAAGAATGCCGAGGAAGCGGCGAACTACTATGCCACGACTTTCCCAAACAGCCGCGTCACCGCGGTGCGCAAGTCGCCGGCCGATTATCACAACGGCAAGGCCGGCGATGTGTTGACGGTCGAGTTTACCGTTCTAGGCCAGCCTTTCGTCGGACTTAATGGCGGCCCTGAAAGCCCCTTTACGCAGGCGGTCTCATTCCAAGTGTTCACCGACACACAGGAGGAAACCGACCGCTACTGGAATGCGATCGTGAAGGACGGTGGACAAGAGATCGCCTGCAGCTGGTGCAAGGACAAATTTGGATTGAGTTGGCAGATTGTGCCACGGGTACTGATGGAGGCGATCACTGACCCGGACACCGTATCCGCGAAGCGCGCAATGGAGGCGATGATGCAAATGATCAAGATCGACATCTCCAAAATACAGGCCGCCCGCCACGGATAATCTAGGGGAACTGCTAAAAATCTGGACCACAGCGTATCCGCTGCACAAAGCTCTGGTTCCAGATAGATAATCAATAACATGCTATGCGCATAGATTGACATTGGCTCCTTTTCCTGCTAGACTTTTGTTGTGAATAAATGGGGATGGAGTTTGCGGCGGATGAGTTCATCGACGCTTGTCGCGCCGGGCCTCTCCTTATTACCTATCCAGGAATCGAGCAGGCCCGGCCCACGCATTTACTCAGGCATGGGACGAATCGAAATAACAAACGGAGGTCCCAACCAATGAACCTATCTTTGACACCCGAAATTGAGAAGTGGGTTAACGAAAGAGTCAAAACGGGCCGTTACACCGGGGCCAGCGAACTGGTGCGCGAAGCGATCCGCCGGCTTATGGACTACGAGTTGGTGCAAGAGGCGGCACGCGGGAAGATCGAGGCTGCAATTGATGAGGCCCATGCATCCATACAGCGCGGAGAAGGCCTGACGCCGGAAGAATTCGAACGCCGGCATCAACAGCGCAAGGCAGAGCATTTGAAGAAAAAGCCCGCCAAAGCCGCGTGAGCGATTGGATCATCGCGCCGCAGGCAAACGGAGACTGGGACGCAATCTGGCATTACTGGGTCGATCATGCTGGCTTGGACGCTGCTGAGCGGCTAAGGACTGAGTTCGTCGAAGGGTTCAAAATGCTGGCCGACCGGCCGATGATCGGGCATAAGCGATCCGATGTCCGTCGTCCCGTGCGTTTCTGGGATGTTCGTGATTATCTCGTGGTTTACTGGCCGGAAGCGAAGCCACTGGAAATTCTGCGTTTGGCCTACGGCGCGCAGGATATCCCAAGAATTGTCAGGGAAATTTCTTAACCGCAGAGGCCTTGCGATTGCGTAGCACATTCGGCAGGGCCCCCGGAGCGCCATTGCCCCGAAATTTCGACAGCGGTGACTGGTCTTTCTGGGATGGGATGTGCCTCCGTCTTAATGCTTCTGCACATAGTCTGAGTTCCCCTTTTTAAACAATTCTCCTGCCCCATAATTGAACAGCCGATCGACCCTTGTCAGGATCCATCGACTGTTCAGCTGCGGAGGTAGGATTAGATCTTGGGGGGCGAGCAGCCCTAGGATTGATCCGTCGTCGTGCTTTCTTAAAAAGGCTATACGATCACGATCGGAGTCGGCGAGGGCTATTGCCAATGGGCGATGATCGCGCCCATCGTAGCCATGACGACCAATGAACAGGCACATTCGAAGAGCCATAAACTTGCTTTTCGTCCCATCCAAATCACTTCGATGGACGTGCTCGTGACTAGAAATCCAAGCCAGAGCCAAAGAGCGCAGACCACTCCTCTCCATGTTCCTGTCCCTCCTAAGTAGGAAGAGGTCGAGGAGAAAAGATAAATGATCGCCAACACCGAAGCCGTTACAAAGTTGGCCAGCAAATTTTTCAGCAGTTGAGGAATCATGTCGGCGAACTTTTCCTTACCGGTCGGGTGAACGTCAGCCAATTTCATCCAAACGCTTCCCAGTAAGGGCCCATGAAATAAAAATCCCAAGATAAAAGCCGCCAACGCAGCCGCCGTGACGGCCAGAAAATTAATTGGAAGCATGGTCGTAGTCTCCTATGTTATACGGTTCGTTTTGCTTGTCCCACATACCCGTCTCGCCTCGAACGCGAGGACGCCATAGCAAACGATGATCGCACAATAGGGAAGGCGGAACAAGCACACGATCCGGGAATGAAGAACTCCGTCTATGGCGTGGCCCATCTTTATAACAGATTGCTTTCCTAGCCTTCCGGGCAACAAAAAACCGTGGTATTTCAAACCTATTGAAAAAACCACGGCCTTCGAGCTTCAAATGGTTGCGGGGGTAGGATTTCCCGCCACTGCGGCTTTGGCGGGATAAGGGACAAATTCCATCTGACCTTCTAATAACGAAGAGCTATAGGATAAAGGCTTCTAGGAAAAACTACGTTTTAGCGATTCCGCGTGGTTGCTAAGTGAACAACTGTTTATTTAGTCCCATTTTTTCTAAGATCGTTGAATATGGACGCTTCTAGCGCCGGAATCTGGTTGTACGTATTTATAAAGCGCTTATTTGGAGTATGTGCGGCAACAGCTCTAACCTTTTCGTCGTCCTATCATGCCTACCGTGTTCCTGCCGCTTCCATGGAACCCACAATTTTGATGGGCGATCATATATTGGTCAAGAAATTAGGCCACGAAGTTCAACGCGGAAATATTATTGCTTTTGATGCTCCTGCCTCTTCCGTTATGCCGACCGAAAAAAGCGGGAAGCCTAAGACATGGATTAAGCGAGTCCTTGGATTGCCGGGTGATCGAATTGAAATTCGACAAAAACAGTTACTCGTAAACAATATTGCTCTCAATGAATCCTATTGCATTCACAAAGACCCCATGACATATCCTGCTTCACTCGGTAAAATCCAAAATTATCAAACGCTTTGGGAATCAGGCGGATTTGCCAAGATGAGGCGAGAGCAAATTGGAGATGATTTTGGACCCATTCTTGTACCCAAAGATAGCTACTTTGTCTTAGGTGATAATAGAGAGGGCTCCTATGACTCGCGCTATTGGGGGGCCTTGCGGAAGGATTTGGTAGTGGGAAATGTCGTTGAAATTTATGCTCCCCTGTCTCGCGCTAAGGAATTCTAACTAGCTTACTGTCCCCCCCGGATCTTTGCAAACACACAGGTTTCAACCTCTTCATGCCCAATTTCCCCGTCTAGTCTTTTGTCCCGAACGTTGCTGAGGGACGTCGTAGAAGTTTCCCCGGTTTTATGCCGTTTGTAGTTCCTCAGTAAGCGACGTCTTCCTTTCCTCAGTT
>JBBSDO010000030.1:0-17748 GCA_038241515.1 Elusimicrobiota bacterium | reverse complement strand
GGGCCTTAAGATCAAAGCCGACCAGATCCGTCAGCGCGTGGGCAATCAGGCGTTTGTCATCGGCTTGGAAGCGATTCAAGTCACCATCAGCGTGGGCATCTCGCATTTTCCGCACGATGGGCGCAGCGCGGAAGCCGTCGTTGCGGCGGCCGACCGGGCTCTCTACGCCGCCAAAGGAGCGGGACGAAACATGGTCGTCGAGGCTTCGTCCGTCGCGACATGACCCTGACGGCGCTCACCGGAATCGTCCTCTTCTTAACCTTCATCTTCGGCGTTACAAACGGTTTTCTCGATGGCGGGAGCCTGGTCTCGACCGTCATCGCCACGCGTGCGATGGAACCGGCGGCGGCCATTATCCTTGTGGCGACTTGCGAAATGGCCGGCCTCTTTCTATTTGGGCATGCGGTGATCCATACCTTTGGGTTTCAGCTTTTGCAAACGGATCCGGCAGGGTCGTCTCAAAAATTTCTGATCGTCCTCGTCTGCGCCCTCAGCGGAGCTTTGGTTTGGAATCTGGCCATGTGGAACTGGGCTCTCCCCAGTTCCTCGAGCCACGCCCTTTTGGGCGGTCTCGCCGGTGCCGTTACAGGAGGCTACGGGTTGGCGGGCCTCCATTGGCCTGCTTTTTTACATGTTGTCTTGTTGCTCGGGATCGTGCCGCTCGTTTCGCTAACCGCCAGTTTCGGGCTATCGAAAGCGTTGTATTGGTTAGGAGAGTTTGCGACGCCGGCCGTAGGTTCGGTGTTGGAAAGGATGCAGGTCGCCGCCTTAGCGGGACTAGCGCTTTCGCACGGGAGCAACGACGGTCAGAAATGTATGGGGGTAATTCTTCTCACCTTTCTAGCCCTTGGCCACGGGAGTGTGGGTTCCTCCGCCCTCCCGGGATGGGCTACCCTCTTCTGTGGGACAGCACTCGCAACGGGAGTGATTGCGGGTTCGCGCCGCACGCTCACGACGATGGGCAGACGCTTTTATCGTATTCAAAACCTCCAGGGATTTTGCGCGCAAACAGCCTCGTTCGCTCTTGTGGCGGGCAGCTCTTTAGCGGGCGTCCCTATGTCCACGGCACACGTCCTATCGGGCGCCGTGATCGGGGCCGGTGCAGCGGTGCGCCCAGGAAGCGTACGGTGGGCTTTGGCGGGAGATATCGCCCTCGCCTGGCTTGTTACGATCCCTGCTTCCGCCGCCCTCGCGGCCCTAGGGACACAGGTATTCTTCAGAGTTCTCCATGTGGTTCCGTAAGCGCTTCGATTTTTATCAAATGCTCGTTGCGCAAGCGCGCATGAGCGAAGAAGGCCTAAAACTGCTTTGCGCCTTTGTCCAGGATCCGCACCTCGAGATCGGGATTCAAGTGGAGACCGCTGAGAAGCAGGCCGACGAATTAAGGCGGACGTTGATTGTGGCCCTCAACCGAACGTTTGTCACTCCGTTCGACCGGGAGGATGTTTTTGGGCTATCGCGGGCCATCGACGATATGATCGATTATGCCAATACAACGGTCGAGGAAATGCTCCTGTTTGGAGTTCAAACCAATGAACATCTGAAAAAAATGGCGGAAGCTCTCTATGAGGCCTCGCGCGATATCACTCTGGCGGTGCAAGGGCTGCGGTCGATGAACGATAACACGCATAAATACATCATTCGGGCCAAAAAAGCGGAGAATCGGATGGAGCACCTCTACCGCGAGGCCCTCGTCGAGCTTTTCAAAGACAAGGACTTCGTCCATATCCTTAAAATGCGCGAAATTTATCGGCACCTGAACAACGCGGCCGACCGAGGGGACGAAGCCGCCGACATCGTCAGCGACATTCTGGTCAAAAATACCTAAACAAGAAGCGTTATTCGATTCTGCCGCCCCCCCGATGACCTGGTTACACCCGTGATTTTGACCGAGCAGTTGTCAGATAATGTCCTACAAAAGTAACAGAGTCTGTCCTACAGATATTTGCACGACTTGGAGCTATATTTAAGAGCGCAAAAATTATCTAGGCGGACCGTCCCCTATCGTGTTTTGATCTTGCGCTTTCCTAAGGAGACCGATCAATGAAAAACTCTGAAACCAACGGACATAATCCAGACGTTAATAAACCCGCCGCGGGTGCGAATGGCCATGAGCAGAAGACGAACGCCGCGTCCGTTGCTTCGGCGGTTCTTCCTTCTATAGGAAAGCGCAACCCCAATTCGCCCATGCGGGACGAACTCCGACGTCTACTGCAGACCGTAAAAGCGGTTCGGCAGGGGAATTTTTCCGTGCGCTACCCGGCAGGCGGCGAAGGATTCGTGTCGGAAATCGGCGAAGTGCTCAACGACATCATTGAGCTTAATCAAGATATGGCCGACGAGTTCGTTCGCGTCAGCCGCACGGTCGGACAAGAAGGAAAAATGACCGAGCGTGCCTCTATCGGCTCAGTCAAAGGCGCTTGGTACACGAATATTGAGTCGGTCAACAGCCTCATCGGCGACCTGGTACAGCCGACCAACGAGGTCGCTCGCGTTATTACCTCCGTGGCCAAAGGCGATCTCTCTCAGAAGATGTCGCTTGAAATCGATGGCCGCCCCGTCAAAGGAGAATTTTTACGCATCGGCAACACCGTGAACGCCATGGTGGACCAGCTTAACTTCTTTGCTTCAGAAGTTACGCGCGTGGCCAAAGAGGTGGGAACGGAAGGAAAACTAGGTGGTCAAGCGGACGTGCGCGGCGCCGCCGGTACCTGGAAGGATTTGACCGATAACGTGAACAGCTTGGCCGGTAACTTAACCGACCAAGTGCGTAACATCGCTAAAGTGACAACGGCTGTGGCCAAAGGCGATCTCTCGCAAAAGATCACGGTCGACGCGAAAGGCGAGGTGTACGAACTCAAGAACACGATTAACGTCATGGTGGATCAACTTTCCTCGTTTGCTGCCGAGGTGACGCGTGTCGCTAAAGAGGTGGGAACGGAAGGACGCTTGGGCGGCCAAGCGGACGTGAAAGGGGTGTCGGGCACCTGGAAGGACTTGACCGACAATGTGAATAGCCTCGCTTCAAACCTCACCACGCAGGTGCGTAACATCGCCAAAGTCACGACCGCAGTGGCTAACGGCGATTTGTCGCAAAAGATTACTGTTGATGCGCGCGGCGAAATTTTCGAACTCAAGAACACGATCAATGTCATGGTGGATCAATTGCGATCCTTCGCTGCGGAAGTGACGCGTGTTGCTAAAGAGGTAGGAACCGAAGGAAAGCTGGGCGGTCAGGCGGATGTGAAAGGGGTGTCTGGAACATGGAAGGATTTGACCGATAACGTGAACCACCTCGCCGGGAACCTCACCGCACAAGTGCGAAACATCGCGAAGGTGACCACCGCTGTGGCTAAAGGAGACCTCTCGCAGAAGATCACTGTAGACGCTAAAGGCGAAATATTGGAACTCAAAAACACCATTAACACGATGGTGGATCAGCTGAACTCCTTTGCGGCTGAAGTGTCCCGCGTGGCCAAAGAGGTGGGAACAGAAGGAAAGCTGGGTGGCCAAGCCGAGGTGAAAGGGGTATCAGGGACCTGGAAAGATTTGACTGACAACGTGAATGGTTTGGCGAACAACCTCACCGCGCAGGTGCGAAACATCGCGAAGGTGACCACGGCCGTGGCTAAAGGGGACCTCTCGCAGAAAATCACCGTGGACGCGAAAGGGGAAATCTTCGAGCTGAAAAATACCGTGAACGTCATGGTGGATCAGCTGAACTCCTTTGCCGCTGAAGTGTCGCGGGTGGCTAAAGAGGTGGGAACAGAAGGAAAACTAGGCGGTCAAGCGGATGTGAAAGGGGTATCGGGTACTTGGAAGGACTTGACGGATAACGTGAATGGACTCGCCGGCAACTTAACCGACCAAGTGCGTAACATCGCCAAAGTGACAACCGCTGTGGCCAAAGGGGATCTTTCCCAGAAGATCACGGTAGACGCTAAAGGAGAAATTTTAGAGCTGAAGAGCACGATTAACGTCATGGTGGATCAGCTGAACTCCTTTGCCGCTGAAGTGTCCCGCGTGGCCAAAGAGGTAGGAACCGAAGGAAAGCTAGGCGGCCAAGCCGAGGTGACGGGAGTATCGGGGACCTGGAAAGATTTGACCGACAACGTGAATGGTCTGGCCGGAAACCTCACCGCTCAAGTGCGTAATATCGCGAAGGTGACCACCGCTGTGGCAAACGGCGACCTGTCTCAGAAAATCACTGTCGATGCGAAAGGTGAAATCTTTGAGCTGAAGAACACCATCAACGTCATGGTGGATCAGCTGCGATCCTTCGCTGCAGAGGTGACGCGCGTGGCTAAAGAGGTGGGAACGGAAGGGAAGCTCGGCGGTCAGGCGGATGTGAAAGGGGTGTCAGGCACCTGGAAGGATTTGACCGACAACGTGAATGGACTCGCCGGCAACTTAACCGACCAAGTGCGAAACATCGCCAAGGTGACCACGGCTGTAGCTCGCGGAGACCTTTCTCAAAAGATCACGGTCGACGCGAAGGGCGAAATATTGGAACTTAAAAACACCATCAATACGATGGTGGATCAGCTGAACTCTTTTGCCGCTGAAGTGTCCCGCGTGGCCAAAGAGGTAGGAACAGAAGGAAAACTAGGCGGTCAAGCGGACGTGAAAGGGGTATCGGGCACCTGGAAGGACTTGACCGATAATGTGAACGGACTCGCGCGAAACCTTACGGACCAAGTGCGAAACATCGCGAAGGTGACCACGGCCGTTGCCAAAGGGGACCTCTCGCAGAAAATCACTGTGGACGCTAAAGGCGAAATCTTGGAATTGAAAAACACGATCAACGTCATGGTGGACCAGCTGAACTCTTTTGCGGCTGAAGTGTCCCGCGTGGCCAAAGAGGTGGGAACCGAAGGCCGACTCGGCGGACAAGCGGATGTGAAAGGGGTTTCGGGGACCTGGAAGGACTTAACCGACAACGTGAACTATATGGCTTCCAACCTCACGACCCAGGTCCGCGGTATCGTCAAAGTGGTGACGGCCGTCGCCAATGGAGACCTGAACCAAAAGTTTGTACTTGAAGCCAAGGGAGAGGTGGCCGCTCTTGCCCAAACGATGAATTCCATGATCGATACGCTGAGAACCTTTGCCGATCAGGTGACTGGCGTGGCGCGCGAGGTGGGCATCGAAGGAAAATTGGGAGGCCAAGCGAAAGTGCCAGGAGCAGCGGGGACGTGGAAGGACTTGACCGACAACGTGAACTTCATGGCCGCCAATTTGACGAAACAGGTGCGCGGTATCGTCAAGGTCGTGACAGCGGTCGCCAACGGAGACCTGAATCAAAAATTCGTGCTCGAGGCCAAAGGAGAGGTGGCGGCTTTGGCGGAAACCATCAACAACATGACCGACACGCTTCGAACCTTCGCCGACCAGGTGACGAGCGTGGCCCGCGAGGTGGGTATTGAGGGAAAACTCGGAGGTCAAGCAAAAGTGCCTGGCGCCGCCGGTACTTGGAAGGACTTAACCGACAACGTGAATCAATTGGCCGGAAACTTGACGTCTCAGGTGCGCGCGATCGCCGAAGTGTCTACCGCTGTGACAAAGGGTGACTTGACTCGGTCGATCACCGTGGAAGCGCAAGGCGAAGTGGCCGCGCTTAAAAACAACATCAACCAGATGATCGGAAACCTCAAAGATACCACCGAAAAGAACAACGAGCAGGACTGGCTCAAGACCAACCTGGCGCGCTTCTCCGGAATGATGCAGGGACAAAGAAGCATCGCGGCTGTAGCCCAACTCATTATGTCCGAGCTGACGCCGCTCGTCGACGCACAGCATGGCACGTTTTTCATGCTCGAGGCCGACAATGTTGAGCCGATGCTGAACATGATCGCCAGCTACGCTTTTACCGAGCGCAAAGCCGTTTCGAACAAATACAAACTCAAGGAAGGCCTTGTGGGTCAATGCGCCTTCGAAAAGAAGCGCATTCTCCTGACGCGCGTACCGGAAGACTACATTTATATCGCTTCCAGTCTTGGCGAGGCGAAGCCGATGAACGTCTTGGTTCTCCCTGTGCTTTTTGAAGGAGAATTGAAAGCCGTTATCGAATTGGCTTCGATTACGCCGTTTACACCCAACTACCTGAACTTTTTGGATCAGCTGATGGATTCCGTCGGTGTCATCTTGAACATGATCTCCTCCACGATGAGAACCGAAGAGCTCCTGCAAGAGGTGAAACGCTCCAACGCCGAACTGGAAGCGCAAGCCAAAGAACTCGAAGAAAAGGCGAAACTCCTTGAGGTCAAAAACCAAGAGGTCGAACTCGCCAGTCTCTCACTTGAGGAAAAAGCCGAACAATTGTCCTTGATTTCGAAATACAAATCGGAGTTCTTGGCCAATATGTCTCACGAGCTGCGAACGCCGCTCAACAGCCTGCTCATTCTCTCGAAGATGCTGGCCGAAAATAAACAGGGGAATCTCCAGCCCGAACAGGTCAAGTTCGCCACCACGGTCTACTCAGCCGGCTGCGATCTCTTGGCGCTCATCAACGAGATTCTCGATCTGTCGAAAGTGGAAGCTGGGAAGATGCCGATCGAGCCGAAACATGTGCGGATGAACGAGGTGCAGGAATCTCTAGAACAGACGTTCAGGCAGGTCGCTGAACATAAAGGTCTGAAGTTTACGATTGATATGGATCCGGAAGTTCCGAAGACGATCTTCACGGACACCATCCGTCTGCATCAGATCCTCAAAAACCTGCTCTCCAACGCCATGAAGTTTACCGAACAAGGCAGCGTCACCTTTAAAATGCGGCTCGAAACTCGAAAGAAGAAGTTCTCCATTGAAACCTTGAATGAGGCTCAGCAAGTGTTGGCCTTTGTGGTTCAAGACACAGGAATAGGAATACCAGCCGAAAAACAAAACCTCATTTTTGAGGCCTTCCAACAAGCGGATGGGACGACAAACCGGAAATACGGCGGAACGGGCCTGGGGCTGACCATCAGCCGCGAAATCGCGCGGCTCTTGGGAGGTTCCATTGAAGTAGATAGCACGCCCGGAATCGGTAGTACATTTACGCTCTATCTCCCGGATACTTACACCGGTACAGAAGCGGGCTTGCGCCGCAATTCGCCTGAACCCGAGCGGGTGATTGTGGCGTTGCCTGAAGGGGCTTCGTTTGATGGCAAAACCATCATGATCGTTGATGACGATACGCGCAACATCTTTGCGATCCGGAGCGTCCTGGAGATGCGGGGTATTAAGGTTCTTCATGCGGAGAACGGGGAGGCGGGACTCGAATTACTCAAAGCCCATCCCGAGACGGATCTCGTGCTCATGGATATCATGATGCCTTTGATGGACGGAATAGCGGCGACGCAAAAAATTCGGCAAATCCCTCACTTCCAAGGGCTTCCGATTATTTCCCTGACGGCCAAAGCCATGAAAGGCGACCGCGAGAAATGTATCGAGGCCGGCGCTTCGGACTACATCACGAAACCCGTAGACTCAGATAATTTGCTGGCACTCATATATAGCTGGATTAATAATCGAGTGACGGTCAATGCCTGAGAAAAAACCCGTCAACCTACTGATCGTTGATGACCGGCCGGACGGCCTCCTGACCATGGAGGCCGTCCTGCAGTCGCCCGAGCACAATATTGTGCAAGCCAGTTCGGGTCCCGAAGCCATCGCTTTGCTGATGGACCAGACCTTTGCGGTTATTCTGATGGATGTCCAGATGCCGCACATGAACGGCTTTGAGGCCGCCACCCTTATCAAGCGTCGGTCGGAGTCGCGCGATATCCCTATCATCTTCGTCACCGCTATAAGTAAAGATCCCCGATACGTCTATCAAGGCTATGAGACGGGAGCGGTAGATTATATTTTTAAGCCGTATGATCCCCAGATTCTCCGCTCCAAGGTCGCTGTATTTGTAGAACTATTCCGTAAAAACCAACAAATCCAAGAGCAAGCGGAACAGCTCCGTCAAAGTGAGGAGCGTTTCCGGCTGATGATCGACGGAGTGAAGGATTACAGTATTTATATGCTGGATGCCGACGGACGGACGAAGACTTGGACTCCGGCGGCGGAAAAAATGACCGGCTATAAGGCCGCCGAGGTCATTGGCGAGCCCTTTTCTCGTTTCTATACTGAAGAAGACCGGTTAGCAGGAAAACCAGAACGGCACCTGCGTGAAGCGGAAACCGAAGGACGCAGTGAGCACGAGGGATGGCGCGTGCATAAAAGCGGAGCGCGATTTTGGGCGCATGTCGTCCTGACGCCGTTGCGGGGGCCTGAGGGAAGCCTTCGGGGATACGCCAAAGTGACCCGCGACGTCACCGATCATAAGAAGACCCAAGACGAACTGCGCCGCAAGGATGAAGAGCTTCACCAAGCGCGGAAAATTGAGGCGGTGGGACGCTTAGCGGGAGGCGTGGCGCACGACTTTAATAACTTGATTACCGGCATCCTTGGAATTACGGAAGACTTGAAGAGTGAATTGGACGAACGCGATCCACGCCGCTCCGACCTCCAGGAAATCATCAAGGCGGCAAACCGAGCGTTTTCACTCACGAAACAGCTTCTCGCCTTTGGACGCCGCCAAATGGTCTCCCCTCGCGTTATGGACTTGAACGCGGTCATTACCGATCTCAATAAAATGCTACTGCGGCTCATTGGGGAAGATTTTCAGCTTACGACGATATTAAGTCCCGATGCGGGCCGGATTAAGGCCGATCCATCCCAAGTTGAGCAGGTGATCATTAATCTTCTTCTAAATTCAAGAGACGCAATGCCCGGGGGAGGCCGTATCACGATCGCCACCGGAAACATCCAGTTCGACGAGAATCACGCGCGTTTCCACCCGGAGGCTCGTCCTGGTCCCTATGTGGTTTTAACAGTGGCGGACACCGGTTGCGGAATGGATGAAAACACCGTTTCGCAAATTTTTGAGCCCTTTTTTACGACCAAAGAAAAAGATAAAGGAACGGGCCTCGGTCTATCCACAGTGTATGGAATCGTCAAGCAAAATGGGGGAGAAGTGTTCGTCGATAGTATTCCCTCGCAGGGGACGACCTTTATGATCTTTTTGCCTCGGGTGGAAGCCGAGGTGGCCTCGGTCATTGATCCTTCTCAACTCCTGACCGCGGCCGAAGGAAAGGAGACGATTCTTGTCGTAGAAGATGAGGACATCGTTCGACATGTCGTCCGCAATATCCTCAGCAAGAAGGGCTACCGTGTTTTACAAGCGAGCAACGGACAGGAAGCAATTGATTTAGCCCGTCGTCATGAAGGACCGATTGACATGATTGTTACGGACGTCGTGATGCCAGGCCTAAATGGCCGTCAAGTGGTCGAAGTGGTCAAGGCGGAGCACCCGCGGCTGGCCGTCCTCTTCATGTCGGGCTACACAGAGGATATTATCAACCATCGCGGTATTCTCGAACCAGGCATCTCTTTTATCGAAAAATCATCGGTGAATAATAGTCTGGCCCATAAAGTTCGAGACCTTCTTGATCAACGGTCTTCTCTGCGAGATAAACTTCCCGAAGTCGCAACTTCCTCGGAAACTATTTAATAGTTGTTAATTTGTCGCCTCGCCATGCCGCTTCGGCGGCTTGACAGGGTCTCCAAACGGGTGCTATCATCGACTGTAGAAGTCAGTTCAAACCGCTGGCCCCTAGGTAGGCGGTTTTTTCTTATGCAGTAAAGGGGGATTCATGGGCTTATCCATTCTTCAAAGCGTCAAAGTCGGGGCTTATGTCATGAAGCACCGCTTGAAAGGGACGAAACGGTATCCGCTCGTTTTGATGCTTGAACCCTTATTCCGCTGCAATTTGGAATGTGCCGGCTGCGGGAAGATCCAGTATCCTGAAGAGACCCTGAAAAAAAGACTCACCGTAGAGGAGTGTCTTCAAGCCGCCGAAGAATGCGGCGCTCCGGTGGTTTCCATCCCGGGCGGCGAGCCGATGATGCATCCCGAGATACCCCAGATCGTTTCGGAGCTGATTAAGCGAAAGAAGTTCATCTACCTCTGCACGAACGCTATTCTTTTGGAAAAACGGCTTCATGAATTCACGCCGTCACCCTACCTGACCTTTAGCATCCATTTGGATGGTCTCGAAGGCACTCACGACCGGCTGGTGTGCCGGGAAGGTGTTTTTCGAATGGCCGTGAGCGCGATCAAAGCCGCCAAGGCCAAAGGTTTCCGCGTGACCACCAATACGACGATTTTTGAAGGGGAAAAGCCGGAAGAGTTCCACGAGTTCTTTGATTATTTAACGAATGAGCTTAAGACGGACGGGATCATGGTTTCTCCGGGGTACGCCTACCAAAAAGCGCCCGACCAAGAACATTTTCTCCGCCGCGAGCGTACGAAGGAGCTGTTCCGGCAAATCCTCCAGCCTTCGCCGGACCAAGTCAGCCCAGAGCGGCGTAAAAGCTGGCAGTTCAATCATTCCTCGTTCTTCCTGGATTTCTTAACCGGGGACAAGGATTACCAGTGCACCCCGTGGGGAAATCCGACGCGCAACGTTTTCGGTTGGCAAAAGCCGTGTTATCTCATGTCGGATGGCTATACCAAGACTTTCAAAGAGCTCATGGAAACGACCGAGTGGGACCAATATGGCACGGGCCGTGATCCGCGTTGCGCGGATTGTATGGTGCACTGCGGCTACGAGCCCTCCGCGGTTCTCGACTCTACGGCGAACTTCAAAAATATGTGGCAATCCTTTATGGATGTCATGGGCGTTTCCAAAAAGAAGTCCAACGGAAACGGCAAGCCGCCTTTGCGGTATTTACCGGTGCTGAATCAAAGTTCGCACAGCCCCCATTCGGCCAAGCCTGCGGCCGAGGTCGAACGCGAGGTGGTTGGAACGACGAATCACTAAGCCACCCTCCGCCCGCTATGGTTCGTAAAGTCGTCTCTGAAATTGTTTCTTATGTGAACGCGGATATCCTAGAACGCAATGCCGCGCGTTTCCTTCCTCGTTTGTCTCGCCGTGGACTTTTCAAGAAGCCCCGCCACTGGGACCGTATTTTTCCGGCCTTAGAACCTACCCATACCGAAGGGGAGTCGATCGCCTGGAATCTGAAAGAAACGATCGACCGCGCCCAACGCTGGCTGCTTCAGAAACAGAATCCTAAAGACGGTCATTGGCTCGCCGACCTACGGGCGGATACCACGCTCGAATCCGACATGATCATGCTGTACATTTTCCTCGGGTGGCAAAACCGCTCCGCGGTCCGGGAAACGATCCAAGGTCTCGCGCGCTTCATCTTAGCGAGCCAAGGAAAAGATGGGGGCTGGCCTATTTATCGAAACGGACCCAGCGAAATTTCCGCCACTTTCAAAGCCTATTGGTCGCTCAAGTTAGCGGGATACCCTGCTAGCCACCCCAATTTGGCCGCCGCGCGAGAACGACTTTTTCAATTGGGTGGAATTCACAAAATTAATTCGTATAGCAAATTCTATTTGTCGCTGTTCGGTCTCTATGATTGGGCGGGCGTTCCAGCGATGCCTCCGGAGATCATGTTCTTTCCCTCGTGGTTCTACTTTAACATCTACGAATTATCCTCCTGGACCCGCGGCATCGTCATTCCGCTTTCCATTGTTTGGGCGAAGCGCCCTACGTTGCCGCTTCCTGAAAACGGCCGCATTGACGAACTTTTCCCGCCAGGAACCCCGTCTTGGATTCCCGTCAGCGAAGTCCCCTCCGACGACACGGGCTTTTTTTCGTGGCATAAATTTTTTGTCGAACTCGATGCCTTCCTGAAAGACATGGAAGGTCGCGGTCCTTATTTTCTTCGGGGTTGGGCGCTTAAGAAAGCGGAGCGTTGGGTGCTGGAACACAATGAGAAAAGCGACGGATTGTCTGCGATTTTTCCAGCCATGCTGAATACTATCCTTGCTTTGAAGTCCTTGGGCCATTCCGATGATCATCCTGTGCTTCAGCATAATCTGCGGGAGCTCGAAAAGTTCTTTCTCAATCGGGGGGAAGAGGGAATTGAAGTGCAACCCTGTGTTTCCCCTGTTTGGGACACGGCGATCTCGATTTTGGCGCTCGTCGAATCAGGCCTGCGGGCCGATCACCCTAGCCTGGTGCGAGCTACTCGATGGATGCTCGATCGAGAAATCAAAATGGCGGGAGACTGGCGCGTCAAAAACACAACGGGCCCCGTCGGCGGTTGGGCCTTCGAATACGAAAACGCTTTTTATCCCGATGTGGACGACACGGCGATGGTCCTCCTTGCGCTTCGGCGGGTCAAGCTGGACGGTCCCCTCGGGCAGGCGCGAGAGAAGTCCTTTCTGCGCGGCCTGAATTGGGTCATGTCAATGCAAAGCGCCAACGGCGGCTGGGCGGCTTTTGATGTCGACAACACCAAATGGATTTTTACGAAGATACCCTTTGCCGATCACAATGCCATGATCGATCCGCCCACCTCCGACATTACGGCACGCGTGCTCGAAGTCCTCGGGCTCGTCGGTTACGACAAGACCTATCCCTGCGTCCAAAAAGCGGTGAATTTCTTAAAGCAGGATCAGGAAGCGGACGGATCTTGGTATGGCCGCTGGGGTGTCAATTACCTTTATGGCACCTGGCAGGCGCTGCGCGGCCTCACTTGCATCGGAGAAAGCCCTTCAGAGCCGTACATTCAAAATGCCTTATCGTGGCTGCGTTCCGTTCAGCAGCCCGACGGTGGCTGGGGGGAACGATGCGATACCTATGAGGATCCCAGCCGCAAAGGCAAAGGCCCCAGCACGCCCAGTCAGACCGCCTGGGCCATCATGGCCTTCCTCACCTGCGGATTCTTAGACGATTCGGCGATGGAACGAGGGATTCGCTACCTTTTGAGCACCCAGCGACCGGACGGTACCTGGGACGAAGACGAATTCACGGGCACGGGATTCCCCAAAGTGTTTTATCTGGAGTACACCTACTATCGGCATTACTTTCCACTCCTTGCGCTGGGCATGTACCAAAGGCTTCACCGCCAGAACCGCGCTCGCAAGGTCTCACCTTCCGCCCAGATCTTTCAAACGCTTCCGGCTTGACTAGAGCCCTTGTTACCGGGGGAACCGGTTTTATCGGAAGCCATGTGGTCCGCACCCTTCTCAAGGAAAAGCTAGCGGTCCGCTGTCTCGTTCGATCCCAATCCAACCGCCAGAATCTTTGCGGTCTAGAAGTGGAGTGCGCTATCGGCGACTTGACTGACCCCACCTCTCTTCGCAACGCGCTTCGAGAATGTGACCTGCTCTTCCATGTCGCGGCCGACTACCGGATCTGGTCCCCGCACCCCGTAGAAATGATTCGAACCAACGTCGAAGGCACGCGTGACCTGCTGCAGGCCGCCGGGGATGTAGGCGTAAAAAAAATTGTTTTCACGTCGAGCGTCGCGGCCGTCGGTCGACCCCAGAAAAACGGTCATTTAGGAGTTGGAAATGAGCAATTGGACCCGGCTCCCGCCCAGCAAATCGGGCCCTACAAGCAATCCAAGTTTGCCTCCGACCAACTGGCTCGCGAATTTGCAAAAAAGGGGCTGCCGATCGTCATCGTAAATCCCTCGACCCCGGTGGGCGAACGGGACATTAAGCCGACGCCCACGGGAAAACTCATCGTCGATTTCTTGAATGGAAAAATGCCCGGCTACATTGATACCGGCCTCAACTTCGTCGATGTCGCTGACGTGGCGCAAGGACACTGGTTGGCTGCCCAAAAAGGCCGAATCGGGGAGCGCTACATTCTGGGCAACCGCAACATGACGCTCAAGGAGTTTCTAGAGATCGTGGCAAAAATAGCCGGACGCCCCGCTCCCCGCTTCAAGATTCCCTATCCGGTCGCCTATCTAGCCGGAGCCATCAGTACGGGGTTATCGTCACTCACGGGAAAAGAACCCGCGATCCCTTTGGACGGGGTGCGGATGGCGCATGAACCCATGTACTATGACGCCTCCAAAGCCGTTCGGGAGCTGGGAATGCCGCAGACGCCCGTCCAGGAAGCGCTAAGACGAGCGGTGACGTGGTTTCGGGAAAATGGCTATGCGCGATAACGCGTAAGCCCGTACTAGGAGGAGGTTTTCCAAATTTCCGCTAGGAACAGATTGACCGCTGCGAATAGACCTGGTCTAAAGAAGCATTCTGGAGCTTCTTTTAACCTGGTCTATTAGCGTTCGGGAATCTGGAAGGATTCATTGCGGATACCAGGAGCTCCGTGGCTCTTCTTGATTTGGCCTAACCTCTTAGCTATAACTGCTGGCACACCATGACCACCCTCAACGTTACAAGCTTATTTGTTCCTGTTAGCATTAGGGAGAGGGGGAACGGCAAATCAAAAGGCAAAATGCAAAAGGCAAAAGGCAAATCTCTTGCGGTAACTTTAATTAAGAATCCCTCAAGAGTTTTGCCTTTTGCATTTTGCATTTTGCCTTTTGACTTGGTGTGTGACTACTTGTGAAACCGCTCGGCATCGTCATGGCGACTCATTGGGAAGCGGCACCGGTTCTGCGGCAATTCGGATTTAAGCGCTTCAAAGCGGGTCTTTATCGGGCGGATTTTGGGGGCCACCCTCTCTTTTTGGCTGTTTCGGGGGTGGGCAAAGAAGCAGCACGAAGGGCCTCCGATCGTCTTTGTCAAGAGGGGGCAGGAGTTTTGCTTTCAGCCGGTTTTTGCGGCGCGCTTGTTTCCGAACTGAAGGTAGGGCAGGTGCTTACCGAGCGGGTCGCGACGTCGGCAACTCCCGTGCGCAGCCGAGCGGAGCGTGAGGCTTTGACAAGGCGCGCTAACGCGCTGGCGGTCGACATGGAAACCCAAGCGGTGATTGAAGCGGGAACGCTACGTGGCGTACCCATCCGGGTGCTCCGCGTGGTCAGTGATGAACTGGATGATGATTTGACACCCCTCTTTGGCAGTGACGCGACCTTTTCGCCCTGGCGAATTGGCGTGCGTCTTTTGAATCCGACGGTCTGGGCGCTCGCCAATCGCTTGCGCAAGAACAGCGCGATCGCGAAGAGGAATCTTGTTTCCGCGCTGCAACTATTCCTGGCGCATCCCGAAACTTTAGCTCTTGCCCATACGGTGAATTGAAGTGGACCCCTCATCGAGAAGTCGCCGCCAGTGGCTTTCTCTCGTTCTTTTGATCTGGCCTCCGCTCGTTTTTGGGATGTACTATCACCGCAACTGGCCGCACTTCGATCCTTCCGCACCACTTTTTCCAACGTCGCTACCCACTTTGGAAGCATTCAGTCGCGCCATTCGCTATGGATTTCTGATGCTGTGGGTGGAACTGGTCTTCGTTCTGACAGGCCGTCCCATGCTGAAAAAAATTGGGATAGTGCCTAAATCGAGGGTCGGTCAATTGGTGTTGGCTTACGCGCTCGGAGCCGGCGTTGGGTTGGGATGTCTTTTTGCCCTCGGGATCCTGGGGTTGTATTCAAACACCGGACTGACGCTATTCTTCCTTTGTTGGACGGCCGGAGCCGTTTTCGCCAATGGAGACCTTAGGAGTAGAGATTCGCCTTACTTCCTCGCTCGCGGACAGACACTCCATCGCGGAGAAATCGTCCTTCTAAGTCTGATAGCCGCCTACCTCACGACTTTTCTTTTTCACACATTGACCCCGGAGATTTCCTACGACGCTCTCGTCTACCACTTAGGCTTTCCGAATCTCTGGCTATTAAAAGGGCGCCTGACCTTTCCGTTAACCTACTGCTTTTCGGGAATGCCGCTTAATACCGAGCTTTTGTACGGCCTGGCCTTGGCGCTTTCCGATGGGGTCTTGGCGAAGCTGATCCATTTTGGATTTGGAGTAGCCACCCTGGGTGCGATGTATTTGATCGTCCGCCAGTTTGCCTCGCGAGCAAGTGCACTGGCAGCCATTCTCATTTTTCTCGCGATGCCCATGGTGGCGCTTGATTTCTTATGGGCCGCCTCCGATTTATCCGCTGTATTTTTTGGTCTTCTGGCGAGTTATGCGCTTGTGAACGCTTTACGCCACGAAGAAAAACGCAGAGCTTGGATGGTCATCGGCGGAATTTTCTGTGGCCTGGCGATGGGCTGCAAGTACCCGGCGTGGATTCTCTTGCCAGTACTCATCGGGGCATGGATCGGGCAGACCGGCAAAGCGAACACCTTAGGCTGGTTTATCGGGCCTGCAGCGGTCGCCGTTTCGCCTTGGATTCTCAAAAATATGCTCGTTTTCCATAATCCGGTTTATCCTTTTCTCGTGACGAAGCTCACTTCACCAGGCGCGCATCTTGTCAATTGGGATCTGCTGCAAAGCGAGGCCGCGCGAAGGTTTTCGACTCTCTTATCTTTCAAAGGACTAGGCGCCTATTGTATAGAACCCTGGACCGCGACGATGGGTCAGTCGGGCGGAAACTACCTGGGCCCGGCACTTTTAGCCACCGCCCCCGCTATTGCCGCTTGGCCGCGCCAGACGGGAATCTCCTTTTGGCGCAAGTTGACTGTCTTGGGAACTCTCTTGGTTACTTTGCTTTCGTTTATGCCGCGTTTCTGGTTGCCCGCACTTGCTTCGCTCGCCGTCCTCATCGCTTGCAGCCTTGACGCTTTGGAATCCAAAGTTCTGAAGCGTTGGATAGCGCTTCTTGTGATTTTCGTGAGCACGCTCAATCTCTGGTGGACTCATCGATACTTCATGCAGTGGGGGGGCTGGAAAGTTACGATGGGCGAGCTCTCGCGGTCGGACTATTTGCAGAATTCTCAGGCGCATTACCAGACGCCCTACTACCCCGCCGCCGTTTTCGTCAACACGCATGCCCCCGAAAAGGCATCGGTTTTGCTCCTCGGAGATACGCGATCCTTTTACTTGGAGCGCGCGTGGATCGGGGCCTCGCTTTTCGATGCCCATCCCTTTTTTCGGTGGGCGAACCAGGCTCCTGATGGGAATCGGCTTTATGACAAGCTACAAGCGGAGAACCTCTCCTGGATTCTTTTCAACCCGGCCGAAGCCACGCGTATGCGCCGTTATTGGGTCGATCAAGTCGCCCCGCACGGCGAAAAGGTTTTGGCCGATTTTTGGTCGCATCACGTCCTGCTTCAATTCAATGACGTGCAAACGGATGGCAAGGAATACCGAGCCGACTCCGTGCTCCTCGTGGTTCCCGAATTGCCTCCACACACTCGCCCTCTGCCGAACGTGTTAGGCCAAATTCTAGAGAGCAACCGCCCGACGTCTCTCTAATTCTAGTCGGAATTCAAATCGGAGACTTGAAACGGCGCTAGGGACGAAAGGATTTCCAGCTTAGGTAGGCGATGATCGTTTTCGAGTCGCGGATTTTGCCGGTCTTGATCAGTTTCTCCAAACGGGCAGGAGACACGGTCACGAGCTCAAGAAATTCATCTTCGTCGGGGTTCACTTCGGTTTTGGTAAGCTTGTCGGCCACATAGACATGAATCACCTCATCGGAGAATGCCGCAGTGGGCCAAAACGCGATCATCTTCCGAATCCGCCGGGCACGATAGCCGGCTTCTTCTTCTAATTCGCGTTTGACGCAGGCAAGCGGATCTTCACCTGGAGCCAATTTACCGGCTGGAATTTCATAAGTAAACTCCCCGACCGGGTAGCGGAACTGTTTCACCAAAAGAATCTTGTCCGGGGTCGCGAAAGCCAACACCCCCACTGCCCCGGGGTGGGTCAGGTACTCCCGTTTAGCCATCTTTCCGCCCGGAATGCGTACCTCATCTGAGCGAAAACCCACAGCCTTGCCCTGGTGTTTATGCAAGGTCCTCCGGAACCGCTCTTTGTACCGCGCTGTTAATTTCATTTGCAG
>JBBSDO010000029.1:0-17855 GCA_038241515.1 Elusimicrobiota bacterium | reverse complement strand
TCAAACCTCAAGGGAGGCCTTCAATGCCCTCTGTTGCGCTTAATGGTGGAATTCGCCAGCCGACTACCAAGAGGTGATGAACCGGCCCGATACCTGGGTTTCACACTGGGAAGCTGAGCGGAATTCCGCAAAGCCTTATCTCACAGGTCCTGCTTCCAACTCCTCCCTTTGACAAAGGGAGGCGGGGGAGGGATTTTCGTGGGGCAAATCCCCCTCAATCCCTCATACCTCCAGTGCTCTCGCGGAGTATGACCCCGCTTCCAGAAGAAATAGGTCGCGGGGCCTTTTTCTAAGGGGGATGTACTACCAGAGCCACCGGCAATCGCCTGACACTCGCAGTTGACAACCCACCGGGGAATCCCTATTCTCCTCTTAATGAATAAAAGGCGCGTTGTCATTGCCTTGCTCCTCTTACTCGCCCTGCTACTCTTCTTGTTATTAATGAAGAGAGGCCCCAGCGGACTTTTTTCCTGGATTCCTGGTTTCGCGCAGCCGGCCACGGAGAATTTGGTACCTGGTACCCAATTAGTTCCGGTTATTCCGGGACCTCTGCCGCCAGTTCTACCCCCGATTCATCATCCTGGGCCCACTGTGAGCGTTCCCCATCCTGTAGTTCCTCATCCTAAACAAGTAAACGTTTCTTCAGCCCCGGCGGTGGAAGTCTCTACTTCCACGATTATCATCAAGCCTGCAAAGGCGGGCTTGCATCCCGAACTCATCCCCAAAGAAATCACAATTGTGCGCTGCTATTATGACCAGGAGGTTGTCGCTCCAGGGTATACCCTCGGGTTTGATATTAATGGATCGGGGTTCAACGAAGCGTTCCAGCAGATGATCACCGTCGATTTGGATGCTTTAGACATTCAAGTCACCAGCTTAAAGCTCGTGACGGCGAACCAAATCCATGGCGAAATTTCGGTGGGGCCTGAGGCAACGACGCAATATGTCAATCCTAAAATTCTCATCAAACGCTTGCCGGTTTTTAAAGCCGAGGACCCATTTGGCGTCGTACGCCGGGGAGAGGTGCTGGATATCGTTCTCACGAGCATCGATGAATCCGGTCAGTCGGGCCGGTTCCGGATAATCACAAATCTCGACCCGGGGTTGTTAAAAGGTTTGCGCGTGACACCGACGACACCAAAACTCGAAATCGGTACGCTTTCGCCTCAGCTCCCTTTTCACCTGGACGGTGAGCTAAGAATCGCCCCCGGTCTTTCTAGCGGGGAATACGGTTTAGCGGCATACTTTGGGACCCACGAATTACTGAAGAAGGATCCGCTCGTGGACGTCGTACGTCCGGACGTGGGCCGGACAGGCTCGGTCTCTAGCTTAAAAACCTCCGAACTGGCTCATCGGCCAGGAGACCTTTTGCAATTAACGATTCAAGGAAGTGGGTTTGCTTATGGGGACACCCGTTTCCTTACCGCTCAGGTGGAAGAATTCGACATGGGACAAGCCAGTTTCACTTACATATCGCCCGGCCGTATCGATCTTTCGATGCAAATCCCCTTAAATGCGCCCGTCGGCACCTATAGCATGAGCCTCCGCCATAAACGGAAGACGATTTATCAGAAAAAGATGGTATTTGGAATCGTGCCCACGAACTGGCTTTCCGGAGTTCATTTGTCGCAGCCTATTTCGCCGGGCCAAAAGGGGCAAGTTCAGCTCCTGGGCCGAGACCTGAGTCCCGATTTTATCCGGAGCTTGCATGTCGACACGGATGAGCCCGGACTGCAGGTGTCAGCCCCGCGGCTTCAAGACAATTCGACGGCCGTTTCCGAGGTTCAAGTCAGCACAGCGGTCGCTCCTGGCGACTACCTTATCCACATCACCGCCTCCGGACGGAACTTGCGCCTCCCCAAAGGAAACATCATCAAAATCAACCCGTAGAAAATTTCCTTGTTCCCCCCGAATTCCGTCGCGTGTCTAAAAAGGAGCGGCACACCATCTTAAGGAGGCACTTTATGGATACAAGCACCACTTTCGAACCCAGGAAGGAAACCACGGACGGCGTACTCAATCAAGCAGAGTCCGTCGTTGAACAAGTGAAGGCGCGCGGCAATGAGTTGGTTGAGGATACGGTGGATCTGGTTCGACGTCACCCAGGTAAAACATTAGCGATTTCGGTCTTGCTCGGTGCCGCCATCGGCGCTGCTATCGTGGCTAGCATGGCGGATGAACCCACCGTCTCAGAGAAGTTTTCAGACCTGGGTATCGACAGTTGGGAGAAGGTGAAGGACGCGGCCGAAGGGGCACTCTCTACAGCTCGTGAAGCCCTCGATTCTTTCGTTTCGAAATTTCGCTAGGTTCACTGCTTGGCCCGTTAGACCTATTTACTGGTAGATAAGAGATTGGTAGGCGGACAGGACTTTGACGGACTGTAAATTTTTCCACCCGTAGACATCCACGGTCGTCGAGTCGGGTTGCGCCCTGTATATGACCAGCTCGACCTGCCCCTCTCCGTTCAAATCAGCAGCCGTGATCAATCGGTCAAATTCGCGCGTCCCGTAAAGCACCTTCTGCCGATCTAGCGTTCGATCTGCTGGTTTGAAAGCAGTTTGAGAAGTGAGAGGAATAATTTTTTCCCCATCTGCCCCCCGATTGACCAAACATACGGCGTAAATGTTGGCTTCCTCCTTATCCCGCAAAGCACTTTCATCCGAATGGGCACATATAACTAAGGCATCACCGAGACTGGCCCCTAACGAGAGGGAGAAAGCCTGGGTGAGTAAAGGTTTTTCTACATGCAAACCTTTAGAGAGGAGATACCGGGAAGCGATACCACGGGCATTCGGATCATCAAGCGGTACAGAACGCACAGGTGTTTCCGTTGCGAGTGGCGGACCTTTGACGGCAAGACCGAATGGCTGAACGGCGGAATTCCAACGACTGATGGCAGCGTTCCATCCCGAAAAAGTTCCGCCAGGATTAGGCGCGCGTGCTTCTGTGACCTGTACCTCTCCCGCGGCACCCTCTATCCCATAAATCGTGAAAGGATCGCCCGGCGCAGGCGGCTCGTAAAAGGCCGTGCTGGGCTTCCAACCTTTGGAGGGTTCCCACTTTCCAATCGCCAGAGTCAAGCGATTCGAATCTGCCAAAGCAAAAAAACGTTTTGGCCCTAGATCAGCCGCTTGCGCCTTTGCCGCGGCGAAAAGACCCAAGAGAACCCAGAATCGAGAAACCATGTCTACATCTTAACCCGGAAACCTCATTTAGGGATAAATGAAGAGGGTACAGGCGTTTAAAGATTACCGATTAAAAGTGGAGGTGGGCGGGCTAAGCGGAGCGGCGAAGGGAATAATCGAAGGTTTCTTCCATTCTGGTGCCGTAATTTGTTTGCAAAAACTCTCGAAAGGTCTGTACACAAACGCAGAAATTACGAAGCTCTTCGAAGGAACCGGCGTGCACCGTTGGCGCTTGGTATTTGACCTGCTGAAGCTGATCGATGAGCTGCATATCCGCATAACCGACGCTGCCATAGACGGGCGCCAACCAAGGCGTCACCGTTCGTACAAGGTGCAAATCTTTCTCCTCCTGATTCCCGGCCTCCGATCCACAGGATTCGATAGCGGCCATGCATTGAATCAAGAGTTCAGTGGCTTGTAAAAAGAGCTCATCCGGCGTCATAGGGCCTTTCTAACAGAAGTCATTGACTTTTACAACAGGGAATCCAAGTGTTTTCTTCCAGAATGGCCATAGGCACCCTTGCAGAAACGCATCAATTTCGGATAGGTCTATGGGCCCAAATCTTCGGCTATCGAGGCTATCATCGCGGGTGTCGCCAAGAACGATAAATTCTCGAGATTGGAGGTCCCAGCGCATCGACTTTTGGGGTTCTATGCCGGCGCTGCGAAGAACATAAGGCTCTGCGAGGTCTCTGGAATTCACTTTGACGGACGCATCACAGATTTCAATCGTCTCATGGGGCAGACCGACCACGCGTTTAACGAAAAGACCCACCGGAGGGCGACGTAAGCGGACTACGACCACCTGTCCGCGCTGGGGAGGCATCCCGCGGGCTGGAGTCGACCAGTACCACGAACCGTCACGCAGGGTGGGGAGCATGCTTCGTCCTCGGATGCGGATGATGGGCATGAAGGGGAACGACGAACGGAAACGATGAACGAGGAACGGTGAACTACGAACTAGGAACGCCTAGTTTACAGTTCGCAGTTCGCAGTTCACAGTTCGCGGTTCGCGGTTCGCAGTTCAGTTACTTCTTCGCAGCCGCCTGGGCTTTATTGAACATGTCGGCAATCTTCTGTACGGCTGTTTGAAGTTCTTCCGATTTAGCGAGATCGACGTTCTGTTTGCAGAACGAGATCAGTTTGGCGGTATTCCAAAAGGTCGTGTGCAGATCGGGAAACATTTCGAGATGCTGGGGCTTAAAAAAATCCGTCCAAAGAATCAGAATCTCCTGTTTACAGATTTGAGCGTGCTGTTCCTTCACGCTCACCATGCGCGTCGTGGTATTTTCAAAGGCGCGTTGCTCCTCGGGTTTGGATCCCGCGGCGGGCACCGGCAAATCAATCAACTTTTTGGTCAGCGTGTACACCGTCTTCGCGGCGACCTGTGCGGTGGAAGGATCGTAAATTCCGCAGGGCACGTCGCAGTGTGCGTCGGCGGTTTCAATTTTGAACCATTGTGTGACTGAATTAAACATGGACTCCTCCTAAGCGGCTAGTCTTCCTGGCACTATTATCCCATAAATCTGCAATCGGCCTACTTCGTCAGTTCGCGCTCTGCCGTTCTAACCACGATCTCCATTTTTTGGAGAAGGGCCATTTTGGCGGCTTCGGTGAGCTCCCCGCTTTGAGAAGGTCGAAATTCGAGCCAGCCTTTTGTCGCATGAAGAGAGGGATCCTCCTGCAATAAGGCCCATAAGGCCTCACAACCTTCGCGAAATTCTTTTTTAAAGGCGGAGGGTGGATTCGTTTGGACGATCCAATCTTCGTCGATTTGATCATCGCCAGTCGTGTAGCGCTCGAAAAGCGTCGGATCGAGCATTGTCGTGACGGAGGTTCGCTTCCGGCACCAGAGGTCGGCTTCGCAGGGAATCCGCAGGGATGGGACGATTGGGTTTGGAACTGGGGACGACGAGTGGCGAAAGAATCGGGAAACGAGTGGGACGAGCTTTTGCCGCAGGGATTCGGAACTCAAAGCTCGTTTTTAACCTTGAGAAAAAACTCTTTGTCTTTGGGGTGGGTTAATATCTCTGCCACCCGATCTTTTTCAACCCACTTCGCTTCGGGATTGTCGGGATCGATGGGCCGGGGTTCTCCTCCAGGGCAATGAAAAAGAAAAAAAGTAAGGACCTTCACCTCGGAGCCTTCTTCGCCACCGTTTAATCCGATCCGCATTCGTTCGTAGGAGCCCAGAGGCCTTACGTACGTCAGGTCGTTAAGGCCTGATTCTTCGTAAATTTCGCGGCGCGCCGCGGCTAAGGTATCCTCTCCTTCTTCAATGTGCCCCTTCGGTAAGGACCAGCTTCGGCCTCGCTGATTAACAACCAGGACTTCTCCCCGCTCGTTGAGAACAACCCCCCCCGCGCTCTGAGTCTTTCTGATATTCACCGAGCAATTCTACCATGACGAATTTCGCTTTCGTTTTGTTAAGAAAAACACTCTCTCGAAGAAAATGAATTCGCGCCCCAAAATCCTACCGATTTATAGATGCGTTTTCCGCCTCCGCTGCGTCGGCCGCTATGGTTTTGGGCTTATTTATCAGATTGTTTTTCGCTTGCGAGTGCTACCGTGGCAAGATAAGTCCGTAGGGCGATGAAGAAGGTCCTTGTTCGATTTTTATTTGCAGCGATGGCGTTTATAAACCTGCATCCCGAGTGTGGCGCACAGACTCCATTGCAACAGTGCAGCCCAGCAAAGACGGGAATTATCCAAGCCGAAAATCGCTGCGTGGAGTCCGGTGGAATCCATATCGATTATGCGGGCGACGAAGGAATGAAAGTCGCCTGCATGAAAGACAAGATCGTGCAAGGGCAGTGCGGCCCCGACGGAAGTATCACGCGTTTGCATGCGTACTTGGCTTGGATGACCCAGTTGAAACAGTTTGAAGATTCCTGCGCCGCAGTCGGCGGAACCTTCGCCTTCCAAGATCCCCGCTTTATCGAACCCCAAGATGAATCCTACTGTCTTCAGGCTGATCCGGAAGTGAGATCCGACATGTTCGAAAACCAGCTGTGCAACTTCCACAGCGTTTGTCCTTCCGTCCCCGTCGTTTGCAATTCCCCCTGCAAAAGCACCGATCCCATGGCCGAAAACTCGGTTGGCGAGGCTGATGCTGCCGCTCTAGCAGTCCTGCGCAGTCACTAGTTTTTCTCTCCGACGATGTACTGTTTCTTCCTTGACGAGAGTGTAAAGGTCACATATACAGGGAAAGATGTTAAGAACTGTAAAGATACTGACTCTGGGTGCCTTACTCGCTGTGGCCACAAGCGCTTCGGGGGAGCAATTCTTCGGACGCGTCGCGCAAGTGCAGGCCGGTAACTATCTCACCATCAAGCGTCATGGCCACCTTGAGCATATTCGTATATTCGGCGTAGAATGCCCTCGAGGAACTCATTCTGTAAATTGCCGCGAATTTACGCTACAAATGGCTGGCAATCGCGGCGTTCACGTGCGCGTGATTGGGAAAGATGAAAACGGCAGGCCGCTTGCCCAAGTGGGTTTCATCGGTGGAAAAGATTTAGCCGAAGAACTGGTACGAGCGGGAATGGCCCGTTGGGCAAAACGTCAGGCTCCCCACGCGAAGAATTTAGCTCAACTTGAAGCCGAAGCGCGATCTTCCCGTCGCGGCCTCTGGTCAACTTCCATGACGGCCCGTGGGAAAATGGAACTCGTAACAGGAACCGGCAAACCTTTTTCCTGACAGCGTCCCCCCAAAGAACCACCGCAGCAGAGCCATCCCGGAACCTTTTTCTCTCGGTTACGTCTAACCGGACGCCACTGCTGAATTCTGTTTACTTTTTTAAGGAGTCCCCCGAATGCCTACTACGGAGTTTCTTGCAGGGATATGTTGTACGGTGTTAGGCCTTTCCGCATGGCCAACGACAGCCTGGGCGCAAGCGGAAGGTATCCAAAAAACAAACTCTGCAGTCATCTCCGATCGCTACAGCGGTGGGTTTCAATATGTTTTTCCGCAAGAACTGGATTTAGTCCGCTCCTACGCGTCCACACTGCAACCGGAAATCGCTGCGCAGCTTGGACTGCCGAATAGCCGAGGATTCGAACATCCCGTCCTGGTCCGTTTCACGGACGGAGCTCCTGCCTTGAGCGAAAATCCTTATTTCTATGTGGTCGCCAAAAGTAGCGGGACCGCCTTTGTGCAAGAAATAGTGGGAAACGTCGATGCGTTTGCGCGGCGATCGCGAAAACCGGACCCTGGTTTTAGAGACTTCCAGGGCGGGTTTCGATACGCACTCGCCAAAGCGATGCTTAATGATCTCGCCGCCGGCAAAGGAGATACGACTCCCTTATGGTTCCAGGAAGGTGTTGCCGTGTACGCGGCCGGAAACGGGGACGCACTTCTACGAAGCGTGGTGCACGAGGCGCTTGAGGAGCACGAGGACGAGGGGTTCGAAGGCGAGCTCGACAGTCCTGGACCTTTCCTATCGCATCGGGATCTGGCGCAGTATTACCTGGCTGTCAACTACATCGCGTCGCTGGGATCCTTGCGCTCCTTTGTAAGTCATATCGTAAGTGGAGATTCGGAATTGGACGCGACAATTCATACTTTTGGTTTTGATTGGCCCACATTGCAGGCCAAAATACGGGTCTATTCCGCGCATATTTGGGAAATGGCGATCCAACAGCACTCACCAACAGTTCCCAGTCAATCGACGTATTACCCTGCGCGATAAAGCTAATCTTGGGGGGACGCCGTAAACCGTTTTCCTGAAGGCTCATTGAAGTCCCACCTCTTCCATCAAAAATGCCGTCCGGTCCGCTGCCTCTTCGATAGTGGCCTGGGTTCGGCCGGCGCCTTGGTGTCCCGTTTGATATTCCGTTAGTAAGAGTATGGGCTCTTTACTCACATTGGCGGCTTGCAGGGCCGCCACCATTTTCCTGGCGTGCATGGGGTCGACCCGGTCATCGGAATCCGCTGATAGGAAAAGTACCGCGGGATAGCGAGCCACATGGACGTGATGATAAGGAGAGTAGGCATAGAGTGCCCGAAATTCCTGCTCGTTCTCTGGTGAGCCGTATTCGGGAATCCACGACGAGCCTTCGCCAAAAAGCGGGTAGCGGATCATATCCGTGAGGGGCACTTTGCAGACCGCGGCTCGAAAAAGGTCCGGGCGCTGCGTCAGCGCAGCCGCTACAAGGAGCCCCCCATTGGACGTTCCATCGATAGCCAAGCGGTCTCGAGTCGTGTAGCCCGTGCCAATCAGATATTCGGCGGCCGCGATGAAATCGTCAAAGGTTTTTTGTTTGTGGAGGAGCATCCCTGCTTCATGCCAAGCCTCTCCGTATTCTCCTCCTCCTCGTAAATTGGGCACGGCATAGCCACCTCCCGCCTGGAGCCAGGGATAAATCGCCGGATTAAACCGCGGGAGTTCGGCCTCGTTGAATCCGCCATAGCCATGCAGCAGAAAAGCGCGGCTGCCGTTGGGAACGGGGCGCTTTGACTCAACAATGAACATGGAAATGGTAGCTCCATCCTTGGATTTGTACCACACTTGTTTGACTTGAAATCGATCAGGGTCGACCGGCAAATCTTCTTTTGACCAGAGCTCCGTTTTACCCGAGTCGACCGCGACCCGATAGTTGACGGGAGGAGTCATAAAACTTTGGAAACTGAAATAGAGCGCGTTCGAATGCTCTTGCCCATGAATCTCCGGGACGGTTCCCAAAGTGGGGAGGGAGATCTCACGCTCTTTGCGCCCGTCCATCGAATAAACAGCGATACCCTCCGCGGCATGACTGACGGTGCCGACCACGAGGTGGTTGTCGATGACTCTCAATGATCGCAAGACGGTATCCGCCTGTTCAGGAATGATCGTCCTCCAGTCGCGCGAATCCGGGCCCCGAGCTTCCACCACGCGCTCGTGAGGCGCATGATCACTCGTCATGAGGAAAAACCGGTTTTTTGATTCTGCCACCTCCGCCATCGACGAGGTGCTGATGAAAAGCGGCGAAAATGCCGCGAAAGCACTTTCAGCGGGACGAAAGACCACGGAATTGCTCGTCCACCCTCGCTGTTTGATAATAAACAGCCATCGGCCATCCGACGTAGCTCGCGCGTTTAAAAAGATTTGCGGATCGCCGGTCGGGGGGCATATTCTCCTGTCACGGCCTGGATCAGATTCCAAAGGATGGAATCGGACATCGGCCTGGGCAACACGTTGGGCATCGGATAGGCGACCCCGGGCTGGAAGGCGGGTGTAATAAAATCCGTGACTGTCTGCGGCCCAAGACGGGTCGGCATAGTTGGCTCCCTCGATCACATCCAGCGGATTTTCTCGTCCGGTATCGACGTCTACGACGTGGATCACCGATTCATCTGCGTTGTTCTCGGCCGTGATGTACAGGACTTTCGTTCCATCCCAAGAAGGCGTAAAACTCGACAGAGAGAGATTTTTTTCCTTCGGCAGGCGATTCACATCAACAAGCGGGTGTTCCGAAGTGCTGCCAGTCGCGCGCCATACAAGTACGGGCTTTTGTTTGTTTTTTAGATGTGTTTCGAAAAATAGCCGATCGCCCGCCGGCACGGGAGTGGAGAGATGTTCGACGGAGTAGAGCTCGTGATAGCGGGCCAGAAGACGAGACCTTTGAGGCAGCTTATTTAGGAATTTTCGAGCCTGCGCATCCTGCTCAGAGACCCACTGTCGGACCTTTGGATCTTTAGCCTCTTCGAGCCAGCGAAAAGGATCGTGAACCGGCACGCCGAAGAAAGCGTCGTCAGCCGCTTGAAGGTTCGCCGAAAATAGGAAAAGGATTACGAGCCAAAACACATTCACGCCCGGTTTTTCAGGCGGCTTTGCCGGCGGTCTCAATAACACGAATCGGCAGAATGATGGTCTGGATGCCACGGAACTGAAGTCGGCGCTGGATAGAAATGGCTGATTCGTTGTGAAGAATTCTTTGATACCAGCGTTCTCGTTGGAAGACGAGTTTTCCCGTGAAGACGATCATGCGTTTGAATTCTTTAGATATTTCAACGCAAAGCGCTTCGAGCGCCTCGATGGCTTCCGGATGGATCGCCATGCGGTAGTCGGCGGCCATCCCATTTTGATGGGCCCAGACCACGTATTTCTTCACATTGGCGCGCGTTTCTTCCTCTAATCTCGACATCTCTTCCTTTCCTTTGAAGGTCCCCGAGTCCAAAACACCGACCGAGACGAAAATAAAGTTCTTGATATAGCCGGGTAAGAGTTTTTGAATCGAAAGCAGATGGTGAATACCGAAGCCGGAAAAACTGCCCACGGTGAGAACGGCGGTGGGTGCTTTGGGATCCAGTTTTGGGCAATCGGGTCCGCAGATATGCGTTGCGACTTCCGTCGAGACTACTTCATCGAGCTGTTTAAAACCGGCGCTGACGTCGCGATAATGGCGCCGCACCAAGAAGCAGACAAGAATCGTCGCGGTCGTGATAGTCACGGTCATCCACCCTCCCTCGGCAAACTTCTCATAGAGAGTCACAAAGAGGATGCTTAAACACATGATGAGGCCGGTACCGTGTATCGCCAACTGGCTCTTCCAGCGTGGTTCGTGGGCGCGCTCCAAAACCCAGTGCCGCGACATTCCCAATTCCGTGAGAGTGAACGTGAGGAACACGTTTATGGAATACATGACCACGAGCATCGTGATGTTACCACGGGTGTACATGAGGGTAGCGATCCCAGCCATTCCCATCACATAAATTCCGTTGTTCGTCACGAGTCGGTCAGAGAGATGCGAAAAGCGATGCGGCATCCAAGAATCGACCGCCATATTGGCTAGAACCCGCGGGCCATCTAAAAAGCCCGTTTGCGCCGCCACAAAAAGAAGCGCGGCTTCAGACACGAGGGTTGTCACAACGAGACCGCTGCCGATCGACCATCCCCAGAGTCGCCAGGTGCCGAAAAGATTTTCGAAAAGGATAGCGTTCATCGTCTTCCCTTCCATGGGTATCGAGTTCGTCAACATATAGGCAAATAGGATCCCGCCGGCGGTAAATGCAAGAGAAGCCGCCATCATAAACATGGTTCTTTTCCCGGTCTGAACGCGTGGTTCTCGAAGCATCGTGATGCCATTGGAGACAGCTTCAATACCCGTGTAGGTGCCGCCTCCCATGGAATAGGCTCGCAAAAGGACGAAAGCTACGGGCAAAAATCCGAGGGTGTGAACCGCGGCGTGAAAGTCGACTGAAGCGCCACGAAAAACGGCCGGAAGAGCCCAGAAATGGCTGCCGATCGCGTAGAGGATGGCGAATACGTGGGTCAGAACAAACACCATAAAAATAGGGGCCAGGAACTGAACCGATTCTTTGACGCCCCGCAGGTTGAGAACCATGAGGAAGATGAGAACCACAACTTCCGTCATTAGCTTATAGGGCCCCCAGTGAGGCGGCAGAAATGACCAAAGGGCGTCGCACCCAGAAGCGACGGAAACCGATATCGTTAAGACGTAATCAACGAGCAGAGCGCAGCCAGAGACCACCCCAGCACGAGGGCCCAAGAGCTTGGTGGCCACGAGGTAGCCCCCACCGCCGCCCGGAAAGTGCTGAATGAGGTTGGAATAGGCGATCGAAATAACGCAAATCGTTACGGCCGTCATTAATACTAAGATCGGGGAGAGGTGGGTATGCGCGCCTAGCGCCCGGAAAGCTTCGTCCGGTCCGTAAGCTGAGGAAGAGAGTCCATCGGCCCCGAGCCCGATCCAGGCGAGGAAGGCGACGAGCGAGAGGTGTTGAAAAAGCTGCGGATCTTTAATGTCGCGAGGCTTGCCCAGCACCAACTCTTTGAATTTTTCCACCATATACCTGTTCTCCTAACCCGGAATCCCATTTAAGACTGCATGGGAAGGGCCTTGCGACCAGTTCTTCTTGGAAGCTAGGCCATCCTCCCAACAACATAGGGTCGGATGGTAACCCCAGCCAATTTAAGAGTCTTTTTCGTCGACCCATTCCTCGCTCCATCCTGGCAGGCTTTTCGACGAAAAAGTCTCGCTAAATGAAGGACTGGGGTAAATAGAAAAAGCCGAAGAGACAGGCTCTTCGGCCGCTCATTCGATTATGCACTTACGAGGTTAGCTGTCGGACTCGGGCTCATCGCCCTAACCATTTCTGGTATTCGCCCCTAGATCATAACGATCCGTATGTTGGGTTCCCCGTTCTGCCGATTTCCGGCAGATTTAGTATGTCGATTACGGCTGGATCATACTAAAAAGGGATGGACGCGTTTGAGGGGGGTGCCGGGGGCAGGAGTGAGTGCTCAGCGTCCGGATTGGATGACCAGGCCGCCGACGATGATGATGGCTAATCCGAGCCAGGTAGAGACAGGAATTACTTCTTGGAACAGGTACCGGCCCGTCAAGACACTGACGAGGGCAAAGGCAGCAACGTAAACTCCAAGCAGTTTGGAGAAATCCCATCGTACGAGGTTGACGACGAGGCCGTAGCCGCTGAGCACAACAAAACCCATGACGATGAAAACGGTGCCTTGTCCGCGAAGTCCTTTTCGAACCAAGGCGTCCCCCCCTACTTCAAGAATTGCGGCTACAACAAAAATGGTCGAGGTCAAGAAATTCATGGGCAATCGCTTGAGAATAGCAACTTTTTATGCTCGCTCGCCTTCGTACTGACGCGTCGTCTCAATACTCAAGACGCGCACCGGCTCCTTTAAGCGGAATGTAAAGTGCCTCAGAAAGAGGCTTGATCGGGCCTCAAAAAAGGAGGGTCAAATTAAATTTTTGACGGATGTTATGCAGCGATGTCGGAGGACGTGGTGACGGCAGAGGACTTTGCCCAGCGGGTCGGGAGGAGATTGGCCGAAGTAAGGTCCTGAGCACAAAGTGAAGCGCCAATGACTTTCTTTGTGGAATCATAGATTGCCGCAACCCGCAGAAAAACGTGAACGACGCGTCCATTTTTGCCTTCGTGAATCATCTCAAAGGACTGGATTTTTTCGCCGAACTTAATACGTTGGATCAGGTCGATTATTTGAATGGCACTTTGGCCCGGTGTCAATAGAGTGACTGAGCGCCCTTTCACTTCCTCCGCCGAGTAACCGTATAGCCGCTGTGCTCCTTTGTTCCAACTGAGAATGGTGCCGTCCAGCGTCTGGCTAATGATGGCGTCTCCCGAAGAATCCACGAGCGTCGCCAGATGATAAACCAGGTTTTCGGAGCGGGCCAGAACAGTGGTCAGACGATTGAGCGCCTTAGCCAGACGACCCATTGCATCCCGAGACCAGAAGTCGGGTTGACGGGAAAGATCTCCGGTGGCCGCGGCTTCTGTTGCAATGATCAACTCCTCCAAGGGCGCCAGGATCCGCTGGCGAATGAGGCGATCCATCCCAAACACTAAAAGTAGGGCGACACCGGTCAAAAGCACCAATTCTGCCGCTAGGGGCCAAGGGTTTGTCCTAGGCGCGGGCGATCCCAGGGAAATTGACAGGGGCAAGGAAGGCTTTTCCTCGTTCGAGCGACTTTCCAGTCGTTGGCGCGCCTTCATGAAATCCGCGATGAGTTGGAGGCGGATCCCTTCGGCGGCGGCCACTTTTTGGTGTTCTTCCTGGATGCGAGTGAAAATTTTCTGCATTCGATGGAACCGCGATCGCGACAAGCGGCCGCTGGATTCAGCAAAGAGGTCGTCCGCTTGCTTTTCGAGAGTAGAAAGTTGATCGGTGGATTCGATATGCCTTTTTTCGATGGCCACGAGTTTCACGATGGATTCGCGAAGCGCGCGAGAATTTTCTTCTATCTGGGGCAAGGGAGCGCCATGTTGATTTCGGACCCCCGCTTGGTAGCGATCAAGCAAGGTCCAGGTTTGCCCACCCTCACGCGTCACGCCTTCGAGCGATCCCTGGTCGTGATGCTGCAAATAGTGCATAGCGAAAGAAGCCACGTTATTCATATGGCTTTCAAGGAGCGGGCCTATCCTGGGAAATGTAGGGGAAATCAGGCGGCTCATGCGTAGCGCGTGTCCGATAGACAGAAGACTCATAGCGAAAAGAAGAAAGGCAATGGTCCCTTGGAAGCCGCGCCAGAGTGACATGAACGTCTTCTGTTCCATGCTAGCGCTATAGCCCCAAAAAGACCCGCAGACAAGGGAAAATTTATTTTGCTTAACAACGGTCTGTTGTCCACCGACGATATATTAATCGTTTGTTAAAGAATACGTTCTAGCTCGGTCATGTAGGTTTGGTCATTCAAGACAAGGTTCATTGAAGTTTCGTTGGCTTCGCCAATAATATCGTTTCGTTCTTTCGCCAAGGATTTCCAACGCGCAAATTCGCCATAGGCGAAGCTCCACACTTGGATGCCTTTGAGTTCCTCTCTTTCCACCTCTTCGGCCTGCTGTTTGGCCTGGTGAGGTTCGGCCGTCAAGACAATGAGGCGCGCTTGGCGGAAGCGTTTGGATACTTTTTCAAGTTTGTGCAGAGTGGTTTTACCGCACTCCATCCAAAGGCCCACTTGCCCGGTAAGATCGACGGTCATTAAATCGGGCCAGAAATCCTGGCCGGAGAGGGCGGGATGCGCCGCGCCAGTTTCAACCGTAGGTAGGAGATCGCTAAAAAAAATGAATGCCGCCAACTTGAGCAACAGATGGTCTTGTGTCTCCTGAAGTGTTGAGAAAAGATTTAACGTGGAAGATTGGCCGTTGAGAAAAAGGGTGGAGCGAATTTTCACCGCAGCGCTTTGGCGATGACGGCCAGGAGGTGCGTGGGATCTACTGGCTTCACGAGATAATCATATACCGTGGACGAATCGATCTGGCTGCGATCAAGGGTCGAATCTCCTGTCAGAAGGATGATCTTCGCCAGCGGCAGGGCCAAGCGCGCCTTCTTAGCTAAATCCATTCCGCTCCCGTCAGGGAGATTAAAATCCACGATCAGCAGTTGAAAGGGAGATTGGGCGATTTCCCGCATGGCTTCGGCGCCATCAGAAGCCGTAACAATGGCGTAGTGAGCGTCCTCGAGGATATCTTTGGCGGTATCCCGAATATTGGCGTCGTCGTCGACGAGAAGGATGCGCGCTGTCATGACGCTTGAAAGAAAGGGACGATCTGTCCCAGCCAGTGGGCGCGGGCGGAAAAGCCCCGTTCGGTATAGATGTTCATCAGATTCACCATCATCCGGCCCAGCATGTGATTGTTGGAAGTCGGAGAAAGCAAATCTTCGTGAAACGTGACGCCGCGTTGCCGGACAAGCTCAATACAGTCATTGCGCGAAAGAACGCTCCCCCCATGAAAGGGATCCACATAAATAACCCCTGGTTTTCGGCTGTGCCCGACGATAAAATGTCCCGGCAGGCCAATCCCGAAGGCGGCCATATCGAGACGCCGTGCCACCAGAAGATAAACGCACGAGAGGGAGATGGGTATTCCTAGTCTCCGCTCGAGTACGCAGTTGATAAACGTGTTCTCCGGTTCGTAGTAGTTTTTTTCATTTCCGCGAAACCCTAGTTCTGAGAAAAAATACGTTCGGTAGAGGCCGACCGCTTGGGAAGGAGTGGGCTCGCGCGCTTCGAGGATCCTTTCCATGTCCTCCGCCAACCGGTTCAGGGGGTCTGCTACCTCTTTGGCTTCGAGCATCGGGTAGGCGAGTTTCGCCAGCAAAAACGCTCCGTGTTCAAGATCCAATTGTGCGCCTTGGCGCGAAACTTTTTCAAAGGCGTTGGAAAGTTCATTCAGCCGTCTTTCCTCGAGGAAGAGCCGAGCTTTCTCGGCGATTCGAGAATCACGAGTGTTCTCAAGTACGCTATGAAAATCCGGATGACTTTGAAGTATCGCGGCCAAGTGTTCTTTTGCCAGTTCTACCGTGGAGGGGTTTCTGTCAACAAGAAATGAAACAAGCGTTTCGACGTCTCGGGTAGAAGGTTTTTTTATTCGCATGGTGGAAACTCGAATTTACTTAAAAAAAGAGCCTGGCCGCAACAAATGCGCCAGGCTTCTTTTTGTCGAAAGCGGTATTCGACCTTACCGCAATGAAGCGGGATAAGGGGTTGCCCGCTTTACTGAGGGGCGGTTTTTTCGTGGATGCTGTTATCTACACTGTTCAGAGCGTTGTTTGCGCCGCGTTTTGCGCGATGGGCGCCATGCTTCGTCTTACGCACCATCTTATGCACGCCACTATCGACGTGGTTTAAACCACGATTGGCCGCATCCTCGGTCTTTTGAACACATCCGCCCACTGTGTTTGGTTGGTTGGTATCCATATTTCGATCCGAAGCGTTGGTTTGGGGATTTCCGCTTGTCGGCGACGTTTCGGCGAAAGCCATGACCGTACTCAACGCCACAGCCGCAAGGGCACCCCGCATGACATACTGCATTTTCAAATTTCGCATTTTGCAGCCTCCTTTATTCCGTTTGATAAACTACAAGTGTTAGACAGTCTGGGGGAAATTGGGTTACTCCGTATTCCTAATCTTATTGATTTATTAGAGCGTTTCCGGGTCTAAAACTGGGCTAAAACCTTAATACCGCGGGGAGCAGCTTTTCTTGATTGACGAGGTTAATAAATTCACATTCAGCGCTTCGAATTTGAGCAGGGGTCAAGATTTGTCCCCGGTTGACCTCCTCAATAAGTACCCGGAGTGTGGCCGGACTCACGCTGGGCGCCAGGGCGTCCAAAAAGGCGGTCCCCATCGCTTGCGGGTAAGCAATGACGAGGTATTTGATCATCCGCATTGAACCTTTCAATAATACCCTCTTCAGGTCGCTTGGGGTGAGCTGCATTAATGCGAAAGTACAGGCCTCTTGCACGATTCTCCCTTTACAAAACGTCTCAAACTAGTATGGGCGAGGAAGCTACGTGGGTCAATGTTCTTTTGCGGTAGGCCAAGAAAATTTACATCGAAAACTAGTACCTATTTCGATGCGATCTGGAAGAGTGGGGTGCGCTTTCCCGAATAACGCGTAGGGCATTTTCGGCGCCTGGGACTTGGTCTTTTTGAGCCTGAATAAGGCCGGGGATGGCCTCCCGTGCTCGCGCACCGAGCTGCATCAGGGCCGACGCCGCTCGACTCTTCGATAGGGGTTCCTTTCCCTGTAGAACAGTAACAAGAGCTGGAACGACATCGCGGTTAAAATGTCCGGCGGCCCCCAGAGCGTCAACGGTGCAGCGCGACAACTCTTCGGGATTTGACAAGTCAGCAATGAGGAGTGGGACAGCCACGCGATCCGCGGCTCCAAGCTCCACGAGCTCTTCCACCGCTAAACAGCGCACGAGCGGATCCGGGTCCCGCTGGGCTCTTCCGATCAAATGAAGGCCGTCCTTTCTTCGGGTGCCTGTTCTTCTCAAAGCCTCAAGTGCAGCACGCCGGACTTGGAGATCCTCATCGGATAAAGCAGAGAGAAGATGACTTGCCGCGGGCTTGGCTGGCGGGCCGGTTTCACCTAACCAGCGTATGGCTTCAAGTCGAACGGTCGGGCTTTTGTCTTTGACCCGCTCCCAGAGGACGGGACCCACGGCCGCGACCGACGTGCCATTGGTCTTCAGAATCCGAAGAGAGGCTAAGCGGACGGAATCGTTTTTGGCTCTATGGAGGCAGTAGATCAATGTTGGAATCAGCCCTTGCTCGGGTGGGTTGCGCAGCGTCAAGGCTTTTGCCAAAAGTTTTCGGACGGCGTTGTCGCTTTCGTTGGCGAGCACTGCGAGCAACCGGTCGATCGTCAGCGGCGATAAGCGCACAATT
>JBBSDO010000028.1:0-18122 GCA_038241515.1 Elusimicrobiota bacterium | reverse complement strand
GGAGGAAGACGAAAGGTCTCATCATCCTTTAGAGTCTGAAAAAGGACTTTTATTCGCGTGTTAAATATAAAAAAAGCGGTCGCCAGACCTCTGGCGACCGCTTTCCGGTTAGTTTGAAAGTTGCTTCTAGACGGTTATGGCGACGGCGGTGACTTCGCTGTGATTCATCATTTCCAGCGTTGGGAACCCTCCGCCTAAATCCGCTCCATCTTCAGTCGTGGGTTGATTGGCTGAAAGTGTGCCTTTCAGACGCTTATAGAGAAGCTTCCTCGCTCGATGCAGATACACTTTCACCGTCCCCAAGGGGCGATTCAACCGCTGAGCGATCTCCTCTAAGGGGAGATTGTTGAAGTAGTGCATGATAAAGATGGATTGGTAGTGAAGGGGGAAATTCGCCACCATGCGCTGCACGGCCTCGAGATCCAGCTTGCGAGCCGTCACCGTGTCCAACGAAGGAGCGCGGTGTGGCAACTCTGGAACTACCACGTCGCCCCGGCCGGCCCGGCGGGCATCGAGAGAATACCAGCGAAGGACCTTGTTTTGACGCATGCGATTTCGCACTCGGTTGAGCACGATGGAATAAAGCCAGGTTGAGAAACGTGAGTCGTTCCGGAAATCTTGCAAATGGCGATAGGCCTGAAGAAAAGCATCTTGAAGAATGTCTTCCGCTTCTGCGCGGTTTTTCAAAATGCGGCAAGTCAATTCAAAGAGTTGGTCCTTATATTTATTAACCAATTGAGCGTAGGCGTTTTCATCGCCTTCCAGTGTCCTTTTGATACAGGCGAGGTCCTCGTTTGCTGACGTCGTGGGCGCTGATTGTGAAGAGTTCATAGTCGTGGCACCTCCAGTGCTTCGGTTTGAGTTTGATTTTTTCTGGGCGTTGTTTTTATCCATGGACAGATAGTACGAGTTCTTTATTTGCGGGGGTATCAGCGGGGCGCCTTATCGAGTGTCCGTGTTTGTCTTACGATCTAGAGAAAAGGTTACAACTACTTTACCGTCGATGGGAACAGAAAAGAGGCCCTGTCCGAACTCGACGGACAGAGTTTTTTACATGAAAGTTGTTTTTGGCTACTTCTTTTTCGAAGCGCGAACGGTGCGTTGTGAGTTCTTTGCCGGCGAATCACCTCGTCCGCGACTTGCCGCGACCATCGCTTCTTCTCCGGCAGGAGGCACGCCTTCGACGAGCAGCTTCTGTTTGCGCTTGAACATTTTCTCCCCCAAAGCATCGAAATCCAGGTCGGTGTCTTCGGCTTTCGGAAGCATCTCGTCTTCTTCCTCCTTTATATGGTGTTTGACGTTTTCCGAAAGAACCGTAAATTTCGCTACATAGTGACTCTCGTTTCCCGTCATTTCTTCGAGTTCCGCAATCAGTACTTTTGCCTCATGATGTTCTTCGTCGGCTTCGTTCATGATCGCGTCATCGTCAATGGCCTTTCGGACAGCAGGATAGAAAATTTCCTCTTCGATAGCGGCATGGACCTTTAGTTCGTTAATCGCTTCCTGAACGATACGCTTCTTTTCACGGAGATCTTTTGCATCTTCAAAAGCATCAAACAAATCTTTTACTTTCTCGTGGTCTGCTTTAAGCATTTCAATAGCTTGGGTGCTTGACTCAGCAGGGAATCCGAACATGAAGGGCCTCCTTAATCATCGTCGTACTCTAGATTAGGCAGGGCCTAGAGAACGCGGTTACAAGGGGAAAACTGGAGTACTAATGTGCGGGTGGAGGGGCGATCTGGCCGGCGGAATTGTTGAGTTTTTCCGTTGCTTTGCCGGTATGGTCGTCCGTGGGGTAGTCTGGCAAAGGCGGCTCGGAGGCGTCCGGAGCGGAAGGGACCGCCTTGGGCGGGGGCTGCGGTCTATCGCCCATCGGCATACCACCCGGAACTGCGCTTCCGTCCCGCTGAAGGTTGGTATTCGCCGGAGTTGAGCGGCGCGGTGGTTTTTCTTGAGGAGTTCCACTTGTTGCAGTCGGCGCGGCGGAACTGAAAGAGCGCTCATTGTTGAATCGCGGAGGGGCAAAAGCCGGGTTGGGATTGGCGGGGCTGCCACGTTGAACCCGGTTAGGATCGTAGGCCGGGGAATCCTCATAGTCGGCTCGCCGTCCTTTCGCATGCGCGAATGTCGCCGCCATAACGACGAAGCCGACAAGCGAAACCCATTTCCGTGCCTTTTTTTGCATGCGCCTATTTTAGCAGAAGATCGATTACGCGGCGCTTGAATGCCCAAACGCCATCCTTAATCTCCTCAAGCCAAACCACTGCCACGCGATTGCCCGTCAACATGACGAGTTGGGGACGCTGCGGCTTCTTAAGATCAGTCGCAACGGTTAGACCCTTACTTCCCAAGAGCAGACGCCCCTCGGCATCCACGCGCTGTAGATACAGACCTACGTTGGTCCGGTTATCAATCCAAGCAGCCGCAACGCCGCCAGAGCCGTCGCGCACCATATCGAGACGGCCTTGGCTGCCGGGCGAATCGGCGAGAGCAATTTTGCCAGCAGTCCACAAATTCCCGTCTGGCATGTCGCGGCGTTCAAATCGAAGTTTTTGCACCCCAGCCTCATCGATCTCTTCCCAACCCAACCAAATGCCTTTTTCGCCATTACTGAGCAGAACGGGATTCCATTGTTCGAAAACGGGCGCTTGGGGAGTACGCCCGGCAGGCGACCAACGTCGGCGCCCATCGGGACCGACTTGCTGAAAAAAGAGTCGGCTCTTCCCTTCGACGGTGTCCGTCCACGCCAAAACAACGCCTCCCGCGCCGGCGGGAACCATTAAAATCCTTTGGTGGAGATCGCCGGCGGGAGACTCCACATCCGTACCACGGTCGGTCCAGAGCCGCGCGCCATCTCCACGAAGTCGTTGGACACGAACCTTGGACACCTGTTCCTGAAAACTCTTCCATCCCACGATGACCCCGCCTTCACCATCCGGCACGATATTCGGCTGTGTCTGACGTGCGTCCGAGGGCGCCGGAAGAACTCCGGGAAGCGGCCAAAGCGTTTTCCCCTGTGCTCCCAGGCGTTGAAGCCATATTTGGGAATTGGGAGCCGCCTCCTGGGACCAGGTGAAGAAGGCGCCTTTTTGTCCGTCGTCGATCGCTACGAGGGCGTTCGGCGCCTCTCCCACGGGCGCAGAGGCTTCCGTCCAACCTATCGTTCCGTTCGGAAGAATTTGGCGCGCGGCCAAGCGCCCGCTTTCGACTCCGCCCACGATAAAGCCTCCTCGCCCGTCAGAACAGACATCCCAGAGGCCGGAGCCGGAAAGTTTCCGTGAGATCTCAATTCCCGGCATGGACCAAACAGGCGACCCGTCCGTCGCGAACGCTTGCGCGAAAAGTTCTGGACCCGTGGTGGTCGACGCGCTCCAAACGACATAAAATCCACCCCTCGCCGCAGGCAGGGCTCTCCAATAGACGCGACCTCCTGCCACCTGGACCCAAGCGGGATTCGAGTCTGCAGGCGGGCGGCCATTGCCAAATGCGACAGCCCCTAATAGAAAAGCGGGTAAAACGATCCCCAGCCGGCGACGAATTTGCATGGCCCGAATTGTATCTCTTTGATGTGCGGGGCGCACTTCAGGGCTGACTTTCGTTTTACCCGAGGGACGAGAAAGAAGGGGAACCACGTTGGCGCACCCCGAACGGAAGTTACAATAGGGTATGCCTACGGACTCACTAAAAGCTTCTGACCTCTTCGTGCAATGCCTTGAAAGCGAAGGGGTGCGCTACGTGTTTGGCGTACCCGGAGAAGAGAACGAAGATCTGCTTTTTTCCCTCGCTAAGTCGACCATTCAGTTCATCCCGACCCGGCACGAGCAAGGCGCTGCCTTTATGGCCGACATGTGGGGCCGGCTCACGGGTCAAGCCGGTGTTTGTTTGGCAACGCTGGGCCCTGGGGCAACGAATCTCGTTACGGGCGTGGCCGACGCGTATTTGGACAAGAGCCCGCTCGTCGCCATCACGGGACAGATTGATTTGGAACAGCTTCACCAGGAAAGCCATCAGCGGATCGATGTCGTGCGCTTGTTTCAACCGATCACCAAGTGGAACTCGACGATTCTCAATCCCGGAGTCATTCCCGAGGTGGTGCGTAAGGCCTTTAAGCATGCAGAAGACGAAAAGCCTGGGGCCACACATATCGAATTGGCTGAGGACGTCGCGAAATTGCCCGGTTACGGCCAGCCTATTGCCAAGCGCGAAGTGCGCCGTCCAGACCCCGACCGCTACGCCCGAGAGCAAGTCGTGGAATTGTTGCTCGCGGCCAAACGCCCACTCATCATCGCGGGTAACGGGGCCATCCGGAAACGGGCGACGCGCCAGTTGCGCGCTCTGGTCCATCGGTACCGTATACCCGTCGTACAAACCTTCATGGGAAAAGGCTCCATCTCTGACCGGACGGACGAATCGCTCTTCAGTATGGGACTAGGCGTGCGCGACCACGTGATGGAAGCCATAGAGGCCTCCGATCTCATTCTGACCGTCGGTTATGACCTGGATGAATATTCACCAGAACGTTGGAATCCTCAAGGGAAAAAGACCATTGTCCATATCGACTTCACAGCCGCCGACATCTATGGCCAATACCAGCCCGCGGTCGAACTTGTTGCCGACACTCGGGCCTGTTTGCGCGAAATACATCGGGATCTGATCAAGCACAAGGCCAAACCCTTCGACAACTTGTGGTACCAACCGATCCATAAGAAAATCGAGGCTGATTTCCGCTCCTATGATTTAAAGGAAGGGGATTCCTTTACCGTCCCGGGTGTCCTGAATATCCTGCGTCCCTTGTTGGGGGACAACGATCTGCTCATTAGTGATGTAGGCGCGCACAAACTTTGGATAGGACGCAATTGGCCGACCTACCTGCCGAATACCTGCATGATTTCCAACGGATTGGCGAGCATGGGCTTTGCCCTTCCGGGAGCGATAGGAGCGGCGCTCGCAGATCCCGGTCGGACGGTGGTCGCTGCAATGGGCGACGGCGGCTTTCTGATGAATTCGCAGGAACTCGAGACGGCGAAGCGCCTAAACCTGGGATTCGTAGTCCTCGTCTTCAATGACAACGATTACGGATTGATCAGCTGGAAACAAGAAGCGCGCTATGGGAGATCGGTAGGAACGAAACTAACGAACCCCGATTTCAAGGCCTACGCGGAAAGCTTCGGCATTAAAGGCTACCGGCCGCGCACCGTGGCTGAGCTCCGCTCGCACCTGGCGGAGGCCGTGCAGTCGCGCAAACTCTGTCTCGTCGAAGTCCCCGTGGAAACAAAAGTCAACATGGCGCTGACGAAACGGCTCGGACCGTTGCAGCGTTCGGAAGGGTAAGTAAGTGGATTTTTAATGAATTCCCTCGCCTCCATCGATCCCTCTACCGGCCAAACCGTCCAGAAATATACGGGAATGTCGCGCAGCGATTGGGAGTCCATTCTCGAAAGGACTCAAGCGGCACACGATCTCTGGCGCCAAGCCGAGTGGTCGGTCCGCGCCAGGCTCATGCACAAAGCCGGCGATCTCCTTGACTCCCGCCAGGAAGACTATGCCCGACTAATGGCGCGCGAAATGGGCAAACCTATCGCCCAAGGACGCGCCGAAGCCAACAAATGCGCGTCGACTTGCCACTTCTATGCGGATAAAGCCGAATCCTTTCTCAAACCGGAGTCCATTGAGACAGAGGCGCAAAAAAGTTACGTGACCTTTCAGCCGCTCGGCGTCGTTTTAGCGGTCATGCCTTGGAATTTCCCCTTCTGGCAAGTCATCCGCTTCGCCGCGCCGGCTCTGATGGCTGGAAACGGGGGCGTTCTCAAACACGCCTCGAATGTCACGGGCTGCGCGCTTGCGTTAGAGCAGCTTTTTCGCGATGCGGGTTTCCCTACCGACATTTTCAGAGCTTTGGTGATGAGCTCGAAAGAGATGTCTGCCGTTATCGCGCACCCCATCGTGCAGGCCGTAACCCTCACCGGCAGCACGGGAGCGGGTAAAGCGGTCGCCGCTAAAGCCGGAGAGATGTTGAAAAAGTCCGTGATGGAACTCGGGGGAAGCGATCCCTATCTGATCCTCGAAGACGCCGATCTCGACTTGGCCGCCGCAAGCGGCGTCAGTTCGCGGCTCATCAACGCGGGTCAGAGCTGCATCGCCGCTAAGCGTTTCATCGTGGTCGAAAAAGTCAAAAAACGCTTCGAAGAACTTTTTGTGAAGGAAATGAAGAAGCACAAGGTGGGCAACCCGCTTGACGAAACCTGTGACGTAGGCCCCATGGCGAGAACCGACTTACGCGATGAACTACACAAGATCGTGCAAGCGACTTTGGACAAAGGCGCCAAGCTCCTGCTGGGCGGAACGATCCCATCTGGGCCAGGCGCCTATTATCCTCCTACGGTTCTGACGGACGTCACCAAGGAAATGCCCGCCTTCTACGAGGAAACCTTCGGTCCGGTCGCCGCGATCATCGGCGCCAAAGACGAAGAGGAAGCCATTGCTCTTGCCAACGGAACGGAATTTGGTCTAGGCGCCGCCGTTTTTACAAAAGACATTGCCCGCGGCGAAAGAATCGCCGTAGAAAAAATCCAGGCCGGCTCGTGCTTCGTCAACGCCTTCGTACGCTCCGACCCCCGCCTGCCGTTCGGCGGCATCAAAGGATCCGGTTACGGCCGTGAACTTTCCTCGTACGGCATCAAAGAATTCGTCAACATCAAAACCATCTATATCGGAAAAAACGACTCCGCCAGCCACCCGCACACTAAAAGCACCTCCGAGTAGCGTTTAGTCCGGCCGAGTAATAATTCGGTCCGGGAACTCGTACTTTGTCGAACGGATCTTTCCCGAGTCCTGTGTAACATTGACCGAGGGCTTTGAGTGGGCGATAATGTGTCGTGCGCTTTAGAAGCCTCGTATATTTTTCAGTGCTTTTTGCCACGGTGCCGGTACATGCTGCAGCTTTGATCCCGCGAAAGGATCCGATTATAGATCTCCGCTACCGCGGAGGATTTCTTGATGATTTTCCTGCCGAGCTCAATCTCGTAAAACCAATGGTTCGGAATGTCCAATTAGACGTCTCTTCTCAATTGGGCTTCCTGCAATACCATTCGGGCTTTCTTCACCCGGTCACGGTGCGCTTTACCGATGGGGCCCCCGCAATTACCGAAAATCCGTTTTTTTACATTCAGCCTACCGGGGAGAATGACTCTTACTCTCAAGTCTTGAATGCGAACGTGGAAGCCTTCGCTAAAAACGAGAACAAGGTGAAACCGGATGACGCTGCCTTGCGGAAAGCTTTTACGTATGCCATGGCCGAAGTGATTTTGAATGATCTCGCAGGCGGCGATTCCGACAAAGCCCTTCCGATTTGGGCCCAAGAAGGTCTCGCCGTTTACGTTTCAGGAATGGGCGAGGAGATGGTTCAAAAGGTTGGAGCCGAGGTCACGCGCTCGCACGTGGAAGACCTCGTGGAAGATCTAAACCGCCCTTTTCCCATTTTGACGCGTCGTCAGTTTGCCCGCTACTATTTGGCGACAAAATATATCGTTGAAACAAGTGGTTCAAGCACTTTACAGGCTTTCATCCGCGATCTGCTGAACGGGAAGTCCGCAGCCGATTCCATACGCAATGTGCTGGGACAAGAATGGCCTGTTTTTGAAAAGAACGTGCGCGCATTCACTATCACCTGTTTCGCTCGTTTTGCACGCGAAGATGAGCCGACAACACTAGGAACTTCCGGCAGTCCCACCCCGACTCGTCACTTTATCCAGTAGCATACGGTTCTCCGCACGGTCTCTTCTGTTACCCTGAATTGACACGGGTTGTCGAATTCCCCAGAAAGTCGAACTCACAAAGGGAGGACATCACATGTCTAGAATCTTAATTATCATTCTCGTCTTGGCGCTCATCGGAGCTCTGCCGACCTGGCCTTACAGCAGTGGATGGGGTTACTATCCGAGTGGCGGCGTCGGGCTCGTCGTCTTGATTCTGATTATTCTTTTTCTCACCGGAAAGTTGTAAACCTAGGCCGCTTCGATGGGGGGCGTTCGTTTCGCTCCCATCGGCCTGGCTGTCGGACGAGGAAGGAATTCTTTTCCAACGATTGTGCAGCCAGAGCCACTGGGCGGGGTCCTCCCGAACCCAGCGTTCCACAATTGACGTTAATTTTTGAGTGTCCTCTTCGATCGCCCGATGCGCGTCAGGGTTCGAGCTGAGTTCTACCGGAGGCTCACAGATGATGCGGATTCTATCGCCCAGCCAGACGTTATGCATGGGCAGGAGTGTGCATCCGGTACGCCGAGCCAAGATCGGGACCAGCGTGCTGGTCGCGGCGGGACGCCCAAAGAAATCAACGAATACACCGCCTTTATGAAAATTCTGGTCGATTAATACACCGAGTAGACCGTTCGCTCGAAGATGGCGAATCCCTTCTTTAAAAACACGCTTGCTATCAATGACGCCTCCCCCCCCAGAACCTCGAATACTCATAACGAGCCGATCCAGCATGGGATTATCTAGGGGCCGCACCACCATCGACACTTTTGGATAAATTCGCGTCACATAAATCGCCATTAATTCCCAGAAACCATAGTGAGCCGTAAAAGTAATGGCCCCCTTTCCCTTGGCAAAAGCCTCTCGAAGATGCTCGAAGCCCTGGATCTCGACTGTGTCTTCCATCGTCTGAGCGTCCATGAGCGGAATTCGCGAGAAACTGGCTAAACCGCGAGCTAAGTAGGCTGTCGAACGCTCACCGAGCTCGGCGTAATAAGTGTCTGGACGCCCTGGAAAACAGGCTCGGAGATTCGCTTCGACGAGACGGCGACGCTTTGACAGGACAAAAAGCAGGAGTTGAAGAAGACGTCCGCATAACGCTTTGCTCGCTGAAAAGGGCAGAGTTTGGAAGAGTTTGAGCAGCCCGCGAATGGATTGATATTCCACTTGAATGGCAAGCGGGCTCTTTTTTCGGGCCATGTGGGGAGTATATTACATTCCTAGAATTACGCTAATTGACATTGCAAAAACCCCTCTCCCAGACGCGAAGCGAACAACGGGAGAGGGTGTAGCCGACGAGACGGAGGCGAGGGTGAGGGCGCCGTTACACGTCACGTCCTGGGATTTGCCCCCCTCACCCGACGTGCTAGAGAGCTAGCGCGTCGACCTCTCCCGCCCGTTGCGGGGGAGGCGTTTAGCGTGCCGCCTCTAGCGAGAACGCGTGCTGAGCGGCACCTAAAAGCGGCGTGCGCGTTTCGAGGATGACGTAAACGGGAATTTGGGCTAAGACGGGGGCGAGACGGCCTTTATCGACAAACGCTTTTTCGAACCCCCCCGAGCGTAAGCGAGGGAGAATTTTTGGGGCGATGCCGCCTCCAATATATATTCCGCCGATCGCTAGAAAATTGAGCGCCAGATTACCTGCTTCCGACCCATAAATGGAAATAAACATATCGAGAGCCTCTGCGCAGAGGGGATCGGCCTGGGAAAGTCCGGCCTCCGTCACTGCAGCGCTTGGGTCCCCCTTTTGAATTTTGGCCGTAAGCCAGGGGGGTTCACTCGAATGTCGGGATTCCCGCAAAAAGCTGTAGATGTTCATCAGCCCCGGGCCGGAAAGGACCCGCTCGTAGCTGACGCGTCCGAATTTTTTGAGTAGAAATCGTAAGAGTTCAATCTCTAGATCGTTTCGCGGCGCAAAATCGCCGTGGCCTCCCTCCGACGGAAGAACCCGATATCCAACGGGCCGCCACGCCAGGGCCGCTTCGCCTAGTCCGGTTCCTGCTGCGATCACGCCGCGCGTCCCCTCGGGCTCCGGTTTCCCCTCCTTGATTTTCGTCAAACCTTCTTTAGGCAAGAGCGAAATCCCGAGCGCCATGGCCTGAAGATCATTGATCAGACCAATTTGCTCCACGTTCAATTTTTGGTGCAGCTCGGATAGGCTAAGGGACCACGGGAGGTTGGGCGCGGTGGCGTGGCCGTCGACAATGGGCGCCGCAATCCCAAAGGCAGCGCTGGAAATTGCTTCCGCGTGGCCTTTCAGAAAGTCGTCGAGGATTTTTTCAAAGTGTGGGTAGTCTTTACTCTGGTAACTGCGTTCCAAAACCGTGGCCAGCGCGCCGCTTTGGATTTGAAAGAGACCTAGATTGGTCTTGGTTCCGCCGATGTCCCCTGCCAGAATCACTTAAAAATTTCTGCAAAGAAATCTTTCATGGCCTGCCACGAGCGCCGAGCTGCGCGTTCATTATAGGCAGCGCCTTTTGAGTTGTCGTTGCCCGCAGTGGGAACGGCAAAGGCGTGAACGGCGCCACTGTATTTGAGTAGTTGCCAATCGACTCCCGCCTCGCGCATTTCCTTTTCAAAGGCAGCCACTTGATCGGCGGTCACGAAGGGATCGTCAGCGCCATGGAGGGCAAGGACTTTCGCTTTGATTTGTTTGGCGTCTTGAGGAGTCGGCGTATCAAGCCCTCCATGGAAAGTGACGACTCCCACAATGGGAGCCCCCGAACGAGCCAATTCCAAGGCCGCCAATCCTCCGAAGCAATAGCCAATGGCCGCCACGTGGGTAGCGTCGGTTTGCTGCTGTTTGAGAAGCGTCTCTAGCGCCGCCTTGATTCGCGCCTTCAGAAGCGGACGGTTGCCCTTGTAAAAGCTGGACTGCTTCATGGCTTCGTCCGCGTTCTTCGGACGGACACCTTTTCCGTATACATCGGCCGATAATGCAATATAACCCATACGGGCCAGCTCGTCGGCCCTTCCTCGCGAAAAATCACTCGGTCCCATCCAGTCGGGGACTACAATAACGCCAGGACGTTTGCCCTGTACGGAATCTTCGAAAGCCACGTAGCCCTCTAAGACGGTATTTCCTTCACGGTATTCGATGGGCTTTCCCACTACCGTGGCATGGGCTACGGCAGCCAAAAGCAACAGCGATACGGCTTGAGCATTCCAACGCATAAATTCTCCTATCGAAAGGGTGGTGAAGCGGCTTTCCCAGAAGAATCGTACCTACTAGGCCTCACCTACGCAATGATATCCCGCTCCTTCAGTTAGCGAGCCCTTTTTCCTGCCCTCTCCATCTTGCCTAAAGTGGGGGTTACGGGCTAGAATCCCACTATGAAAAAATGGCTAGTGCCGATATCTCTAGGGCTCCTTCTTGTTTCACGGGTTTCAGCCAGGGCCGAAGTAGGCGCCGATGCGACGCTTTTTGGCCATGGTCGGACCCATATCTCCGTTTCGGGGGGATACGGCTCATCGAACAACAACAGCTACTTGGTTCTCGGCCTAGGAGCCGGTTATTATCTGTTCGATGGGCTGGAAGCGGGGCTTCAAGGCGAGGCCTGGTTGGCATCAAAGCCTCATATTTATAAAGTGACCCCCCAGCTAACCTACTATCTCACGGGTCTCTCCTCCTTTACCCCCTACCTTGGCGGCTTTTACCGTCATACCTTTTACGATTCCCTCAACGATCTGGACTCCGCAGGCGGAAGGGCGGGCGCCGCTTTTGCGCTAGGCCCCCACGCCTATGTGAGCGCAGGCCTTGTCTACGAGCGTCAATTTCACTGCAATACAAATACTTACGGAACCTGCTCGCAAGTTTATCCCGAAGCGGGTTTCTCGCTTAGTTACTAACCGCTGTAGCATCCGATTTGCTAAAGCGCTGGGGAATCGGCAAAATAGCCATGTGCGCTCACTCCTCCTCCTTACCGCCGCCATTCCGTTGTTCGCCTCCTGCATGTGGGCAGCTTCAACCCCCGTTCCGCACTCCCCTTCCGGAGACCAAGCCGGGTGGATCGTCGGGTGGGACGTGCATCATGGACTTTCAGACCTTGCGCACTACCAAGCGGACTTTGATGAGATTTCTATCTTCGCTTACGAGCTCGATGCGAACAATCATCTCGTTCTTGAGGATGATACCGCCTCCTTAAATACGCAGGTCCCTTCCGCCCTACGTCCCGGAGCTCGGCTTTTCGTGACCGTAGTTAATGACGTTCAAGGCCGAGCGGGGAAGCAGCCCGCGGTTATTCGTGATCTTGTGCGGGATTCCAAAAAAATGCAGGCCCATATCCGGGAGCTAGTGGCGATCGCCGCGCCGTATAACGGCCTTGAGATTGACTACGAAGCGCTCAAGAAACTTCCTCAAGACGAGAAGCTGACCCAGAATTTCAACCGATTTATCCAGGATCTTGCCGTGGCCCTGCATTCTCAAGGAAAATGGCTGGCGATCGATATAGAACCCGAGCCTCTGAACATGGACTGGCGAGCCATCGGACAGGCCGTCGACGAGTTCAAAGTGATGGCCTACTATGACCACTGTTGGGGAACGGATCCAGGCGCCCTGATGACCCCTAAAACACTCCAGCGCATCATCGAGTACGCGCGGTCGCAAGACGTCCCCGCTGAAAAATTGATGATAGCGCTGCCCACCTACGGGTTTGACTGGACTTTGACAGGATCAGGCACTTGGAAAGCCGAACAACTCGAGCACGCCGATCCCGCTGCCCTCGCCGGAACCGGAGGCACCACCCTCTCCCAGATTTCGCGAGATGAAAATGTTCAGCCTCATTTCAGTTATTCCGATTCAAAGGGTTCAAAACATGACGTGTGGTACGCAGACGACGAAAGCCTGGCGAGGCAAAAATTGACGGTGATCGCCATAGGAGAGCGACTGCATTACCCTGTGAAAAATTTTGCTTACTGGCGCTTGGGACGCGGCAACATCAATTTCCACACATTAAAGATCACGGATCCTCAACCATCGCGATCTTCCTCCTGATCGGACAAAAATTCCCCCTGCGCTTCAAATAGGCTTGATTTCGCAAAATTTTCGTTGTAAATACTTCTATGGAAGTACCAAGCGCCCGGTCCAGAAGCGCAAATTCTCTTTGATGAGACTTCAAACGAAATTTTTGGTCGCTTTATTTGGCGGCGTCGGAAGCCACGGATACGCGAATTGCGCGCCTACCCCCGGATTTACGGAATTTGATGTGGGATTTCCACTGCAGCCGGATATGCAGGCGATTGCGGAGGATGAGGCGTGACGGATTCCGCTGAACCGACTCTGTTGGGAAAAGTGTTAGTGATCGATGATGAACCCGGACTCCGCGATATGCTCGTCTACGGGCTTCGCAAACGCGGCTACGACGTGGTTTGTGCCCCCAACGGGGAAGAGGGACTGGTAAAAGCGCAGCAAGGGGCCTTTGACCTGGTCGTTTGCGACATGATGATGCCAGGCGTCAACGGCATGGAGGTTCTCTCCCGCTTGAAAGAACTTTCACCCGCACCCGAAGTGGTCATGGCGACAGGTTTTGCGTCTCTCGAAACTGCAGTGGCCTCTATGAAACAAGGGGCCTACGACTATATTACGAAGCCTTACAGCCTCTCGAAACTCTGTGCGATATTTGACAAAGCGTTAGAACACCGGGCTCTGCTCGCCCGCGTGGGACACTTAGAAGAACTGCATCACCTCAAGGATGAGTTCATGGCGACCATCAGCCACGAATTGCGGACTCCGATCACCGTCATAATCGGGTATATCACGCTCATGCGCGAGAAGATTTATGGCGCCATCTCTCCGGAACAAGATCAGGGATTGGCCATCGTGGATTCAAAAGCCAAGGGTCTTCTGCAGATGATCAACAATATTATCGACCTGACAATTCTTTCGGGTCGCGGCACCCCTCTGGAATTGCAAACATGCTCAATCACGGAAGTTGTCGAAGATGCGGTGACTCCCTTTAAAACAATCGCCAAAGAGAAGAAGCTCGAGATTGTTTGTCACCATCCTCCCATGCTTATTGCCGAGACGGACGCCAAAAAGCTGCGGCGCATCGTGACGCAGCTGCTCGACAATGCTGTCAAATTTACTCCAAAGGGTAGAATATCCGTCACCCTGGAAGCTGTGGATGACACGCGTTTTCAACTCAAGGTCCAAGACACGGGGATTGGAATTGCGTTAGAAGATCAGGCGGTGATTTTTCAGGACTTTCGGCAAGCCGACGGATCGCGTACCCGTCGCTTCGGTGGCAGCGGATTGGGGCTGGCCATCGCGCGTCGGTTCGCCGAGTTAATGGGGGGCACGCTTGTCGTGGAAAGCATAGTGGCCCAGGGATCGACTTTCACGGCTGTGCTTCCCGGCTTAAGACCGGGAATGATTAAGGAGAAGAAAGAAACAGCCGTTGTACTGCAGGCCGAGTCCGCCAGCAGCAAGCTGCTCATGGTCGTCGACGATGATCCTGACTTCGTCCGCCTTTTTCAAAGTGTATTGACCCGCGAAGGCTATCCGGTAAACACCGCTTTTAGTGGCGAGGAAGCCTTAAGCAAGATGAAAAGTCAGCCGCCATATGTGGTGCTCTTGGACCTTAATATGCCAGGACTCACCGGTTTCGAGGTATTGAAAGCCATGGGCGAACAACCCGCCCTGAAAAATGTGAAAGTCTTTATTATGACGGCCAAGGACCTCACCCAAGCGGAGTCGGCGACTCTCCACGAGCGCGCGGAATTGATCATTCAGAAAGGTTCAAAAGAATTGCCTGAGATCCTTGCTCTCATGAACGCACGCATTCATGAAACCAACGGGAAAGACGTGCCTGCTTCCATTGTCCCTAAAGTCCAGTCCGCATGAACGCAAAAATATTACTTCTCGATGATGATGAGTCCATGACTGAACTGGTGGGGGCCCGCTTGCGGGCCGCGGGCTTCGACATCCGAATAGCGGGAGACGCGCCCAGCGGTATTCAAACCGCACATCAATGGCAGCCTCATCTCATCTTGCTCGATTTGAAGATGCCTGCCGGCGGCGGTCTGGCGGTATTGAAAGGCCTGCAGAATTCGATTCACACCAAACAAATACCTGTTATCGTCGTCACCGGAGCCGCAGACGACATGAAAAGTCGGTTACGTGAATTCGGTATCAAAACCTACATCCAAAAGCCCTTCCAACCCGAGGAATTGCTGCAAGCCATTTTGCAAGTGATTCCGGCGAGTAAGACAGTCCTTCCAAGCTAATCAGCCTCGGCTTTATCTCAGGATTTCTTGCGCGATCCCTTTGCCGTGCCGTCCATCTCTGGCGCGGAATCGCCGATTAGCCGCTCCAGCTCTTCTTCACCCTGCACCGCCGCCGTCAAATAGTCGAGGACGATCTGCTCTGTCAGAGGATCCTTTTCGTGGGTTTCCTTGTAGAGTTTCTGGTAGGTGCGAAGGCTTGTACGCTCGGCATCCAGCACTGCTTTTAAAACGGCGTCGGTATCGGCCATGGAATCGGGAAGCTTGAAAGGCTTATTCGTCGCATGCTCGACTAAATCGGTCAACTTCGCGATCGGCTGTCCCCCCAATTCCAAGATCCGCTCTGCCAGTCGATTCGTCCGGCCAAAGGCTTCTGAGCTCTTCCGGGCGAGCAGTTCTACGACCGAAGGCGAGCGATAGCCGCGCAAGGCATTACTCACGAATTGATAGTTGTAGTGGGCAAACCATTCGTCCGCATAGGCTCGGATCAAATCGTTCAGAAGCGCGGGGCGGTTTAGCTGGGGGAGTTTTTGGCCTAGCAATCCCATATCAAGACTTCCGGAAAGTCATTTGTTCGTGCGCCCCCACTTCGATGGGCTCGCCGGTCGCCAAGGCCTTGGCTGCGCCCACTAACCGCGTCACGGGATTTGACGGGGTTTCCCAATATTCTGCGCGATCAATCGCCACCTGCAACAAAACAAGATCTGGATCCTCCAGGCCTTTTGGAAACCAGACCTTATAGAGGGGCTTCCACAGTTCTTTCATCTTTTGTTCGTCTCTGAGTAACATCGCGTGCCCCGCAACAGCCACGCAAATACAGGCGTTATCGCCCATATACGTAAGACTGACCTGGGGTACTTTCTCTAACTCCTTGGCCTTCGGCGAACTGGCCTGGGTGAAAAAAAGTAAAGTTCCATCGCTTTGCATGGCTTCCGTTTTCAAAGGGCGGCTATGGAGCGTCCCATCGTCTTCTCTGGTAGTAAACATCGCGTAGTCAATGCCCGAGATAAGCTCTCCTAACTTCTTGAGGTGCGGCTCATTCGTGTGCCCGGTTTTCATAAATCCTCCTAAAGGTTCTGTCCTTGATCGAGAGAATAAGTGGATCCGCTGGTCAAAGTGACGACAGACAAGTAGAGTACAAGCAGAGCAAATTGGTGGACGGCCTCGCGGCTTGAAATGAGTATTTTCAACGGCGACCGGGAGCGAATAGCGGCCACGGTTTTGCGCGAAAAGGAGGCGGGTGGAAGAATGGGACCGGGCGCGATGGAATTGACAATAATACCTCGAGGCGCCAACTCTTTGGCCAAGGCCCGAGTCAAATGTTCAACCGCTCCCTTTGTCACGACGTAGGGAAGGTAGTTCTCGTATACCGTGCCGATCGAAGTGCGATCGGCGATGTTAATCACATGGGATCCACGTTTCATGATCGGCAAACAGAGCCTGGTCGGCCAGAAACCTCCCAAAAGATGGGCGTCGATATTGCGCTGCCAATCCTGCGTGCTTATCTCTTCGAGCTTCACGGGGTCGAAGACCGAGGCCATATTGAGGAGCAGATCAATGCGCGGGAAGAGACGCCGAAAACTGTGTATAGCCCTTGCGACACTTTCCGGATTTGAAGCGTCCGCCTGTACGGCCAGCGCCCTCACACCGAACCTTCGGGCTATCACCACAGTCTCTTCGGCTTCCCTGCGAGAGTGCAGATAATTGACGATGAGATGGACTCCCTGTTCCGCGAGCGCCCGCGCCACCGTCTGGCCTATACGTTTCCCCCCTAAAATCCAAGCCGTTTGTCCCCTGAGCCGCTGGTAACTGGTTTCCAAAAGTGTCATCTCTTTTAGAGGGATGGGCAGGGTGGCAGGCTACAGGGGGCCAAGTATGGCAAGGCTTCTTCCACTTGCAATTCTTGGTCGGACGGGCCCTTGACAAATATCATTTTACGTAACATAATTGATTACGTAACAAGATATGTAACCTAAGGAGAAACCCTTTGGAACGACCCCTTTCGCCTCATCTTCCCATGGCTGAGCTGGATTTTTTAAAGTCTGTGTTTGGCCGCCAAGCCAAACTGGCCGATCTTTTTGCAATTAGCACCGCGAGTGTTTCGCGGTGGTTTAAAAAGGAAGACGCGCCACATCGAGAAAACGCCGAGAAAATCATGGGTGTGGCCTATATTGTGTACCGGCTGTCCAACCTTTTGGAACCCGTAGCCGTGGAAGCCTGGCTACAGGGCGTTAACGATCACTTAAACCATCAAAAACCTATCGACCTTATTCGCCAAGGCCGCCTCACGGACGTGATTAACGCTTTGGATGAATACGAGGCAGGGGGCTTCGCGTAACGTCGAGCTGTGCAACTCTTCCGTGTATTTGACTGGGATGGCGTCAGCCTCGACAACCGAGTTGGGGGCCCGTTTTACGTTCCCCGCACAAAACAGGGGAAGAGCCGCCACGATATTCCCCATTTGACGGGTGTCTTTTATACTTCGCTGACCGCGCTTTCGCCGATAGCGGAGGTCATCAAGGTCTATCGGGGGCAAGTCATCGACGACCGATATTTTATTTTCCATGGCGCGCTGAAGAAATCGCTCGTGCGCATTGACCTGAAGCAGAAGCTGCAGCTGGCAGATTTGAATGACCCTGAGTTACTGGGCCAGAATTCGCTTCGCCTGTCTGACGTTCTATCTCGCGACCGCCGGCTTACGCAACGGCAAGCCGAAGCTCTCTACCATAAAGGTTTCGCGGGCCTCTCTTGGCCTTCCACGTTAAACACCTCCTGGACAAATGTCACGCTCTTCGAAGATCGCTCAAAAGACTCTCTTGAACTTGGCACCTCTCCCACCCCCTTGACCGTAAAAATGCCTGAGGTCCGGGAAAGCGCCAAGTTTCTCGGAGTTGGGATCGGGCCATTATGATCGGTGGCCCACGGAAACCTCGCTCATCACGGTCGTCGGCCAACGGGAGAGGCAGAACGTGGACCTCCTTTTGAAATAGACTACCGTTTACCCCGGCTCCCGTTGGCCGCTTTCATTTTTCTATATGCGGATCGATCGAGCTCGGGAAAATATAGAAGAGGGGGATCAACACGAGGAGGATGCGGCTAGCCGGGAGATTGATCAGGGCTAAGCCCATGGCGATGGCATAGAAAAAGGC
>JBBSDO010000027.1:0-18164 GCA_038241515.1 Elusimicrobiota bacterium | reverse complement strand
TGCGCCGTTATTGGACTTGCTGCCGAATTTTGGAGAGACGCAGGAAGTTCTCTTCGTAGAAGGTCATTCTCGGGACGATACCTGGGGAGAAATCCAACGGCAAATCGCTGGGCATCCCAGACGCAATAATTTTACAATTCGAGCGTTTCAGCAAAGCGGCGAAGGAAAGGCTGACGCCGTACGGCTGGGTTTTTCCAAAGCGACGGGCGATATCCTCATGATTCTTGATGCGGATCTCAGTGTTCCCCCCGATGAACTGATCCTTTTCTATGAGGGTATTACCTGCGGTAGGGCGGAATTCTTGAATGGCTCTCGGCTCGTGTATAGGATGGAGCGTCATGCGATGCAGCTCCTCAATCTCATGTTTAATAAGCTTTTCGGCATCTGGATAGGTTGGCTGATAGGGCAACCCGTCAAAGATACGCTTTGCGGTACGAAGGTTCTTTTCCGCCAAGACTATATTCGACTACTTGCCAAGATCTCTGACTGGGGCTTTAATGATCCCTTCGGCGATTTCGAACTGCTCTTTGGAGCGAGCCAGCTCCATCTGAAGATTTGTGACGTGCCGGTCAGATACCGAGAACGGCGTTACGGCCAAACCAATATTCGTCGATTCAAAAATGGATGGCAACTCATGCGCTTCTGTTTTGCGGCGTGGAGAATGCGATTATAAACCCTAACCGTGCGGCCCTAGCGTTTCCAGACGGTGACGGACACGTTCTCATGATCCAGCATAAAGGGTTCAGGTCTATCGAATGGCGCGGCAAGGGCGTTACGAAAAATTAGTTTGTATGAATGAGCCAACGCCTCCAAAACGCCGGTGGATACTTTTTCGTCGCTGTAAACAACATATTCAGGGAGGACTGACTCGGTCCACGATCGAGGGTTTTCGGACAGCGTGACGAGATGATAATTCAACATGTGAAACGGAGGAAGCGTGCCTGGTGTTACGGCTCCCCCCACCACGCCGATGCTAGCGTTCTTTTGCACATGTTCGTTGATCCAAGCACCCGCTGAAGTAAGATTTCCAAAGCGGGCCCACCGTAGCCTCAGGCTTAAATCATGGTAGAAAAACGTTCCGAATGAACCGAGCCAGCACATCACTAGGAGGGCGCGAACGGCAGTATTCCGATTTTTATCCCAAGCCCCAGAAGTACCGTAAGCCATCAGCCATCCCGCGGAAGGGAGCACAAAAAGGCCGATCGCTGGGTGGCGCATAAAAAAGACATCAAAGAAAGCGTAAACTCCCGCCAGAGACGCCAAAAGAATGCCTGTCGAACTCTTCCGGCGATACAAATACCAAACCCCAAGAAGAATAAGCGGTACGCCAGCGTAGCTGACGCCGATGCAGAGAAAGTTTTGCAAAAACGAAAAAGTGGCCTCTAGTCGAAACTTCCCTTGATCGTACCCTTGAACATGGTGGACAAGGAGTACTTGCGAAAATCGGTGGAACCGCCAATATGGAAACGGGTTAAAAAGAATGGCGCAAGCGCTTGCCAAAGCCAAGGATCTCCCGAAACGGTTTAATGGCGCTTGGACAGGCTCTGCGTTTCTGACTAATGCCTTTAACGGGATTAGAATAAACGCCAAATAGTTCGTGATGGCACTTGCGGCCGCTAGTCCGATACAAAGGCTTGCCTTCATCCAATCGGTCTTCTCTTCCTGGGTCCGTAGTTTCTTTCGCTGGTAATAGTAGACGGCGGCCAGAATGAGTGCGGGACCTAACGTGTGAGGTTTAGCCGCATGGCTTTGGATGACGGTCAAGGGTGAAGAAAAAAAATAGAGTGCCGCCAGGAAAGCAAAGGGCACAGAGAGCTCTAGTGAGGCTAACAAAAAGAGAAAGAGGGCGGCGACAACGGACAAAATGGCGCTTAGAAAACGGCTAACCACATACAAGTGCGAAACAGTGATGGGCGTCACGAGCAGCGTGCGCACCGCGAGTTCATGGGGAAGATAGCCGACCGCTTTGGCCAATCCCAGAAAGACACCTAAAAGGCCGAAGTAGAAATCGCCGTACGTGTAGTTACCAGGATCCCATTTTCCCTCCCGTGGCTTCACCTGGCTCATCGCCGAAAGCGTCTGCTGATCATCACTGGGGACGCCCAGCAAATACCCACGCATGAAGTCGACCACTTGTTCGCGGGGAATGATTTTGCCAGGAACGAGTCGTTCCGTCATGGACTTGCTCACCCACATCTTGTCCTTGAACCGAGGATCCCCAGCGAGAGCACGATCGTAACCCTGGAACAGGGACTGCCTTGCGACTATCATGGCGTCCACAGGGATTTCCTCCAGAGTCGAAAAAAGAAGGGCTGATCGCTCCACGCTGGGAGTTCCGGAGTCCAGCCCATGTATATGAAAAAGAACGAGGACCAGCGTAAAGGCGACTAAAATAAACGCGTTTCGAACCATGGAGTGCCTTATTCTACTCTGCGATGCGAACGTGGGCAATCGCACTTGCTCAGCGCAGAAACCTGATACCATCATCCCGTGAACGAACTGCTGAAAACCGACTCGCTAAGCCGCGTCGTAGATGGCCGAACCATTGTCCAGGACATCTCGGTGTCGGTCGCCAGAGGTGAAATTGTGGCCATTACGGGGCCGAGCGGCTCCGGAAAATCATCTTTTCTTCGATTACTCAATCGCCTTGATGAACCTACCAGCGGCCGGGTTTTCATCGGCGGTGTTGATTCTCAAACCCTGGCTCCTCGCGAATTGCGCCGCAAGCTTGGACTTGTTCTTCAAACTCCATTCCTATTTCCAGGAACGGTCGCCGACAACCTTCGGTTTGGCCCTGCCCAACACGGTCACCCCATCGACGATCCCACGATTGAGCGTTGGCTTTTTGACGTGGGATTGAAAGACTATGCCGGACGCAATGTCGGCAATTTGTCGGGGGGTGAAGCGCAGCGCGTATCGATTGCTCGAACGCTCGTGAATGAACCGGAGATCCTGCTGATGGACGAACCCACCTCCGCTCTCGATGAAGAGAGTAAAGAGGGGGTCGAGCGTCTCATTCTAGAACGGATCCGAGCGCAGCACTTGACCTGCCTCATTGTTACGCATGACGCCGCCCAGGCCACTCGCCTCGCGGGGCGATTGCTTCTTATCGAAAAGGGACGTCTCATTGAAGACCGCCGGCTGAGCGGAAACGGCGATGCTTAGTCATTTTTTTCATTCCCCGTTAAGTCTTGGTGTCGCTCAAACCGTCCTAGTAAGTCTCTGCGTATTAGGAGTTTTACTCGTTGCTCAAGCCATGGATGTTCACGTCGGTTGGGAGACCCTTGTGGGTTTAGCCCGGGGTATCGTGCAAATTGTTTTGGTGGGATATCTGCTCGTCGCTGTCTTAAAGGGGCCGGTCGTTGTTGGGGCTCTTCTAGTAATAGGCATGGTCGTCGCTGCCGCCTTCACGGCGGCGCGCCGCGCAAAAACGGTGCCCGGCGCGCTTCACATCTGCCTCTACAGTATTGCCATAGGGTCTGTTGCCGTTATCGGCCCCATGTGCCTCCTCGGGGTGATTGATACGAAAATGATCGCGCTGATCCCGGTCGCTAGCATGATCGTTGCCGGGAATATGACGACGTGCGCGCAGGCGCTGGAACGCTTTGCTTCTGAAATTGGCTCACACACAGGCTTCATTGAAGCAGCGCTCGCCCTTGGAGCCGATTCTCGAGAAACAGTCCGGCCCTACACCCAAGCCGCGGCGGTCGCGAGCCTTATCCCCCGCATCGATTCCTTACGCTCTCTTGGAATTGTTTGGATTCCCGGTCTGATGGCCGGAATGCTATTGTCCGGTAGTAATCCGGTGTTTTCTGCCCTGTACCAATTTGTCATTTTGGCGATGATGTACGCCAGCTCCGCCATTACGATCCTTACCGCCCTCCGACTCGTCCAACCGGCCGTTTTCACCGCGGCTGGCCAACTGAGCTTTAGCCCGACACTTCAGACTCGTCGCTGACTACGAATCCCCTCTTCGAACGAAAAATTCCGGCTTCACACGAGCCCAGCTAGCTGACGACGCAAGCGACGATGTGGAAAGCTCATAACTAATGGAGGGCTTTAGGCGGCGAGGGGGATCAGCGGCTGGAGATGGAAGGGAAGATCTAACTTGGAGATGCGGTACGGATTCCAAAAACCTGACTGACTGTTGAGAGTGATCTGGTGTCCCCGTCGTTTCAGGAGGATGTCATTTTCGTGAGACAATAAGACCGCCTCCCCAGGGATTGCTTCAAGTAGGCACGAGCAGGCTCGCAGCATCGACATCACGCCCGTATAGTTGCCGTCTTTTTCGTATTGGAATTCGTCAACGATGAAATGCAATTTGTGCGATGGGTCGAAAGCCAAATGACGCTGAAAGCGATTCCGAAACGAGTTGGCGGAAAGAATATCAAAAGCTTTGACCCGCATTCCATTGCTTGCGCCGATATGGTCAAACACTCCGAACCGATTGATCTTCTGCTCCCAACTATGAATGACTTGCATGCCGGTCAGACGCTCTTTGAGTTTTATCAGAGGTTGCGCGGTGGAAAAATAGAAATGGAATTCCACCGAATCACGGAAGGTAGGCAATAATTACGGCGGGTAAACAGAGAAACGCGCCACCCAACAGCCAGAGATTAATTAGAGCTAGGCGCTCCCCTTTGTTATCTGCATAGCGGTTCCTCAATTGAATGCCACTAATTACCGTATAAATGAGAAGAAGAGTGCAAATTACCATTCCGATCGCAGGAGCGGCGTCCGTGACATAATCGTCCTTATTCAACAGGATCGTGAGCAGAGTGATGGCAATTCCGCCGTTCAAGGCCATCTGGAGAAGCACAGGCCACAGGGTGGGAGGCCGGAGATGTTTAGGAAGCCGGTTCCGACGAGCCTTTTGACGTTTTTCCCAATAGGAGACAAACGTCGGAAAGTTTTGTTTCAGCGTGATCGTGTCCATAAAGTCCTCTTCCAATTAAAGTTAGGAGTCTGCTCTGCTTAGCACTCCTCACCCATAGATATAAAGGATGAATGTTACGGATACGTTACGGATATTACCGTTGAGAGTCCTTTAGACTGTCGTAAAAGAAGACCATTCCGAGCAGTAAATCCGTATAGAAAGCCTTTTTCTCAACGGAGGCGACGGGCACTTCCTGAAAATAAATACCCCTTGGGTCGAGCTCACCGGCGATCGCTTTTCGCTTGGACTCCTCGATCGTACGTTCAACGACCAGGAAAACGGCCTGGATTCCTTGTTCGAGGCGGCTCACCACCGAGTCCCTAATCTCTCCCTTGGGGTCGTATGAAAATAGTGCGCTGACCTTAATCTGAAAGGACACCTTTGTGAACTTGGGGGTCATTGTTTCGACTCGCTCAGTCAACGTTTTAACTTCGGCTTCGTGGTTGGGCGGGAAAAATATAGCGCAATTGACCACGGGTAGATCGCTGTTACTAGGTGCCAAGGTGTCGGCTGGAGGCATCGACATCGGGGCTGTCGGAACGTCCGGCGACTCGGAGCTCGTCGGCAAAGGCGTGGGAGCAACAGGAGGTAGCTCCGCGGAAACCGTGATCGCCGCAGGGGCTGAGTTCGGGGTACTGGGAGCGGGCACACTCAGAGGCACAGGCGTAGGCGCTTCGAACGCGGGATCTTGGGTGGGCTGTGATTCCGCGGGTACGGAGGGAGGAGCCGAGGAAACGGGCTTGTTTACAGGAGGCGGGTCTATCTTCGTCTGAGACTCTTCCTCCTCTGAACTTGATAATCTTCCGAAGATCCCTTGAAGCTGCGAGAGGAGATCTTCGATGTGGTCGTCGCTCGGAGAATTCTTCTGATCAGCCATGAAGGGGCATTAGGCTTTCACGGAAATTCCTTGGAGCATGGAAAGAAAATTATCAGGTCTGGAGGATTCTAGAAGAGCAGCCTCTTTAGAAATTTTGCCTTCTTTGCAAGCGCGCAAAAGGTCCTGATCAAAAGTGATCATTCCTTCGTTTTGGCCGCGCCCCATGGCGGTGTAAATGTCATTAATCTTGCCATCGGTCACCAGTTGGCGAATGTAGGGCGTCATCACCATGACTTCGGTACAAGGGATACGATCTTGTCCATCCGTGGTCGCAATGAGCTTCTGCGCTACAACGCCTCTCAACACGCTGGCGAGTGCTAGGCGTGTTTGCGTTTGTTGACCCGCGGGATAGCTATCCACTATTCGCTGAATGGTGTGGACGGCATCCATGGTGTGGATGGTCGAAAGCACTAAATGTCCGGTCTCCGCTGCGACGACGGCCGCGGCAATCGTTTCAGGGTCGCGCATCTCCCCAATGACAATCGCGTCAGGGTCTTGGCGGAGTATGTACTTGAGCGCTGAGGCGAATGAGGCCGTATCAACCCCCACCTCACGCTGAGAAACAGATGACTTCTTGTCTTTGTGGAAGAACTCGACGGGATCTTCAATCGCGATAATGTTGTAGGCGAAATGCTCGTTGAGATAGTTAACCATGGCGTTAAGCGTCGTCGTTTTACCCGCTCCCGTTACGCCTGAAATCAAAATGAGGCCTGACGAGAATCCACAAAGTTTTTGAAGAATATTGACGGGAAGATTAAGTTGCTCGAATGATTTCAGTTCAAGCGGTATGACTCGTAGGGTGAGAGCGACCGTGCCCTTTTGCCGGTAAATGTTCACACGGAATCGACTCAATGCGTTGCTGAAGGAGATATCCAGTTCTGATTCTTCCAAAAACCGCTTCTTTTGCGCTTCATTCATCATCGACTCTGCCAGATCTTTAAGCGCTTGGGCGGAGAACGCCTCCTGTTGCGTTGAAATGAGGTGACCGCATAAGCGGATCAGCGGAGCGCTGCCCGCCTTAAAGTGAATATCGGAGATATTCTGTTTAACCATAAACTGCAGCAGCTCTCGGATGTCCATAAAAACGGGCTTAGAGACCGGGAATGTTGAGACCCTTGAAATCCTTCATCATTTCAGCGGCCTGTGGGGCTGACTTCTGCTGAACCTCTTGGAAGCCTTCGTTGATCAGTTGGCAAAGGGAAGTTTGTAAAGCCTCCTTTTTTTCGAGAGTAAACCAGCTGGCATCAATTCGAACGGATTCAAGCTTTTGAGCTCCGTTGAGGGTCACGCCCAAACTGTGACTGGCGTTCGTCTTTTCAATCTTTATCTCCTGTAATTTCTTTTGCATCTCCATAAACTTTTTTTGCATCTCTTGAATTTGTTTCATTTGGTTGAGCATACAGACTCCTTGTTCGCGGTTTTAGACTCCAATATATTCTGCCACGCCTGTTGCGATAAGGCGCCGAAATGAATTTGGTTTCGGAAAACAAAACCTGGCATCCCTGGAAACTTTCGATCGACGGCCTCTTTTCTATTACGCTCATGGTCGGTCGCCCTATCCGCTCCCGTAAAGCTAAGTGCGGCTTCTTTATCGACAATGCCACAGTCCTTAGCCGCCGACACCAAAGTGGCACGATCGCTAATGTCGCGCTTTTCAATAAAGTATGCCTGATAAATCCGTTCAATCAAGGAGATCTTTACATCGGTTTGTATTCTGGCGACGAGGTTGTGCGCGAGGCGAGTATTAGGCATCCTTTCAGGTTGAGAGAAGTTCAGTCCGGCCTTGGCTGCATAATCGAGCACCGATGCCCACATGCCCGGCCTCAAATCCGAATTTGCGCCGCTTTGGAGCCAGTATCCTTCTGGAGGAGTATCAGGGTTAAACTCGAATCCCTGCCACGCCAATGGCACAGACTTTAGGTTGGCGACAAGTTTCAAATTGTGGAAGCCTATATAGCAAAACGGGTCTATAAAATCGGCAAAAATAGTAACCCTTTGAGGACCAAAAAGACCTCCGAACACACTCCAGTTCCGCATACCGGTATCGTATCAAAATCGTCGGAAAATGATAGGATCTCAAGCATACCCATGCTCCAGCGCCTTCCTGTCTACAGTCGATTTATAAAGGCTGAACATACCCTTTTTTCTATTCCTCTTCTCTTTAGCGGCGCGATTCTAGCTGCGGGTCGTCTTCCGTCTTGGAGGTTGTCCCTCCTGATTTTGGCTGCGGGATTTGGCGGCCGGACAGCGGCTTTTGCGCTGAACCGAATCGTGGACCGGCATATCGATGTCCTTAACCCCCGTACCCAGTCCCGGGAGTTGCCCAGCGGCCAGCTCAGTCTGTTTGAAGCCTGGGGAATCGCCTTATCCGGCACGACAATTTACCTGGCTTCTGCCTGGGCCATTGCTCCAATTTGTTTGATGGCTTCGCCTGTCCCGCTCTTGATATTTACGGTTTACCCCTTTCTGAAGCGAGTTACTTTTCTGGCGCACTTTGGCGTAGGGCTCGCGGATGCGATGGCCCCTCTAGGGGGTTGGGTGGCCGTCACCAAGGCGCTTCGCCCCATTTGGCCAGGATTTTGGCTCGCCTTGTTCACGTTTTTTTGGGTTGCCGGGTTCGACATTATTTATGCCACTATGGACGAGGCGTTTGACCGAAGCCACGGTCTGCATTCCCTGCCGGAAAAACTAGGAGCGCGCCGCGCACTGCTTGTTTCGGGTGGGTTGCATGCGGCAGCCTTTTTCAGCTTAGGAGTTCTGAATTTTTTCTACATGCATTCCGGAACGGCGTTCGTGACGTGGCTTGCCGTGGGCGCGTTGCTGTATTTCGAACATCTAAAAGCAAGCGACGTGGACCTAGCCTTTTTCAAGATTAATGCGGTTCTTGGGTTTGGCGTCTTAGGTTTTGTGGCGGCAGGAGCGATGCAGATATGAGACTCGTGCTGGGAATTTCGGGGGCGTCAGGCGTCGTTTACGGCGTAGAGTTTTTAAAGCGCTGCCCGGTGGACGAAAAGTTTGTGATCCTTACGCGATGGGGACGCAGTCTCCTCAAAACCGAAGCGAACCTTTCTCCCGACGATCTTGAGAAATACGCCAAACGCGTTTACTCCACCGAAGACCTGTCTGCGCCTTTTGCTTCAGGGTCAAACTCGTTCGATGCGCTAGTCGTACTCCCCTGTAGCGTCGCCACTTTAGGAAAGATCGCTAACGGAATCTCGGACACCCTTCTGACTCGCACGGCGGAGGTTGCCTTGAAAGAACGGAGAAAGATCATTTTGTGCATTCGTGAAACACCAATTTCCTCAATCGCTTTAGAGAATGCCCTCAAGCTTTCACGCGAAGGCGTCACGATCATGCCCGTTTCCCCACCCTTCTACATGCTTCCGAAAACGCTCGATGATCTCGTGGGTTCGTTTGTTGACAAAGTCATCGGGACCCTCGGCCTGCCCCGATCTATCGGCTGGCGAGCCGAAGAGCTCACGTAAAGTCTTGGCTTACAAAGACCTTCAATCCTTCCTTGGCGCCCTCGAACGCCATAAAGAGCTCAAGCGAGTGTCTGTGGAAGTCGACCCGGAACTTGAAATCACGGAAATTGCGACTCGCGTCGTTCGCGAAGAAGGTCCTGCTCTTTACTTCGAAAAAGTTAAGGGTTCGCCCTTCCCCCTAGTCATAAATATTTTTGGCAGCGCGCGCCGCATCGAACTAGCGCTCGGGGCCACGCCCGCGCAGCTCGGGAGCGAACTCATGCGCCTCGCACAGGCGGCGAACCCTCCCAAGTGGCTCGAGCTCTGGAAAGCGCGTAAGACGCTGCGCAAAATGTTGTTTATGCGCTCGGGCCGGGCGTTTCACGCGAGCTCCCAGGAGATCGTTGAAGAGCCTCAGCTTGAGAAACTCCCCATTTTAAAATGTTGGCCCCAGGACGCCGGACGATTCATCACCTTTGGCCTCGTTATCACTGAGCATCCTCGAACGAAAGTGCGCAACGTGGGTCTTTATCGGTTGCAGATGATGTCGTCGAACAGTACCGGAATGCATTGGCAGATCCAGAAAGGCGGAGGTTTTCATTACAACGAAGCAGAGAAACTCGGTAAGGCATTGCCGGTTTCGGTCGTGATCGGGACAGATCCTTATCTCTTGATGGCGGCGATCGCTCCTTTACCGGAAGGAATGGATGAGATCGCGTTCAGCGGATTTCTTCGAAGAGCGCCAATGCAATTAGCTCGCACGAAAACAAATCGCATGAAGGTCCCGTCGGAGGCCGAGTTCATCCTCGAAGGAGAAGTCGCCCCCCATGCGCGAGCCATGGAAGGTCCGTTCGGAGATCATTTTGGCCATTACTCGCATGCCGCTCCCTTTCCCGTCTTTCAAGTCACGAAAATGACGCACCGGCGAAACCCCGTCTACTTGGCCGCGGTCGTCGGAAAGCCTCCCCAAGAAGACAAGTACTTAGGGGATGCCATGCAAGAAATCATGGGTCCTCTCATTCGCCTGATTCGGCCCGAGGTCCAGGACTTATGGGCTTACTATGAAGCAGGATTTCATAACCTTCTCGTGTGCGCCGTTTTTCAGCGCTATGGAAAAGAGGCCATGAAAACCGGATTGGGTCTCTTGGGAGAAGGGCAATTATCGCTGACCAAGTGTCTCATTCTCGTAGACTCCCAAGTGAATCCGCGCGACTTCCACGCCGTATTGCAGGCCATCGAACAAAATTTCGATGCCAGTGAAGATGTATTACTCCTTCCTGGGGTAGCCTTAGATACCCTCGATTTCACCAGTTTTAAAATGAATTTGGGTAGCAAAATGATCATCGACGCGACTCGGAAGGCGCAGACGCGCCTGAAACGAAAAGCGGTCGTTGCTTTGGGATCGCTCGAAAAGCTAAAGGAAAAGGATTCCAGAATCCTGGGTTGGAAGCTTTGGGACGATGCCCTTCTCGTCGTCCAAGTGAAGCAGGAGGGCAGAAAAGTCCTCGAGCAATTGGTCCATTCGCCGGCCCTGGAAGGTGTTAAAATAGTTGCGGCGGTAAGTCCGGACATAGACCTAGAGGATCGCGTGTCGGTGCTGTGGGGGCTCTTTACCCGCTTCGATTGTGCCCGGGATGTCTTCTTCACCGAAATCAAGCTCGTAGGTCCAATAGCCCATTATTCAGGGGTTATGGGCATCGACGCGACGTTTAAGCCGGGATATCCCGAACCTCTCGAAATGACTGAAGCGATCCGCCAAAAAGTGAATAGTCGCTGGAGCGAATACGGTATCTAAATGACTCTTTTTATCGATGATAAACTGGATGCGATCTGGGCAAAAGTCCAAGCCGGCGTACGCCTCAATTTAGGGGACGTACGCGATCTCTATTCGACGGTCGATTTGCTAGGTCTCGGATGGATGGCCCAGTGGGTGAAGCGCAAGCGTTTCGGGGACGATGCCTTCTATGTAGTGAACCAAAAATTAGAGCCAACGAACGTCTGCGTACTCTCTTGCAAGTTTTGTGACTTTGCAACAAAACGTAATCGATCCAATGCCTATGAGATGACCATTAATGAGATGGTTGAGCGATGTTCCGGAGGGGTTCGAGAAATCCACATTTCAGGGGGGATGCCCCCCGAATGGACGTTTGACCACTACCTAGGCATCGTTTCTGCTCTTAGAAAGGCCTACCCGGATGTGGGGATTAAGGCGTTTACAGCGGTGGAAATTGACTGGGCGGCGCGCATCTCTAAGCTGAGTGTCAAAGAAGTTCTCATGCGTCTGAAAGAGGCAGGTTTGACAGCTTTGCCAGGCGGGGGAGCGGAGGTTTTTTCGGAGCGCGTCCGAAAGGCGCTTTTCCCCTTTAAAATTGGAGCGCCCGCTTGGCTTGAGGTGCACCGCACCGCCCATGAGCTCGGAATTCCTTCGAACGCCACGCTTTTGTACGGCCATATCGAGACCCTCGATGAACGTTGGCACCATCTTGCGCTTCTGCGCGACCTTCAAGATGAAGCCCCGGGCTTCATGAGTTTTATTCCCTTGGCGTTCCAACCAGGACAGACCGGTCTGGCGGTCGAGTCGCCGACGATGATCGATGATCTAAAAATGCTCGCCATTTCACGACTTTATCTCGATAATTTTTCCCACATCAAGGCCTACTGGATCACCCTAGGAGAACAGACCGCCTCCCTAGGGCTTCATTTCGGTGCCGACGATATCGACGGAACGATCGGTGATGAGCGGATTATGCATGCCGCCGGGGCCGTTTCACCCACTGGGCTCTTGCGTACCCAACTCGAAAAGCTTATTCGGGAGGGCGGATGTATACCGGTTGAGAGAGATGCTCTCTACCATGTTGTCTCGGACTCTCGGAAGAGCTTAGTGGCGAAAAATCAGCCCACCTCCTCCAATACCGCGAGACCCCGTTACTCCGAAACGGGGGTCGTTCTATGAGCATCCGCGTAGGCTACATTCCTTATCTCAATATGGTGCCGTTTCACCAAAATTTTGGTCCAGGGCCTACGGAGATCGATGGCCGCTATACCGAGTTTTGCACTCTTTCACCTCGGGCAATGGGATTGGAAGCAGAAAAAGGGCTGTTAGACGCGGGGGCCATGTCGCTTGTCGACTGGTTTCGCCTCTCCTCCCGCTATGAGCCTCTCGGCCATTTTGGTATTGGTGTAAAGCGCTCGGCTCAGAGCGTTACGCTTTTTTCCCGCGTGGCCATGCGCTATCTGGAAGGGACCATCGCCGTATCAGACGAAACGTCGACTTCGTTCAGGCTATTGCAGACAATCCTTGAAAATCGTTATAAGCAATCTAGCATCCGCTATGGGCGAATCGCTTCGAGTACGCTCTTTGATGGGTCGGCCGATGGTCTGCTCCTGATTGGAGACGAAGCGCTGCGCGCAAAGAAGGAGGGCATTAAAGGCCTTCCCGTGGTTACCGATCTAGGGGATGAATGGTATCAGTGGCAAAAATGCCCGTTTGTTTTTGCGCGTTGGGTAGTTCGGCAAGGCCTACACCAGTCGACCAAAGACGCACTCGAGACCACTCTCGAAGCGTCCCTTCGTCACATGGAAACCGACCCGACCGTTGCGCAGCGCGAAGGCGAGAAACGCAGGTTGCCTGCCGGCGATGTGGCCGCTTATTGGTCTGGTTTTGTTTACCGACTCACGCCAGAACACCAACGTTCCATACAGCAATTTGAAGAATTGGCGTCTTACAGTCATGTTTGAGACGATCTCTAGAAAAGTCCAATCCGGCAAACGCCTGACGAGCGAAGAGGGTCTCTTCCTGCTGAAGGACGCCGACCTTATGTCTCTTGGGCGGCTTGCCCAATGGGTGCGGTTCAAAAAACATCCTGACCGCCGCGTGACATTCATTATCGATTCGAATCCCAATTACACCAATGTCTGTGTGGCGGACTGCTTATTCTGCGCCTTCTACCGCCGGCCAGGCGATAAAGAGGCGTATACGCTGACAGTGGATCAAGTGATGGAGAAAATCAAGAAGGCCGCCGACCTAGGCGCGACGACCGTGCTTCTTCAGGGCGGCCTTAACCCGGAGTTGCCGCTTGATTATTACACCGCGCTGATCCGCGAAACCCGTAAGCGGTTCCCCCAAGTGACGCCCCATTTCTTCACGGCAAGCGAAGTCCTGATGATGTCAGAAGTGTCACAAAAGTCTGTCGCGGAGGTGCTCGCTAGCCTTAAAGACGCCGGACAAGTTTCTCTTCCGGGCGGCGGCGCCGAGGTGCTTTCCGAGTACGTTCGCAAGCGCATTTCGCCGAAGAAAAATCCGAATGATGGATGGATTAAAGTGCATCGTGAAGCCCATCGCCAAGGTTTTAAATCCACGGCCACAATGATGTATGGGCATGTGGATCGACCGGAGGACTGGCTGGAGCATCTCAATCGGGTGCGCGACCTCCAGGATGAATGGGGTGGTTTCACCGCTTTTATCCCTTGGAGTTTTAAACCCGGCAATACGGTTTTAGAAAAAAAGGTTCCCGTGGGAGCGGGTCCGTCCACCTATCTCAGGATGCTCGCCGCCTCGCGAGTGTATCTCGATAATATTCCGCATATCCAAGCGTCCTGGTTTTCGGAAGGCAAGAAAATAGGGCAGATCGCTCTGCACTTCGGAGCCGATGATTTCGGCGGTACATTGATCGACGAAAATGTGCACAAAGCCACCGGGCATATTAATACGACTACACTGGATTTCACCGTACAGATGATTCGGGAGGCCGGATTTCTTCCGGCCCAGCGGACGACGCTCTACAACATATTGCGGACCTACGAAGACACAGAACTGAACACGGCAAACTTCAAACTGCAAACTTCAAATGTCAGTTAAACGGAAGCGCAATTTGAAGTTTGCAGTTTGCCGTTTGAAGTTTGAAGTTCCGCTATGAACTCCCCCTCCTTTCCTTATCAGCGCATGATCTTTGTCTGCACCAACGTTCGTGAAGAAGATGGTCGACCGGCCTGTGGCTTGCGGGGTTCTGAGAAAATTTGCGCGGCCCTCAAAGAGGAAGTCAAAAAGCGCGGTCTTAAAGGTAAAGTGCGCGCCCTCAAATCGGGTTGCATGGATCTCTGCGAAGCCGGCCCCAACGTCATGATCTTTCCTGAAAACGTCATCCACAGTGGCGTCACTGAGCAAGACATCCCTGAATTGCTCCAGAAGTATCTTAATCCGGCAGGAAAACTATAGAAGTCTCTTGCCCAAGTCTTCTGCCCTCAAAAGGGCGCGGATTTATAAAAGAAATTAGACGAAAAGAAGATGAGGCTTTTTGGGGATAAGATGGCAATCCAAAGCGAGATCGTAGAGTTTTTGTAGGCCTGCTTGGACTTCGTCGCCTTGCTTGAGAGTATCTTCGTTCACGTACATCCCCACAAAGCGCTTTCCCAGCTTCGCATCCAACCCTCGGCCGTATTGAAGAGCATACGTCAACGCTTCGTCTGCATGCGTGTTCGCGTACACGATGCTGTCGCGAAGCGCTTGGCTGATTTGCTTGGCGAGCGGCATGCCCAAATCCGTTCTGACGACGTCTAATCCCAGCGGAAGCGGAAGGCCCGTTTTTTCTTGCCACCATTCGCCGGCATCCCAGACCTTTTCAAGGCCCTGGTCCTGGTAGGTGAGTTGTCCTTCGTGAATGATTAATCCTGAATCCACTTCCCCCCGTTTCACGGCAGGGAGGATTTCGTCGAAGGGCATGATTTGTTTTTCGGATTTTAGGTTATTGTCAGCAAGCCATAGATCCAGAACAAGAGCGGCTGTCGTCCATTTCCCAGGGATGGCGATAACCGATTTAGGGTTCGGGATCTTCGTCTGGGGGTTGCGAATGAGTATCGGGCCGTAGCCCCGCCCCACGCTCGCTCCACATTTCAGTACCCAATATTTATCACTCAGATGGGCATACGCATGAGCGCTGACGGCCGTAATTTCGAATTCGGAGCGGAAAGCGCGTTCGTTGAGCGACTGAATATCTTCAAGATGGTGTTCGACGTTATACCCTGGAATCGAGACAGCCCCCTGCGCAAAGCCGAAGAACATATAGGCGTCGTCCGGATCTGGACTATGGGCAAAAATCAGCTTTTTAAGAACCGTGTCGGCTACCATTGCTCTCTGCGAATGTGATCGGGATGAATTTTTAAGGTGTCGGTGAGCAAGAGCTCCATGTCCTTTACAAAAGGTCGTGGACCGCACAGGAAAAAGTGACCGTCAAGCGAGGTCAAGTGTTTTCGCAGCAATTCCCCTCCGATTCGACCCGTATCGAAGCTCCAGTCGGCATCCTGACCTTGGGTCACGGTCGGCACATAGTGAAATGCCGGATCCATTTGAGTCCAGGCTGTGAATTCGTCCCGAAAGAAGAGATCGGCCGGTTGTTTGACACTATGGAAGAGCCAGCGCGTCAGTCGACTGCTCTGGGAATCCAGCTCTTTAAGCATGGAGCGAAAGGGTGTGACGCCGCTACCGCCCGCGATAAAAATGAGCTGACCCTCCGCATGCTCTGGGAGACTGAATTTTCCTAGAGGACCCTGTATTTGCACCTGATCTCCGACGTTGAGTTTGGGAATTATCTGGGCGAGAGCATGACCGGGTTCCGTTTTGATGGTGATAGCCAGGTGGTCATTCTCGGAGGGGGCGGAGCAAAGAGAATAGTAACGCGGCTTGCTATCGCCAGGCAATACGATGGCAATCGACTGACCCGCTTTGAACGGGAAGTAGGTCTTGAGCTTGAGTGTCACCGCATCCGCAGCCGGCCGGACGACGGAAGCGATTTCAGTGGATTGGAGCGGGGAAGTGGCGGATGGCACTGGAGACCGAGTGACGGGCTAGGCCGCGCCGAGAGTAGCGTTTCGGGCAGCAGCTCCGATATCGCAGAAACGGAGGCTCATGCAGCGCATTCGCCTTTACCCATTTCCATTTTGAAGGCGACGCCTTCGGCGCCGAGATCTTCGTACCTCGTAGGATCGCTAGGTAAGATTGAGGTAAATTCCTGGAGGACTTCTTTAATCTTCGGGAGGCCGACACGCTCGACAAAAGCACGAAAAATCTCGTTGGGTTGACGATTATCTCGGAAATAGTTCAAGAGTTTCTTCGTTGCCTCGGGCACGCGTTTCGCTGGTAATTGAAGGGCCGGCTTTCCAAAGCGGGCTAAGCCTTCTTGGGTATAGCCCCCCAACAGCATGACGTAGTGCGGGACCTCGTGACCGTCGATCACTTTCGAAGACCCGTAAAATCCCAGATCCGCGATATGGTGCTGGCCGCATGAATTAAAACAGCCAGAAATTTTGATCTTAATATCCTGAAGCTCTTCGGCGGTTGATAGGCCATTGCTGAAAACGGGTGTTAACGCGGATGCGAGTCCCTTAGAATGCGTGATGGCAATTTGACAAGTATCGGCGCCAGGACAGCGCGTAATGTCTGCGACGCGATCCGCATTGGCTTCTGCCAGCCCGGCTTTCTGCAGTTCGTCGTATAGCAGCGGAAGAGCTCTTTCAGGGACCCATTGAAGAACCAGATTCTGCGTGATCGCAGTTCGCAGGCGCCCCCCACAATATTTTCTTGCGATGTTGGCTAACGCGCGCATTTGCGGCACGTAAATATCGCCGAGCAGGCAGCGGACGATGACGCTCACGTATCCAGCTTGCTTCTGTTTTCGGATATTGGTCGATTTCCAACGAAAATAATCGCCGGCGGTAGGTTCAGTCGTTGAAGTGGGCAGATCCACCTGCGGTGGCTGTTCGTCGAATGCCTGGGGGTTTATGTGAAAGTTGGGTGTTCGGCCCGAACGCGTCAGAATCGCGATTTTACGTTCTTCGATGACGGCCTCCCGCATTTTCTCGATGCCCCATTCCTTCAAAACAAATTTAAGACGAGCACGGGCTTTATCTTTGCGATTGCCGTGACGGTCGAAAATACGAACGACCGCTTCGGCTGTCGGGATCAGCAGGTCGACAGGTGTGAAATCTTCAATCAATTGAGCAGAGCAAGGTGTGGCCCCAAGGCCCCCTCCGATATAGCACTGAAAGCCGCGAACTTCTTTTCCGTCGACAATGCGGACCTTTGCAACGGCGCCAAAATCGTGAATAGGCACACGTGCATGATCGGTCGGGCACCCTTCGAACGCAAACTTAAACTTTCGAGGCATATTCTGATTCAGGGGATTACGCAGGAAATAATCGGCCACCGCCTCCGCATAAGGGCGAACGTCGAAAGCCTCGTCAGGTGACGTACCCGCGAAATGGCATGCTGTCACATTACGCACCGTATTCCCGCAGGCTTCGCGGGTCGTGAGACCCACTTCCGTCATGCGGCGCAGGAGCTTTGGGAGATCGCGCCTTTTGACATGATGAAACTGAATCGCTTGGCGCGTCGTGACATGGCCGGCCTTGGGTGTGGCCCAGGCGTCTGCCGCGTCCGCGAGGCCGTCTAGTTGATCAGCAGAGAGATTCCCCCACTTCACTTTCACGCGCACCATATGCTCGTCCGTCGTATTGCGGATCCCATAACAGCCATTTTCCAACCGAAATCGCCGGAAATCGTCGGAATCGAGCGCCCCGTCCTCCAGTTTCTTAATATTTTCTTCGAGAAGGGCAAACTCCGCTTCCTGCACTGGGCTCAGTGTCAATTTGAGGGGTGGCGAAACTGTGGTGGGGGTAGACATAGGCTTTCTTCCTCTTAAGCTGAAGAAAAATTATATCAAAAATCAGTGGGTGGTCCGCCTCTGGGGTTAGGGCGGCGAATTCCACCATTAAGCGCAACAGAGGGCATTGAAGGCCTCCCTTGAGGTTTGAAATTTAAGGCATTTTCGAGGGCGATCGTTGAGCCAATCTTCGATTGACTGATAACGTTCGGCTGAGATGGAACCGAGCGGGG
>JBBSDO010000026.1:0-18170 GCA_038241515.1 Elusimicrobiota bacterium | reverse complement strand
TAATCACGCATCTCCGTCCCTACATTGAAAGACCGGCGCTGTGCCCCCAGCGGGAGTCGAACCCGCCCTACCGCCTTGAAAGGGCGATGAACTAACCACTATTCGATGGGGGCACACCGCCGGCCGTGTGCGTCGCCGCGGCGATCGACGAGGAATGTCGTTAACGTCTTAGCGATTCGTTATTATACTAAAGGCTTGGGTGTCGCCAAAATATCGTCTGTTGTAAAACGATAAATTGACGATACTTCGTTTCGATCGATATAATAGCACTCACCCGTAAATGTCGTGCTGCGGCGTTCCATCCTCATCGTAGTCGCTCAGCATTCGGTCATTCGTCATCGGGAGTCATCGCTGCTCGTCTTTTGACGATCGCAAGATTGTCACGAGCAAGGTGTCTTCGACATTCATGGGCGGTACGTAAGGACTGCAATCTCTTAGTGGGCTCGTAGCTCAGTGGTAGAGCATTCGCCTTTTAAGCGAAGGGTCATGGGTTCGAACCCCATCGGACCCATTAGAAAAGCAATTCCTCGTTGTGCCTGCCAATTGGCAGGCAGGAGCACCGGGTTGTTTTTCCTTTAATGAGCATTCACGAGCTTTTCAAAATCGAACATGCTGAGCTTCGCGACCAAGCGCAACAACTGCGGAGCCTGATGGCCAAAGAGACTCCCAAGATCGCCGCCTTTCTTCCAAATTTCCAAGTCGCCATTCGGAAACACTTTAAACGAGAAGATGTCTATTACCGCGCCCTCGATGAGGGGAAACGCGTTCAGGACCGTGACCTCATGCACACCTTGCGCAACGACCATGCGGGCGTCCTTTTTGCATTGGAGAGTTTGACCATACGCCTACGAAAGGGCGGGTTTTCGCCCGATTGGCAAAAACGCTGCGAAACCATGCTTGACGTTCTCTTACCCCATATGAGTCACGAAGAAAGCGAACTTTTTTCTAAAGGAAACGCTCTGCTCTCCCAAAGCGAGTTGCAGTCACTGCTCGAGCAGGCTCGAACCATTGAATAAGAGAAAACCGCATTTGGCCAAACGCATGCAAAACATGCAGGCCTCCACGATCCGCGAAATTCTCAAGCTGACGAATCAGAAGGACATGATCTCCTTTGCAGGGGGGTTGCCCGCCCCTGAGCTTTTCCCCGTCGAGAAATTCTCCATCGCGATGGCCGAGACTCTGCGGTCGGATGGGGCATCGGCTCTCCAATATGACGTGACGGAAGGTTATTTGCCGCTCAAAGAGTTTCTTTGCTCCTGGCTTGGCAAGCAGGGAATCGATTGCCGTCCCGACAACATGATGCTGACCAATGGATCCCAACAGGCTCTCGATCTCCTCGGAAAAATCTTTTTAGATCCAGGGGACACTGTTCTCGTTGAAAATCCCACCTATTTGGGGGCGATTCAAGCCTTCAACGCTTATCAAGCGCGCTACCTGACTGTCCCCATGGATGAGGAAGGCCTCGACATCGAAAAGGCGACAGCGATTCTCAGTCGCAAAAAACCAAAATTTGCTTACCTCGTTCCGACATTTCAGAATCCTTCCGGGATCACCATGAGTCCCATGCGGCGCGCCCAATTGATCCAATTGGCGCGGCGCAAAGCGTTACCGATCATTGAAGATGATCCCTACAGCTATTTACGTTTCCACGGGTCGGTGGCGCCATCCATTTATCACCTCGCCCAAGGCAAGGGCGTTATTTATTTGTCCACCTTTTCGAAGACACTTTCGCCCGGAATACGGCTCGGATTTGTCGTCGCAGAACCCCACATCATTTCGTCTCTGGTTCTAGCGAAACAAGCAGCCGACCTGCAGCCCAACTCGCTCATTCAGCGCGCCGCTTATCACTATTGCAAACGTGGGTATCTGGACGAGCATATCCCCGTCATAATCAGAGCGTACCGTGAGCGCGCCGAGCGCATGCTCACGGGGATGCATCAGCATTTTCCTCGGGACGTGAAATGGGTAAAACCGGAAGGCGGGATGTTTGTGTGGTGCCAGTTACCGAAAAGCATCTCGGCATCCAAACTTGTCAAAAAAGCGATTGACCAAAAAGTGGCTTACGTTACGGGCTCGGTCTTCCATGCCAACGGCGGGGGCGACAATACGCTGAGGCTCAATTTCACAAACTCAACCCTTTCGCAAATCGACGAAGGCATTAAGCGCTTGGGCCAGGTTTTTTCTTCGGCACTTTAATCCCAAATTTGGCCAACATCGTCTCCACCAAAGCCAATGGCAACCCTACGACATTCTCGTAAGAACCCTTGATCACTTCTGCGATAGGATCCTTAGTTTCCTGAATCGCGTAGGCCCCGGCCTTGTCCAAATGATTCGCGGACAGCTCAATGATTCGGTTTAAATCAATTTTTTTCATCCGGACAGTCGACACCGCATGGCCGATGTCAGCACGATTGCCTTCGACCACGGCGACCCCTGTATAGACCCGATGCGTTGTCCCGGAAAGACGGTAGAGCATTTTATAGGCCTCTTTGGCATCCACCGGCTTCCCGAGGACTTTCCCGCGGTGCACGACGATCGTATCGGCCCCAAGCACTATCCCGTAGTTCACGCGGTCGGCTACAGCCCTAGCCTTTCGAAGAGCGAGTTCTTCAACGATTTCCTGAGGCTTGCTCCTGCTCGTTTCCTCAGTCACATGGCTCACTTCCACTCGAAACGGAATCCCCAACTTTTCAAGCAACTCACTGCGTCGCGGAGAACCCGAGGCTAAAATAAGCATTACTTTTGTTTTTGACCCACGGTCTTGAGTAGCCAGGCCAGGTAGGACTTTCCACCGAGAACTACAGGAATGGCAAGAATTTCAGGAACATCGTAGGAGTGCAGTTCCAGGATGCGCTTTTCCAACTTTTTAAACCGCGCTTTCACGGTCTTAATCATTAAGAGAACTTCCGATCCGGCTTGGACCCTTCCCTCCCACCAATACCGCGACTCTATGTGCGGGATCAAATTGACGCAGGCCGCTAACCTTTCTTCGACCAGGACTTGGGCAATTTTCTCCGCCTCCTTGAGTTTCGACGCTGTGCACAAAACGACCAATACGTTCGTCATACTTGAATCTCCGCCATATCCCCCTTATAAAGGGGGCGGCCACTGCTCGATTTGTGCTGCCTGGCATATCGACACACATCGCGTACCGGACATCCCGAGCATTTCGGATTACGACTCGTGCAAAAATGCTTGGCCAGCATCACAATGAGCGCGTGAAATTCATTATAGCGTGCGACGGTCAACTGCGTCTTCCCTTGTACAGCGTTCGCGTGAAAAAACTCCTGCACTTCGTGATACTTGTCAGTTTCGAACAGGCCTATGCGGTGCCCGGTGCGACGCGTGTACGCATCCACCACAAATGTGGGGTAACTTCCGGCATACAGGAGGATCGAGTCCGCCGTCTCGGGTCCAATCCCTTTTTGCGCAATGAGAGTTTCTCGCAACTCTAAGAGGGTCCCCTTGGCTTGGCCTGTGAGCTGCCTAAAAAGCGTGGGATGGGAATCGAGCAGCCGCGCAAAATCTTGTAGACGCGTTGCCTTTTGGCGAAAGAAGCCGGATGAATAAATCAGTCTTTCCAGGCGACGCCGCTGCATTCGAGCGACGGCACGCACCGAAAGAGCATTATCGTTCCTCAGGCAGCGCAACGCCTTTTCGACGTTTGTCCAAGAGGTGTTTTGGGTGAGAATCGCTCCCACCATCATTTCCCAAGCGCTATGGGCGGGTCGCCGTCGGCGAGCCTCGCCAAGGGCGGTCCGTCTCTTTCGAGCGTCGCCAAAGGTGGGACGCCTGTGGCGAGCCTCGCCTGCGGCGGGCCACCAAAATTGTGGACCAAAAGCCCGGTACAAACGACGGTAAATCTCATTTAGGGTTTGGCGTTGATTGCGCGGAGCGTGCTTCGGGTTGTGCCTGCGTGGGTTCATCACAATCATCGGAAAGCGCTCGCGTGTGGCGCCGCGATTAGGGAATTGGTCGCGAGGTCTGCCGGTGTTCTTGGGCATAACGGACATAATCCGTTGCCCGCTTATGTAATTCCGCAATTTCATCGCTGCGAAGTTCTCTTTTAACTTTTCCTGGAACTCCTAGTACGAGCGAGCGCGGCGGAATCTTGGCCTGCTCAGGCACGACCGCCCCCGCCCCAATCAAACATTCCTCGCCAATTTCCGAGCCGTCTAGGAGAATGGCCCCCATGCCGATCAGAGAATAGTTTCCGATCTTAGTTCCGTGCAAGATGGCCCCGTGGCCGACCGTGACACCTTCTCCAAGAGTCACGGGCAATCCCTTTGAGGTATGCACAACCGTACTGTCCTGCACGTTGCTTTTCTCGCCGATTGTGATCGTTTCGATATCTCCGCGCAGGACGACGAGCGGCCAGATGGACGCCTCTCGTGAAACAATGACACGGCCGATCAGTTCGGCGCTCGGATGGATAAAGGCGGAAGGGTCAATTTTCGGAGAAACGTCTTTAAATGTTCTTTGCATGGTGGGTTATTGCTTTCCCATCAGCCGCATAAGAATCGCTTTTTGGATATGCAGGCGGTTTTCGGCCTGATCGAAGACAATAGAATGTGGGCCTTCGATAACCTCGTCCGTAATTTCCTCACCGCGTTTGGCAGGTAAGCAATGCAAAACAACGACTTCGGGTTTGCTTTTAGCGATCAGACTAGCGTTCAGCTGAAAAGGTCGAAAGGCGCGCTGTCTTTTCGCTTCTTCGGCCTCTTGACCCATGCTCGTCCAGACATCCGTATAGAGGACGTCCGCCGATTGCGCAGCCACTTGAGGGTCATGAACGACATCAAGCCGACCTCCCGAGCGTCCGGCCAGCTTGCGCGCCTCTCGCAGGAGATTAGAGTCTGGATCGTAGCCCGTCGGGCAGGCGAGCGTGAAATGAAATCCCATCATTCCCGCCAATAAGAGCCACGAGTTGGAAACATTGTTCGCGTCGCCCAGAAAAACGATTTTCAGCTTTCGCACGCTGCGCAGACGGCGACCCTGGCGCTCCCAAAGCGTCATCGTGTCGGCCAGGACCTGGCAAGGGTGCTCAAAATCGGTCAGTCCATTAATGACGGGGATCGTCGTAAAGCGGGCAAATTCGGAGACATCCGCATGTTTTCGCGCGCGAATCACAATCGCATGCAAATAGCGGTCCATGACTCTAGCCATGTCCGCGATTCTTTCCCCCCTTTTCCATTGGAGATTATCGGACTGAAGTACTAGAGGAAATCCGCCCAGAGCATGAATTCCCGAAGCAAAAGAAATTAGGGTGCGCGTGGAAGGTTTTTCAAATACCAGGCCGACCGTTTTGCCTTTGAGGGGCATAATCGCCGTCTTCTCCCGTTTCAGGCGAGCGGCGACCGTCAATAGGGATTCCACCTCGGCCGGCGTAAAATCCGTGATTGAAATGAGATCGCGTTTCATAGAAGAAAGGTTAGTGGTGAGCGGCTTGCGGTTTTTCCATAGGTCGCGAGCGGCTCACCGCGAACCGCTAACTGTTAAGGACCCCAAGAAGGGGTGGTGGATTCGCCGGCAACTTCGCTCACGCAGTGGGGCGAAGTGCCGTCAGCGACCATCAAGCAGATTTTGTTTCGGCCATCGCGGTCGGAGGAAAAAACGATGAATCGTCCCCCTGGCGACCAGGTTGGATTTTCATTTCGGCTTCCCGCCTCCGAAACCACGTGGTTGTTTCGACCCGAAGGATCGATCAACCAAATATCGTAGCGTCCTTGGCTGCGCTGGCGTTCGTAGACGATCAAGTCGCCTCGAGGCGACCAAGCGGGAGCATCGACCCACTGCCCGTATGTGAGGCGTTGGGCATTGGCACCCGTAATATCCATCACGTAGAGCTCAGGGCTTCCCGATCGATCGGAAACAAAGGCGATTTGCTGGCCATTGGGAGAAAAGGAAGGACTTGTGTCTATTCCTGGAGAATAGGTAAGGCGCCGAATGATACGTCCTGAGCGATCCAACAAATAAAGCTCAGGATCGCCGCCGCGTGAGAGCGTCAGGCAAAGGCTGTTTCCATCAGGCGACCATGCGGCGGCTGTGTTCAGCCCTTGCCGTCCAGAAAGCTCATGAACATTCCCCCCGTAGGCATCCATGACGAAGGTGTCAGGATTTCCGGCTTTGTAGCTCGTGAAAGCAATCGCTTTTCCATCAGGAGAGAATTTCGGGACTAGGTTGATGGAATGGTTCGAAGTCACTTGCTGGGTATTCGCACCGTCATAATCCATCACGTAAACCTCTTTATGATGGGAACGGTTGTTGACGAAAACAATTTTGGTGTGCGCGACGCCTGGTTGTCCGGAAAGCTGGAAGGTCACTTGGTCGGAAAGGAGATGTACGAGACGGCGAACCCCGGAAGCCGAGTTGGATCCTTCTTTGGACCAAAGAATTTTCCCCGTAGAAACGTCGTAGATCTTGCACTCAAGCGTTACCTGGCCGCCCGCCGTTTTCACGTTAGCCCCGACGACGACCTGGGCTCCTAGCCCATTCCAACTGATGGAATCTAGTTTATCGGTGGGCGCTGTTCCGCCTTCAACGACATTAAAGAGATGTTCAAATAGGAGATCTTCGCGCATGACGGAGCGCATGGTTCGAGAAACCTCCGCGCTCTGAGCGTCCGAATTGAACGGCGCGAGACCCACACCCAGGGCTTTCCCGTTGGCTCCAAAAGCCTGGAGACCCAGATAAACGTCTGCGGCAGAAGCAGGACAGAAACCGAGGATTACGCACGCCAGTCCACGGAGGAGTATGCTAAGGGAGATATTTTTCACGGCAGTTTCTCGCAAAGACGCAAAGCACGCAATGAAAAGCCATGGAAATCTTGGCGTCCTTGGCGGCTTGGCGCGAAAAAATCAGTTTCGTATTTCACCGTTCGTAGTTCTTATTTTCCGTCTACTCAGAATCTTTGAGGAGATCGTGGGCCGATTTCGCGAGTTCGTGGCGGGGATAGTCGTTAACGAGTTGCTTAAGTGCCGCACGGGCTTCAGCCGTCTTATTCAAAGCTTGCAGGGCCAGGGCCCGTTTATAGAGCGCTTTGGGTCGGAAATCACTTTTGGCGTAATTCTGGGAGACTTTCTCATACTCTCGCGCGGCCTCAGGCCAGTTCTTCCGCGCGAATTCAGATTCGCCAATGTAAAATTGCGCCTGCGCTGAAAGATCCGCGTGCGGGAATTGCGAAACGAAATTCCGGAATCCGACCAACGCCAGATCAAACTTTCCGGCGGTATAGTCATTGTAAGCGAGTCGGTAGATGTCACCCGGGGCGTTTTGCGTGGCGCTCGAGGTCCCCGTGACCTGCCCACTTAGCACTTGCATACGGTGCGCCAAGTCTGCTTGGAGATCATCCATCTTTTGGGTAAGCGTTCCCATTCTCTGCTGGCTAGATTCAAGCTGGCTGTTGAGACCTTCGAGATTGCCGCTTAAATCTCCCATCTTCGTCAAAACATCCGCCTGTTTCTTTCTCAACTGGTTGAGGTCGTCATCCAAGCGCAGGATATCCGCCTGAGTCGCCAGCGTACAGCCTTGCAGTCCCAGGCCGACGCCGGCGATGGTACCCAGGAGAATAAGACCGAGAAAGCGTGAGACTATTACCGGCGCGTGACTTCCATCATCCCCGGCGGCCGCTGGCAGGGTACCCATAAAAGTTCCTTTCTGTCCCAGATCTCTAGTCATAGGTCCTCTGGCCAAGCCCGCTAAGGACGACGAACCACGAATAACTCATGCTACTTCGCAGAGGGAGCCGGTTGATCGGGGTTGATACGGACTTTCGTGGCTCCGCGGCGATTCTTAGACCAGCAATCCTCGCTATGTTCGGTGCAGGCGGGGCTTTCTTTGCCGTAGGAGATCGTGGCCACGCGCGTTCCCGGTAGACCAAGACTCATGTAGTACTGCCGAACGGCCGCCGCTCGCTTTTGCCCAAGTCCCAAATTGTACTCCGTCGTGCCGCGTTCATCGGCATGACCTTCAACGAGGACTTCCCAGTCAGAGTTCTTTTGCAAAGCATCGTAGTTCTTCTGAAGGACGTCCCGCGCGTCGGAGCGAAGGCTCGTTTGGTCCAAGTCAAAATACACCGTGCCGATCTCCGGTACTTCCTTATAATCTTTCCCCCGGAGGGAGGGTTCTTCGGCCGGCTGCGCAAGTTTGGTGGTCTCTTCCGGTTTCATTTCCTCCGGCTTTTTCACCTGGGCCTTGGGCGGACACCCCGTTAATGCGAAAGCTAAAATGGCTAAGCCACCCAATTTCCAAATTCGTGAATTCATGAATACATCCTCCTCGCGGTTCAAGTGTTTTATGATCCCAGTTCTTAGTTTAGCGAGCCTTTTTCCTCGGCATGTTCCTGAAGTGAAGTCGAGGGAAAAGGCTCGCAATAGTCAGCGGGTTCCGAGCTAAGTGTACTATAGCGGCCTAAGCCAAGTAAAGAAACGCCCTTATTTAAGAAGCCTTTTGGTAAGGGTTAGGACACCGCCCCACCCTGTTTTGTTCCAGACGAACCCCACTTTTGTGTCTCTTTGCATTAGTTAACATGCAATTAACATAAAAGTAACGGTCCTGTAACATTCGAAGTGCATACTTACCCGGAGATGAAGCAATACATATCACTGAAGGCCAGCGGTCGCGTAGCAACTCGGTCTTGGCCCGCGTTATATATTTTGGTTTTAGCCTCCTTTTTTATCGTCCCGGAAGTCTTCGCTAACCCTGTTCTTACGAGCGTAAACCCAAATCCTGCGATCGAAGGATTCGCGACGGTGAAAGCCATTGGGAGTAATTTCTTTTCGTTCTCCGTGATTCAACTGGATGGTAATCCGATCGCAACGGTTTTAGTCGATGGAACAACATTGACAAGCGATGACCCCAAACTGAAGACTCTTGTAGCCGGATCCAGCCATCTTGTTACTGTTAAAAACACCGATGACGGATCTCTATCGGATCCGCCCATTACGCTCGTTGTAAACCCACCACCGCCGGGTACGCTTGAAGTCAATCCTGGGCCGGGAAACTTGGCTGGGCCTAGCCAAGACCTTTCGATTTCCTTCAGAAAGTATACGCCGGATCAGAACTTGACATTTTCGATCAAAGACGACTTGAATAGCATTTCTTGCGATGGCACCGTCGGCGACGCTCCCCCTGGGTCCGGTGACTACTTTTTGCCTGCATGCACTTTAAGTGCCGGGGCATATAAAAATCTCAGCGTAACCGTCTCTAACGCCGGAAGCACAATCATAGGTCCCCAAAATTTTGGCACTTACGTAATCGGAACTCCCACCCCCAAATTTTCGCTGCCCGCTAACGACGGTGGTTGGAAACAAGCTGGAGACTTCGGGACCTATACACTTAGTATCGACCCAACCCAAGGAACGGCACTATTTTATTGGTGGTCGCCAAACAACCCCGTAAACACAACGTCCTGCCAGGGTGGCGGGTGGAGCCCAATTTCAAATAACACGCAAGTTTCCGGTGCGGATATAGCACTTACGTCGAATCAAGGTGAATGGTATTTAAACCTCTGCGGATCCTGGAGTAGTGTAACGACACCTGTCGGTTTGGCAAACCATCTCTTCCAGATCGACAATGCTCCTCCTATATTTGACGGATTTACAATAAAAGGGAATTCTATTTCAGGCCAGAATAGCGTCTATTCAAGTGCAAACCCTCCGACGATTACCGCCCACGACACCCAATCTGGGATACAAACGATTTGGGCTAAATGGATTCAACCATCCGAGCAGAGTAGCACCGATTGCAATAACGTCCGGGCGACCGGCCGTGCCCTCTCATTAAATGTTACGAGTCTTTCACAGGGCAATTCAGTAACGGCAAAGGTCGATTTCCCACCTCCACCACCGGATGGAGGAGGATGGATAATCGCAGCCTGCGCTCAAGACGTCGCAAAGAATCCAAACTCCGGCAACACTCCTGTTTTTTCGAATCCTATAACAACCGATACTGTTCCGCCGAATGCATGCATGCAAGTTTATACCGAAGCTTTGGGAGCACCTAATAGCGGGCTGTTATGGCAACAATGCACAGATACATCCCAAAACCAAAATTATCCCCCTTCAACAAATCTTTATACTTCACCCATCGACGTGAGAATTGTCGTGTATGACGCACCCACTGGGGGTTTTCCTTGCGATGCCGGCTCTTCCGGACTAGATCCCAACTTTGGAACCAATCTAATATCGGCTAATTCCTCAGGATCTGCGACGATTACGCCTATTGGGCCGAGCCCAAAGAATTGCACAGATGGACGCTTTGGAGAACAGACAATTGCCTATTCGAACGTAGGTGCAACTGATCCGGCCTGCTCATCGACCACCGGCTGCAATGTTTCCTTTAAGGGGTCCCAGATCAAAGACGTTGCAGGCAATAATTTGGACTTTGGCTTCAATTTCATACTAATACGACCTAACTACGGGCCTAAAAACATCACCGGAAAAGCAACTACTGTAGATACGATTCAGTACACGTGGGATCCTGCATCGACCACGCCGCCTGGCGGATATCAGATTTTAGGAGCGCCCGGCGGTCCTCAGGACGGGCTCACTTTAAAGACTGCCGCTAGTAGCCCTCAGGCAGTTACCTTTTCCGGACAAGCGGCAAAGGGTGCCAAGGCGAATATTCACACTCAAGCACAAGTCCAAGGATGTGATAATGCTTCCCCCCCGGGTTGCGCAGCGGGAACTCTAAAATCTGGTTCCGGGACCGTCGTGGACGTTTATACCTTGGCGGCGCCGCCGGTACTGGCGAAGCCCGTCGCATCGGATATCCAGGGTAACGCCGCGAATCTATCTTGGACCGGCAATGGAAATGATCCAAGTATTACGCCATATCAGGTATTTTTCACGGGCGGCGGTGTGACAGAAAATCCGACAAAATGTTTAACTGGCGGCACCCTGACTACATCCGTCACTCCGCTCAAATCCAACACACAGTACACCGCTTATGTAAATGCTTACAACGGATTGGACTGCGGCGGCATAGCCGCTAAATCTAACACGGTGTCCTTTTGCACGAGTCCTTACGCTCCGGCAAGTGGTCTTGCGCAAGATAAGGGGGCCACAACAACAAAGACGATCGGCGCAACTTTTCCTTCGGCTAGCAACCAGCAGCTCGTCCTTTTTGCGGATGATGGGACGTCCTTAATTGCAACGGTGGACGTCTCAAACAAGACCTCAGCCACTATTGGCGGTAATCTTAATCCCGGTACACAGTACACGATGGTATTACGGACGACGTCGGTCTGTGGAAACGGCACTGCCGATTCTTCGCCAGTGAAAGCCAAAACGCAATTTTCGCCGCCGCAACCTCTTACGATCGACAACACGACGGCTTCGCAGAATTCGATAACGGTCACTGTAAATCCCGGTTCCGGGACGGGATTCCAATGCATAAACCTGGACTATAGCCCTAGCGGCCCAAAAACAATTAATAGCACTGGGGGTGCCGTTCCAGTCGCGGGGCTTACGGCCAACAGTTCCTATCAGGTAGGCGGTGCTCAGGTCACGGACTCCGGCTGTGATTTTACGGGCGTCCCTGCAAGCGCGAAACAAAGCTCCGTTAGCGGAAAACCTGCCTGGACCAAGCCGCTGGCCACGGATCCTCCGTATGGAGTGATTATCACGCCGAACGGTTCAGCAACGGCCACCATATCAGCCAAATTCAATTTTGCAGCCAATGGTTCGCCTACCACTTACACCTTAGAAGCAGCAACGGCCTTCGGCTCAACCTGCGGAACGGGGACCAATTTAATCTCGGGAACGAAGGCGGTAACGCAAACCTCCGCCTCGGGAACCGGAGTACTCACGGTCGACATCCCTCGAACGGGTGACGTGTATCGGGTCCGGGTGCGAGCGCAGGCCGCCAGTGGGATCAAATCGTGGGACGCCTGCTCTCAGGACGACCAGGGCGGCGGATCATTCTTACCCCCGACATCGGTGACCGTGGACCCCAGCAAACTAGCATCAGATCAATTTACCTTGACGATAAAGCCGCGTGCCGGTCAAGCGCCCACTTTTGTTGCGGTGAAATATTCTTACGCCAATGACACCGGAACTGCCGTAGCCGTATCTCCCGATTCGGGCGGGGTCGTCTGGACTGCACCCCTGAGTGTCAGTGGCGGCCAGGCATCTGTTGACATCCCAGCACCGAAAGCTAATTCACGGTACCCTGTCATTAGCATTTCTGCTGCGGTAGGAGACTCTGCCGTAGGGCCGACCGCTTCTAATAACGGGGATTGGAGCGGCTTTACGTTGGCTACGGGTGCCGACGCTTGGACCATTCCCACGCTTCCTTCATCGGATTATAAAACCGCGGATTCCGGGGATCGCACGATTGCCGTCACGATAAATTTCCCGTCTGGCACCGATCCCGCAACTACGAAATACGAAGTCCAAATGGTGAAAGACCCTGCACACTTCGCCAATCCGGATACGAGCGGCGGCGATCCCTTATTGCGTTCCAACCCAGTAACAACAGGTAACAACCCCAAACCGTTTGTAAACCTCGAGGCTTTCACTTTCTATTACATCCGTACGTATGTTTATGGAACTAACACGGCCGACGCTCCGACTTATGATGTGGCGACCCCGGGCACACGCCGCGTCAAAACCAATTCACCTTCCGCCTCAGGAACAATAATCGGCCAGTCCAGCGGGACCTTAACCGCTCATTGGGAATTGACCTCTTTCAGCAACGTCGTTCAGCTACAGGCGGGAACTTCTGACGCTGCAGGTCAGTCGGTGAGCTCGGCCGTTTCGCAAATCTTAAAAGGACCCTTCACTGACGGAGTTGCGCCCGGTCCGATAACCGTTGCCAATCTGCCCGCTGCAAACACCTCCTACACGCTGGTTTTACAGAGTGTTTCATCGGCAGGGGGCAGCCCCGCACCCTATTCCGGAAGCGAGGCCTCTGGCTTCACGCTGGCAGCGACGCCCAACATTCCGACAGCCAAAATAACGGGCCAAGTTGGGAATTTCACCTTAAACGTCAGCTTTAGCGCTGTTGCCGATGGAAATGCGACCGACAGCCGATACGCCATTCAAATTACGTCAACTTCCTTTTTAGACGGTAGCGGGAATGCGGTCACGGTTCCGGTAAATCAAAAACCGCCACTTTCCTTATTCCACACGATGACTGAATGGCAGACTTTGCCGGGGACCACGACGCTCCGCAATGCGGGCATCGGTAATACGTTCTCAATCAGCGCTTGTGTGCTGCAAAAGAGCCCGAGCTCTGTCGTCTGTTCTGACCCTCTCCCTAAGGGAAGCCCGGGCGCCGGCATTGATGTCGTTTTCCCCCCCTTAAATGGTGTCCGTTTGGATAAGTTCGTATTCGGAGTGGGGCTGGGCGGTCCTTTCGTCGCCAATTTTTCGGGCGATATGGACCCGACGATTGGAAGCAGTGTCACTTTGAAAGACGCGGCAGGCAACCCAGTACCCTTTACGGCAAAATACAGCTCGGGAACATTGTCGATCAAGCCCGACAGCCCGCTCGCCCCGGCTCAGCTCTATAACCTGAACATCCCCTCGGGATTGCCCGACTTATTCGGCTATAAGACCACCAAATCGTTTCCGCAGTCCTTTATCACGACGATCGATCCCGCCCAGATGGCCACGGTCGCTTCGCCTTATGACACGGCGCAAGAGACTGCGCTTAAAGTTTCTCCTAACACGCTGATCGACGGATGGTTTCCCGTCGTGCGTACTCAGCTCGTCGAGCCGGCGAATTTCTTGAGCGGGGCCGTGGTAGGCGACATCGCGAAGGCAACCAATTCAAATAAAAATCTCGTGACATTGAAAACGGCGGAAGTCCAGTTCTATAGCCCAGGCGCTACAACCCCGATGGCGCAGCCGGCCGCCTCAGCAGCCGTCCAGCTCGTGATGTCGAATCGCGGCTCCGGGGCGCGTGCATTGGCCGCGGGCGCGGCAGGCGTGGATCGGGGAACCCTTAATATTTATTTTGTCGCCGTGGTAAACGGCGCGGTACAAAAGCCTGTTCTTGTGCAGGGTTCTCAGAGCAAAAATGGCGTCGCCAGCGCGCCGATCAAGCAATCCGGGGTCTATATCCTTGCCGGCGCCGTCTCAACCAATCTCAACAGCTCTTACGCCTGGCCGGTACCCTTTAAACCTTCTATAGGTCACGATTTCATTCACTTTGTCAGTTTGGCTTCAAATTCAAGCATCAAAATCTACACGATCATGGGTGAACTGGTGAATACGCTGACGGACCCGACGAACTCTGGTGAGATCAAGTGGGACGCCAAAAACTCGGACGGGGCGAAAGTCGCTTCCGGCGTCTATATCTACCAAGTGAAAAACGACTTCGCTGAAAAGCGCGGGAAGTTGATTATCATCCGATGACCTTCTTAACTCACATCGTGTCGGCGTTCCGAGGTATCGGCGTATCGGTGTTACGGCAAACCCCCTCCCTGCCGTCGCACCGGTACACCGATACCCCGGCGTTGAAAATGATTGTGTCGGTGTGTCGGCGTATCGGAGCCTCGGAGAATGGACTCCCTTTTTCTTTGCTTTCGCACCGAAACTCCGATACCCCGAAACCCCGATACTTGCCTCTATTCGTGGCTCTTCTGTTATTGAACTCATTGGCATTTGCTAGCGGACCGGGAACAACGACGGGCGAACTCTTAAAGATCCCGGTGGGAACGCGCGCGATCGGGATGGGCGAAGCCTATACCGCGCTCGCGGATGATTCATCCGCCCTGCAGTGGAATCCTGCGGGTCTGTCCTTTGCCAACCAAAAAGAGGCGAGTTTCATGCACTCCTCCCTGATCGAGAATGTGCACTATGAGCATCTCTCCTATATTGCTCCCGGTGATTCGTACTCCGCCGGCGCCTCGATGTCGTACCTAGGTTATGGTGATATCGCGGGCTACGACAATACAGGGGCCGCGATCGGCAATCAAAGTGCGAACGCTTACATTTTCTCGGGCGGCATCGCCAGCCTCATCAAAGAAGCCTTATCGCTCGGGATTACGGGCTCCTTCCTTCATGAGAAGTTGGCCGATACGTCGGCTGGAAGTTTTGCGGTCAACGCCGGGTCGCTCCTGGCACTGCCTTGGCATCCGCTGCAAGCGAATTACCGTCTGGGTGCCTCCATCTTAAACGTGGGTCCTGGCCTCAAATTTGTCTCCGACCGCGACCCTTTGCCGCGCAAGATCAAATTCGGCTTTGCTGCACTTCACGTTGAAGATTGGCCGATTAACTTGACTGCGGATGTGACCATCCCCAACGACAATTCGACCTTCGTGTCCTTGGGTTCGGAATATTGGTTTAGGGATCTGATCGCTCTGCGCTTAGGCTATGCGGGATCGAATGACGAAGGAAAAGGACTGCGTCTGGGCGTCGGTCTTAAGTTGCGCGGCGTTCTCTTCGACTACGCTTACGGATCGTTCGGGGACTTTGGCGCCACCCATCGCGTGAGCCTGGCTTTGCGCTTTGGCGACAAGATTAAGCAGCTAAACCGCGAAGAGCGCGCTATTTTGAAGGAAGCCAAGGCCTCGCAAACCAACGGCGACTACGTCCAGTCCATCCTCGACATGAACGAGATTTTGGAGAAGAACCCGAATGACGACCATATCCTTAAGCAGATGATTGCGACGCATGAAGCGATGCTCAAGAAAGAACTTCATGAGGCCGTCGCGCAAAGCAAGGAAGATATTCCTTCGCCCGAAGAGTTCGCGCTGCAAGATTTGGTCCCCGGCCAGCAATCCATGGCCCGCGCACAGAATGCTGCGGATGACCCGCTCGGCCTGCGCAACTTGCCCGACGTCAACAATCTCGATGTCCCGTCGACCGCCGATCTTCTTTCGAAGCCGATTCCCTCGACATCCCCCCAACCCAAAGCCGTCCCGACCGTCTCGCAGCCGTCGCCTAACGAAACGAAAGCTGACAGTCCTCTCATCAATCCCGGCGATATCAAGTAGCATCACCGCCAAGTACAACTGATCAAAAACCTTTTATCTTTATACAACGGTGTTCCTATCTATTCCTCGCCCCCTTGTCAGGGGGAGGGAACCTTGGTGAGGGAGGCAAGTGGTGTGGTTGTATCGATTTACGACGTGCTGGGGACCCCCCTCACCTAACCTCTCCCGTGGGGAGAGGAATGAGGGTTCTTAGGAGAGGTTTGAGGTATTTGCCGGTATAACTCGCTTCCGAGGCGGCGATGACCTCGGGCGTTCCTTGAGCGACGACCTCGCCGCCGCCTTCGCCTCCTTCCGGCCCGAGATCAATAAGCCAATCGGCTGTTTTGAGGACGTCGAGGTTGTGTTCGATAATGAGGACCGTATTCCCATTGGCGACGAGGCGATGAAGAGAATCCAACAACTTGTGCACATCGGCAAAGTGTAAGCCCGTCGTGGGTTCATCCAGAATGTAGAGGGTTCGGCCGGTGGGTCGTTTCCCCAATTCTGTGGCCAATTTTACGCGCTGCGCCTCGCCGCCCGAAAGAGTCGTCGAGGATTGGCCCAAAGCGATGTAGCCTAACCCCACCTCGTTCAAGGACCCGAGCAGTCGTGATAGCGCGGGGATATTGCGGAAGAACTCAAGACCTTCTTCGACCGGCATGTTCAGCACCTCGGAGATCGTTTTTCCTTTGTATCGCACCTGCAGCGTCTCTTCGTTAAAGCGCCGACCCTGGCAAACCTCACATTTGACGTAGACGTCTGGTAAGAACTGCATCGAAATCTTAAGAGTACCATCCCCTTCGCAATTTTCGCAGCGTCCCCCCTTCACGTTGAATGAAAAGCGGCCGGGTTTGTACCCCCGTCTTTTGGCCTCCGGGAGCTGAGAAAACAAATCGCGGATAATTCCGTATGCACCGGTATAGGTAGCGGGGTTTGATCGCGGAGTCCGGCCGATGGGGGCTTGATCCACTACGATGACTTTGTCGAGTTCCTCCACCCCTTTGATCACGCGATACTTTCCCGGAGCGTCTTTGGAGGAATAGATTTTTTGCGCTAATGCTTTGTAGAGGATTTCATGGACAAAGGTTGATTTGCCCGATCCTGACACCCCGGTGATCCCCACAAAACAGCCCAAAGGAATCTTGACGTCGATATTTTTGAGGTTGAACTGAGAGGCACCGAGCACTTCAAGGAACCGGGTACCCGGGGGACGCCGTTCAGGGGGCACGGGAACCATCAGCCGCCCGTTCAAGTATTGTCCAGTGAGGGATTTAGGGCTGTCCAGGATTTCCTGGAGGTGACCCTCCGCAATAATGTGGCCTCCGTGGACCCCCGCTCCCGGACCTAAATCGATGATCCAGTCCGCCGCCCGAATCGTTTCTTCATCATGTTCGACCACGAGGAGGGTGTTCCCTAAGTCGCGAAGCCGGACGAGAGTCTTCAGCAACCGGTCGTTATCACGCTGATGGAGACCGATCGTCGGCTCGTCTAGGACGTACATCACACCCACAAGCCCCGAGCCGATCTGCGTGGCCAGATGAATGCGCTGCGCCTCTCCCCCTGCCAACGTGGCGCTTTCGCGGTCAAGCGTGACATACTCTAACCCCACATTCACCAAAAAGATCAGGCGGCTCTGGATTTCCTTTAAGATCTGCTTTCCGATGACCTTTTCCTTTTCCGTGAGGACCAAGCCTCGGAAAAACTCGGAGGCTTTTAAGACGGACAGCGCGCAGACTTGTGCGATTGATTTTTCGGCAACCGTCACGGCCAGACATTCGGGCTTCAGACGAGCGCCTTTGCACGTAGGGCAGATCCTGCGTCGCATAAAGCGGTTAAAAATCTCCTCTTTGACAAACTCCGATTCACTCTCTTTGTAGCGGCGCTCAAGCTGCGGTATCACCCCTTCAAACTCCTGGTCGTTCTTTCCCCAGTGAATGCGGTAAGAGCCGCCGCCATGGAGAATGATCTTCTGTTGCTCGCGAGTAAGATCTTTCCAAGCACGATTGTTAGGAATACGGTTTCGTCGACAAACATCTTGAAGGATTTCTTCGTAATAGCTGGCCCAGGAGCGCTTCCAACGGTGCATCCGTGTGGTCACAGGATCCGACCAAGCGCGTAGGGCTCCCCCCGCTATCGAAAGAGTTTCATCCGGCACAACGAGATCCGGATCGACTTCGAGCTTCGTACCTAGTCCGTCGCAAATAGGGCAGGCTCCGTAGGGAGAGTTAAACGAAAACATGCGAGG
>JBBSDO010000025.1:0-18211 GCA_038241515.1 Elusimicrobiota bacterium | reverse complement strand
GCGATGTCTGCCGCCTATAGAGACGCGCTCCTAGACGGAGCTTGGCTCTACGAATCTCCCACGCGACTTAATAGACAAGACGCTCTGGGTTTGGTGGTGGGCGCGACTTTACTCGGCGGATCGATCGCGCTCGACCGGGTCTCTCGAGGGGACCTTCTCCCCTACAGAAGCTCCGGCTCCGCTGGAACGCTGCAGAGTTACGGCGATGTGGCGCAATTTTCCGGCCCGATACTCAGCGGGATCCTAGGAGTAAGCGGATGGGCGCGCCACGACACCTATCAAAAGCATGTGTCTTTTGAACTTCTCGAGAGTTTTCTTTGGGCAGGTGCGCTTTCCACCACGTTTAAGTTAGCCTTAGGGCGGCGCCGTCCTTATGATACCTCCGATCCCTTTGAATTGAGACCTGGGCACTTCAGCGGAAGTTTCCCCTCAGGTCATACGACGGTAGCTTTCGCGGCCGCCACAACGCTTTCGGAGTATTACCCGCGCTGGCAAGTGGTGATTCCCGCTTTCGCCGCCGCGAGCGCCGTTGGTTTTTCTCGGCTTTACGCCAATCGGCATTGGGGTAGCGATGTGGTGGGAGGCGCGCTTCTCGGTATCGGAACCTCGCGAGCACTCTGGCGGCATCATCAAAAGCGCCTCGAATCCAGCTGGGATTTGAATCTGGGCGTCGACGGAGTCCAGCTATCAAAAAAGTTCTGAAAGGGTGTGGATTCCCGCGGCGTGATGGATTCCCCACCAACACTCGTAGGGAATGACGAAGTAAAGAAGCCTGACTCCGGGCAAGATAGATAAAGTAAAATTAAAGTCGTGGGGAAAATAATTCACTCGCATTTATTGAGACTCAATCCGCAAGCCCGCCGAAAACGTTCCTCATTTAACTTTCCCGTAGCCGCAGGTACCTTCCTGATTCTGGCCTTAGTTGTCTTGTTTTGGCTGGGTCGGTTTCATGCTCGCTAGGTTTTTCTTTCCTCAATAACCCATGTCCGCCGTCGTACCGCCCGAGATGCTTGCGGTCCTGCTTGAAAGCTTCACTACGTCAGAGTTGCGCGTCAAACGCATGCCGATTCCCCCGCTCAGAAACGGTGAAGTTTTGGTCAAGATGGCTGCCGCGCCGATCAATCCCTCCGACTTAGTATTTCTGCGCAATCAGTACGGTGTAAAGAAGGCGCTGCCGGTTGTGCCTGGCTTCGAGGGTGCCGGCACCGTTGTATCGTGCCTTGGGACATTCGCTAAATTTTTGATGGGGCGGCGCGTAGCCTGCCGCGCTCCTGAAGATGGGAACGGAACTTGGGCTTCGCACATGGTCGCCAGGGCAGCGGACTGCATTCCGCTTCTCCCCGAAGTTACTCTTGAACAAGGGGCTTCCTTAATAGTGAATCCTCTAACGGCCTGGGCCCTAATTCGTCTGGTCAAGCGAGGCGGTTTTCGCTCACTTATCCAGACAGCCGCGGCAGGAGCCCTCGGCCAAATGGTGGCTCGCCTGGCCCGGCAAAAGAACCTCGAGGTCATGAATATTGTTCATCGTCCTGAACAGATCCCGCTTCTTCAAAAGGAAGGCCATCTCTATATTCTGAATTCCGCGGAACCCGATTTTGAATCCCGGTTGAGCGAATTCTGCAGCAAACGTAGTACGCAACTGGCTTTGGATGCCGTGGGAGGCGATCTGACGGCGAAAATCGCGCGCTGCATGGGTGACAAAGCGAAGGTGATTGTCTATGGCGCGCTTTCAGGATCCAACTGCGAACTGGGACCCGCGGAACTAATCTTTAAGAACCAACGGCTAGAAGGGTTCTGGTTGACCGACTGGGTAAAGCACCAACCTTTTTTTCAAAAGCTTTGGATGGCATTCCGCGTGCAGAAGTTGTTGAATGCTGAACTAGCGACGTCGGTTCAAGCGCGCTTCCCCCTAGGGCAGGTGGGAGAAGCGATTGAGCGTTATAAGAGAAATCGGTCCGCTGGGAAGGTACTGCTCATACCGGAGGGGTTTTGATATGGATTGGTTCGCATAATGGTACTGCAATTTATCAACGGACTTAGTTCCGCTTTCGCTTGTGGAGCACTTTGGCAGGTTTGGCGTCAGATCAATCCTGCGACTCGCGATTATTCGGCACAGCAATACGCGCTTTTTCATCAAGACGTACTTGTCCGGCATGATCGCTGGGTGATGGCATGTTCTCTCATTTCAGTGGCGTCGGCGGTTGGCCTACTCATTCACCATCACATTTGGCAGACTCTACCGACGAAACTAACCACCGAGGGACTCTTTTGCGCGGTTCTCTCTCTCATCTTGCTTTTTATGAAGGCCTCCAGCAATCTCCGCTTTAAGGAATGGCCAACCGACGATCCTCCCGCTGAATGGATCGAGACGCGCCAAAGATGGCAGCGGCTGCATGGGATACAGACCTGGCTAGGTCTATTGGCCTTTTGCTTTTTCTTGCTCGCCGGTCTCGTGGCTAGTACGCCAATCCAAAACTAGTTGTTACTTCGACGCGATCTTGCGCGTCTAATACAACGATTGAGGGGGATTTTTTTTGGGTGAATACGGTCCTAGAAGTGCCTGCCTTCAATTTATTCGACTACTCCAAAATTAAAGTAGGGGAAAACAATGGCCAGAAGAAAAAAAGCGGCTGAACCGATGTTAGATGAACCGGACGATCAGCCCCGACGATCGATGTTTTCGAGCACGCAAATCCGCTCTGAAGAAAGTCCCAATCGCGTCGTTTTGCCGCGGAAAGTCAATCGGCCGCGGCCAGGGGATAAGCAAGGGTTTCGACCGATTGTCTTTTAGGTTCCAAGAGGAGATTCGACCGATCACCGAAGCGGAATCTCCAAAATTATCGGCAAGTACTGGGCAGACTGAAGGAGAAGTCCAATCAGAATTAGGCCTACTCCAAAGGTTCCTAGCCTTCTGACGGGTACGTTATCGACGTGCCACTCCACGATCGGACTAAAAATACCTACCGTCATGCTCACAATTCCGGCGGTTAAGCCGATTCGAATCCCAAAGTTCTCAAAGAGAAGCTGGCCGGTGACAATCCAACCGGCGAGAATTCCCGCAATTCCGAGAGCCACTCCCCTCCAAACTGAAGCCATCAAGCGATGAAAAGTAATAACCGGCCGGGTATGAGACCGGTAATCATAAGTGGGCGCAAAGCGTAGATAGTAAACCCCTCCCAGAGCCGCTGCGCTTAAGCCCCCGAAGACGAGCCCAAACTCCCCACCAAACGCTTTTAAAGAAGCCACACCAAATAAAATCCCGCGCGCCACGCCGAAAAGCGGTACGTTAAATAACGGACTGCTCCCGTACAGCCGCTGATGCCGCGCGACGCGTTGTTGTTCGAAGGCGAGGATAACCCCCAAACCGATACCCGCCACAGTACCAAAGTAGATTCCAAAGGGGATGCCGTAACCCAGGCCAAAGAAAATCGCGTAAGTGACCGAGCGAGTGAAAAGTGAGAGGGGCCCTTGCTTGCCGCCAAGCAAGTCGTAGGAGAGGTAGAGGCCACCGACGGCGTCAAAAATCGTGCCGGTAAAACCTAGATAGGCTAAGAGATGATGGTCAATGCTTATCGGCATGACGAAAGAGAATCCCTTCCCACAAACAGAGAAAGATAGTTCCAAAAAAATAGCCGCCAATGACATCGCTGGGCCAATGGACCCGAAGATAGATACGGCTTGCCCCCACAAGAAGAATCAAAATAAGAGCGAGAAGGCCGTAGAGAGTGCGGTGGTGCAAATCAATTCGGCCGGCGCTTGCTGCAAGAAGACAGAAGAAGATCGTGCTTGCAAGAGCATGGCCGCTGGGAAAGCTGTAGGAATGAATCATCAGCCCGTAAATAGGTCTGGTGCGGTGGAATAGAATTTTTAAGGGAGTAATCAGAGCGCAGCCTAAAATGGTTCCGAGAAAGAGGGAGGCCGCATCGCGGCGTCTGCGTAAAAACCAAAGAATGATCGCAGAAAGGGCCGCCCAAAGGATAACCGCTCGGGGGCTCGTTACTTGGGAAAGACCGGATGCGAAGTGATGGAGGCTTGGTTGCTGATGGGAATGAATCCATTCTTGGATCGTTCTATCAAGGTTCATTTTCTAAAATTTCCGCGTACTCATGATTGAGATTGTAGCCACAAATTCACCCGCGTCGTCATTCCCAGCTTCGGGCGGAATTAGTGAACAGCCATCGGTCCCTTTTTGGCGGAGGCTTTCTTCATAAAGAAAACGAGGATGAACGTAAGCAGGCAGGCAAAGGACATGAGGCGAAAAACATCAAGGTAAGCGAGCATATTGGCTTGCCGCAGGAGCTGGCTATAAAAGGTTCCCTTCGCCATGGCCGTCGCCTGCAGAACGCCGACTCCGCGTGAATGGATGGCGCGAACGGCTTTGAAAAGTGCCGCTTGGTAAGCCGGGTCGGTTGCTGTAAAGTGCGCCGATAGGTAGTTCTGGTGTTGTTGGGCGTAGCGCACGAGCATCGTGGTGGCGTAGGCAATTCCAACACTTCCCCCTAAATTGCGCGAGAGATTAATCAGCCCCGAGGCCTGATTGTGCTTTTCGTGCGGCACAAAACTATAAGCGGCGGTGTTGATGGGTATAAATAGGAAGCCCAGACCACCGGCTTGAATCATGCGTGCGATCAGCGCCGTGCGATAATCGAGGCCGAGGCTGAAATGACTCATCTGCAAGAGCGAATAGCTGATCACACAAAGGCCAAAAGCGATCAGCCACTTGGGCTGATATTTCCCCAATAAGAATCCCACGAGCGGCATCGTTGCCATCGTGACGAGCCCTCCGGGCGATAAAACGAGCCCGGCCAAAGTCGCCGGATATCCCAAGAGAGTCTGTAAGAGCAGCGGGAGCAAAACCGTGCTGCCGAAAAGAATCACTCCTAACATGAACATGAGAACGTTCGCGATGGCAAAGTTTCGCTCACCCAGCATCCGAAAATCGATCATCGGATCTTTTTGGCGTATTTCCCAAAATACGGCAAACGTAATGGCGATCACCGCGAATATTCCAAGGGCCAGGATCAGGTGAGAAGAAAACCAATCCTTTCTTTCCCCTTTGTCGAGCATGATCTGAAGCGCGGCAATTCCAAGAGCGACGGCGCCCAATCCAATGTAATCGATGCGCAGACCTTTCATCTCCCGGCGCTTCATGGAAGGCGGGTCCTCGACGAAACGCGAAGTGAGGACGAGCGAGAGAATACCTACGGGAATGTTGATGAAGAAAATCCAACGCCAGCTAAAATTGTCGGTGATCCATCCGCCGAGCGTCGGTCCTAAGATTGGGGCGGTGATCACGGCCACGCCATACATGGCCATCGCCATGCCCAATTGTTTTTGAGGAAAGGTATCCGCGAGGATGGACTGTTCGCTGGGCTGCAAGCCGCCCCCACCCAATCCCTGCATAATGCGGAAGACGACGAGCCACATCAGACTGGGGGCCAGTCCGCTCAGAAAGGAGCTCACGGTAAATAGAGCCACGGAAAGCATGTAATAGCGTTTCCGGCCGATCAGCGACGAAATCCAGGCGCTCAAGGGAAGAATAATGGCGTTAGCCACAAGATAAGACGTAAGAACCCACGTCACCTCATCAACCCCCGCCGAGAGATTCCCGGCAATGTGAGGCAAGGCCACGTTCGCAATACTCGTATCAAGTACTTCCATGAAAGTCGCCATAGTCACCGTCATGGCGATCAGCCAGGGATTGTGTTTGGGTTTCCAGCCGTCAGCCGTCATAAAAGGGGCCGAGTAAGAGCCGAATAATCCGGACCAGATCCGAGTTCATTTGATTTTGATGTTCCCCTCTCCCTTGGGGAGAGGGTGTGGGTGAGGGGTTCTGCCCCCTCACTTGGCCTTCGGCCATCCTCTCCCCGAGGGAGAGGAATTATGGGGTACGTCTGAATGGCCACTCACAGTCACTTAATCTGAATCGTTGGTTCGACCGACATTCCGGGGGCCAATCGGAAATTGGGGTCGGAGGGCGTGTCGATCAGTATTTTGACGGGTATTCGCTGGACAACCTTTACGTAATTCCCAGTCGCGTTTTCGGGGGGCATTACGCTAAAGCGTTCGCCGGTCCCGGATTGAATGCTGTCCACATGACCTTCGACTTTGTGCCCGGGATAGGCATCCAGCTTAATCCTGACTTTTTGCCCGGGATGCATGTGTGTGAGTTGAGTTTCTTTAAAATTCGCGGTGATCCAGTAGTGATCGGAAACGATCGAAAGCAGAATTTGTCCCACTTGGAGATAAGCGCCGGGTTCGACGGCCTTTTTGGTGACAATCCCCGCTTCCGGGGCCGTTATTTTCGCGTATGAGAGGTTGAGTTCGTCTTGGACAAGAGCGGCGCGCTGCTGCTGAAGGTTGGCTTGTGCCGAGGCAGCTTGGGCGCTGGCATTGTCGAGCTGCTGTTTAGAAATTTCGTCGTTTTTGAAGATTTCTTCGTAGCGACGGGCGTCGCTTGCCGCGCGGCGGGCTTCGGCTTCGGCGGCCGCCACTTTCGCGCGCTGTTCGTCGACTTTGGCTTGGTAGTCACGATTATCGATTTCAATGAGAGCATCGCCTTGTTTGACAGGTTGATTATCATCGACGCGGACCGCTTGAACCTGTCCCGCTACTTTAGCGCTGATGGGAATGATATGCGCGTCAATAAACGCGTCGTCGGTTGACTCGGTCCCGGCGGCGTGCAAATACCAGAAAGCGAGCGCAATACCCAGCACTAACACAACCGCTCCTCCTACAACGATAAAGCGCTTTTTCTTCGGTTCGGGCATATGGGGCTCCGTGTTCATCATTTGAAGTTTTCCATTTGGCCGAGGGAAGTCGCAAAGTTCACACGGGCCGTATCGTAGCGTGCGAGGGCGTCTACTTGGTCGTCTAAGGCGCGGTCGAGTACGTCCTGAGCGCTTAAGAGCTGGATGTTATCACCGACTCCCGCGCCGTATCGGTCGCGAGCCATTTTCAGTTCGCGCTGCGCAAATTGCACTACTTGGTCCGCAATGTGAGTCTCTTGGATTTCAGCCTCGAGAGTCTGCAGGGAGAGTCGAACATCCTCTTCGACTTGGTCGCGGATATCGTGGTACCTGCTTTCGTACTGATCGCGAAGCGCTCGCGCCGCGCGCGTTTTCCCGCGGATACGACCGCCTTCGAAAATCGGAAGATCGAGGTGGCCACCGATACTGCTCGTACGTGCGGTCCCATTCAAAGTGTTTCCGCTAAAGCCGTAGTCGGCGGTCGCCTTTACGGTGGGAAGATTCTGCGCTTCGACGGAGCGGTAATTGTAGATCGATGCTTGAAAAGTCTCGGAGGCGATCCGCATTTCGGGCCGATCCTGGAAGGCTTTGGCGAGCGCATCGTCAGGGTTCGACAAGGGCGTAGCGGGTACTCGCGGGAGTTCCGGTAAAGTGAAGAGCTGGTTTAGTGGAAGACCGACGAGACGTTTAAGACGAATATCGGCGCCTTGGGCCGCGACTTGGGAACGGATAAGGCGCAGATTTTCCTGAGCCGAATTGGTCTCTGAGCGTGCAACATCCACTCCCGTCGCGACTCCCGCCGTATGTTGATCGCGAGCGAGTTTGAGGAGACTTTGCGAAAGTTTAAGATCGGCTTGAGCGGCCGTCACGGCGCGAGCCGTGCGTTGGGCTTCGAAGTAGGCGATAGCGGTCGCCGCCGCGACTTGTTCGCGCGCGAGGGTTTCCTGAAGTTCCGCGACGCGTCGAGCGGCGATTCCCGCGCGTGCTGTATAAATGGCGGAGAAATCGAGCACACTTTGTACGAGAGAAATGCGCGCGTCAAAAACATTGTACGGACCGATGAGCGAAGGGAAAGACGGGTTGTTCGACGGGAATCCGAGTGCCGCCAGGTTTGTTTTAAAGACCCGCGATTGACTGATTGTCCCGTTGATTCGTGGAAGGAGGCTGGCCGCAGCCTGGAGGGCCTCGGCACGCGCAGTTTCGGATGCCGCGCTCGCGAGTTTATTGGAAAGATTATTTCGGATGGCCGAGCGTATCGCTTGATCCAGACGAAGAGGCGCCGCGTCCGATGGTGTGGTATGGCTTGCGAAGGAAACTTCCTGGCTCGGGGACTCTACACCCCAGGCCTGCCTGACGAAGTGCGGTATAGCAAACCATAGACTGATGAGGATAAACGGTAGAGAACGTGGGAACACGCTGATTTATTGGTGGGCGGCTTTGAGAGGATCGTCAAAGCCAATTCTTAGCGAAGGCACAGTCACAGCGGGCACGAAGTGCAGAATCTGCATTTTAATTCGACGGATATTTGGTTTTGGGTTGGTTGTTGCACGGTTTTTCCCTCGTGAATCGGAATTGGATTGGTCTATTCATTCTATAATGAAATCAGAATGATCTGGGCACAGGGCTTTCTCGTCGGGTTTCTAGTGGGCATCTGCGGAATGGTTTTTATATTTTTTGTGGTTCAAAAAAAACCGGTAGCGGCACCTTCGGGGAGCCAGGTTAAAGATGGACGCCCTCATACCGATGATTCGGCGGCGGCCTCGATCGGGCATGATCGCGGTATAGAGGTCTTCGATGACTGAGCGGTTTGAACGCTAGCTGGAATGCGCACTGAGGGATGCGACGCCTCTCCCACCGCTGAACAAGAGCGTTTACTCCACCGTTATGCGGAAGCCGTAACTAACGCTCCTCCCCCCCTCCATCTCACTTCGGAAAATGATCGTGCTGATTTCAGGGGTCGTCATGTCGATGATGCGTTGGCTCTTCTCCCCCTCCTACGGGGTCCAGTTGATGTGCCCATAAAGGTTATCGATATAGGCAGTGGTAATGGTGTTCCAGGACTTCCTTTAGCTATTTGCCGGCCGAACTGGCCCTTTTCATTGCTTGATTCGGATAACAAAAAGTGTTCATTTATAGATGCGTTTTGCGTTAATAATGATATACATAACGTGCATGTTTTATGGTCTCGTGCCGAGGAGGCGGCGCGGGGGTCTATGCGAGAGGCATTTGACATCGTACTTGCCCGGGCTGTCGGTCAGCTGTCAGTAGTTTTGGAATTGGCAGCGGGATTCGCTAAAACCGGAGGCCTGCTCATTGTTCCACATGGAACATCCTGGGAAGAAGCATTAGTACGCTCTAAACATGCAATTCGGGAATTAAGTGTCGAATTTGTCAGTTCCAACAGCTATTTCAAAGAAACTGGTTTCCGGGCGTTAGTCTTTTCTAAAATTGCCCCTTTATCCGACCGATATCCAAGGCGCACAGGCATTCCAACGAAGCGCCCTTTATGATTCCCCTCCGAGACAATGTAAAGACTACTAGGTTCCCGTTTATCAATTGGTTAATTATATTTAGCAATTCCTATGTTTTCTTCCTTGAGGTAGCTTCTTCGCAAACACAACTGGAGAATTTTATTAACCGCTGGGCTGTTACCCCCTTACACCTCTGGTCGAATTTCTCCCAGTTTTGGTACACGCTAATTTCGGCTGCATTTCTCCATGGAGGGTGGCTTCACATCTTGTCCAATATGCTGTTCCTATATATCTTCGGAGACAACGTAGAAGACAGTATTGGACATTTTAAATATCTCATTTTTTATCTGTTAGTCGGAGCTTTCGCTAATGGATTTCAGGCCTACTTGGCTCCGCACAGCACAATGCCGTTGATCGGATCCTCGGGTGCGATTGCGGGCGTACTCGGATGCTATTTCTTTTATTATCCTCACGCACGAGTGACTACTTTGATTCCGTTGGGTTTTTTTATTACAATTCGAGAAATACCAGCATTTTTCTTTCTTGGCATCTGGTTTATTCTTCAAACTATCAATGGAACATTTTCCCTCTCCTCGCACCTCATCACAAATCAATCAACTGGGGGAATTGCTTGGTGGGCCCATGCGTCCGGCTTTATCTCGGGTTTGCTACTGGCGCCAGCCTTTGGAAGTCCGAAAGGGAAATATCGCTGATGTTCCACGTGAAACAGCGATCCTTTACTGTAGCCATCTGGGGAAATAAATGAAGACCCTCGTGATCGCCAATCAAAAGGGTGGGGTAGCTAAAACTACAACTGCAGTAAATTTGGCGGCCTACCTTGGACTTCTCGACAAGAAAGTACTTTTAGTAGACTTGGATCCCCAAGGAAACGCGACTTCTGGAATTGGAATCGATCGGAAGACCGTGGATAAAAGCGTCTACGATGTAATGATTGGAAGGGAGCCAGCGGAACAGGTGGTTCGGGTTTCTACTACGAGGGGAGTTTCGGTTCTTCCGGCGGATCTTTCCCTAGTGGGTGCGGAGGTAGAATTAGTAAACGCCGATCGGCGGGAAGTGCGTTTATCCGAAGGGCTTACGCGAAATGAATTTAACAAGAAGTTCGATTTCATAATAATCGATACCCCCCCATCACTAGGTCTATTGACGCTAAATGCGATGACCGCAGCCCACAGCGTTCTCATCCCGATGCAATGTGAATATTTCGCTCTCGAAGGATTGGCCCAGTTATACAAGACCATCCAGTTGGTCAGGAAAAATACAAATCCTGATCTTTATATCGAAGGCTTGCTGTTTTCCATGGTGGATATGCGGTCCAACCTTACCCTTCAAGTGATGGAAGAGGTTAAAAAAATTCTTAAAGAAAAAGTCTATGAGACCGTGATCCCGCGTAACGTTCGCCTCGCCGAAGCCCCGAGCTTCGGAAAATCCATCCTGGGTTACGATAAACATTCCAAAGGAGCGGAAGCTTATCAAAAATTGGCGAAAGAATTCTTGAAAAGGAACGAGGAACTACCAATTTTACCCGATCTAACGTCACCGGACCAAGAAACACCGGATTCCGACCCTACTCCGCAGGGGGGAGAAACAGCAAATACTCCAGAGGAGGTCTCTACATGAGATCAGCGCTTGGTAAAGGTTTAGAGGCACTTATTTCCGACGATACGGTCGCCAGCGTCGCTGCAGCGAGTGCAAAGGCGCAGGAGTCCGCCACACTGCCAATCGCCAAAATTCATCCCAACCCAAAACAGCCCCGGCGTCATTTCCTGAGTTCCGCCCTCTCAGAACTTGCCGCCTCTATTAAGGAACGAGGGGTCCTTCAACCGATTTTGGTAACCCCCGCGGAAAACGGGTCCTACGAAATAATTGCGGGCGAACGTCGCTGGCGCGCGGCTCAAGAAGCGGGACTCAGTGAAATCCCGGCAGTAGTTCGCACGGGCTCGGAAAACGAACGCTTTCAAATGGCGCTGATTGAAAACGTCCAACGGGAGGATCTTAATCCCATCGAACAAGCGCAAGCGTACAAGCGCTTACAAGACGAGTTTCAGATGACTCAAGAATCGATCGCCAAAGTCATCGGCAAGGATCGAGCGGTCGTCGCTAACACGCTGCGCTTGCTGCAGCTCTCAACACCCATCAGCGAGGCCATTATCGAGGGGAAAATCTCGGCCGGGCATGCTCGAACGCTTCTAGCCGTCGAAGACCCTACGGCACGGGAGGCGCTTTTTCAACGCATTCTGAGCGAGCAACTCACCGTTCGCGATGTGGAACAAGCCGCTCGCGATCACAAAAAAGCGTCCGGCAAAACGTCACCCAGCCAAGCTCCCGCACCCGAAAAGAAATCCGCGGAAGTCCGCGCCATCGAGGAAGAACTGCAACGCGTCCTGACGCGCAAAGTGGAATTGGCCACCGCCAGTCCAACTTCTCAAAAAGGGTGGATTAAGTTAGAATTTTATTCCCTCGATGATTTGGACAACCTCATCGCTCAACTCAAAAAAGTCAGTACCTAAAACACAAAATCAAAAAGCAAAGAGCAAAAAACAAAACACAAATCTCGTTCGGTCTCTCCTGATAGACAAAACCCCCCGAGTTTTGCCCTTTGCCTTTTGCCTTTTGCCCTTTGCCTTTCTGTACGCCGTTGCTCCAGACTATCCCGTCCTCATCGAAAAACTTCCCAATCCGAACGACTACTCGCTCTTCGCCAACTCAGGCTGGGACGGAAATTGGTATGTCGGCTATAACACCTGCTGGATCAAACAACTGCCGCCTGTACCCATGGGAACGTACCAGCGCGCCTTCATAGGGGCGAAACTTGGGCGGATGAAAGTGGAGTCCTATCAAAAAATCCCAAGCCATGATAAAAGGCCTATTGCCGGGGAGCTGTATATGGCTCTTTCCTCGACGATGGCTTGGACTCCCAACGAACAACATCTGCTTACGCGCACAGAAAATATCCCACTGGAAGGTGACGCCGAAGATGCCATCGAGGGCACGGGAGAAGCGCAATGGTTTTGGACGGAAGTGCCGGTTCAGTCGCTCAATAAAAAGGGGGGAAACTTCCTCGCCCTCTGGTCTGCGACATCGGGAATGGTCTCGGTATCTTCCAGCCCTGTCTTGGCTGCGGGCTGGGGGGGAAAAGAAGTCGACACCTGGCTTTTGCACGACGTACACGGAGGACCGCCGAAGGGGCCCGTCGCCACGGGTGCCACGGGTGTTTCTTTTTTCCAGCCCGCCATCGCGCTAAAGCTCATCCCCGCAGGGCCTCCTCACGCGCTCCGCGCGAAACTCATTTCTTGGCAAAACGGAACGGTAGAGCATCCGAAACCAATCCTTACGGCAAGCGTGGAAGGGGATTCTGTCGAACGCGCTTGGGTGGAATACTTGGGTAAAGACCAAGCCTGGGTCAAAGTGGGCCGCATACTCTGGCATGCGCCGTATATTTTTTCCTTAGACTATATGACTCTTCCCATGGGAAAACTCAAACTTCACGCGGTTGCCGCCAATATTTGGGAGGAAACCGCCTCTAGCGATCCTGTGTCGATAGAAGTGTCACCTGTTCAAAAGAAATCAGAGTAATTTTTCCCCCAAATCCATCACTTAACTAGACCTTTTCATCGATCCTCTGTCGACAGTTTTTTGATGGACATTTCGCTGACTTCAGGGATTTCCGTCCTCGCCAAACCACGTCGACAGAAATGCGACTCATGTGCGTTTCGACGCAATATCCCCGGCCTACAACACACTAGGCTAATAAGTACTCCCCAATAGTACCCCCCCGTTCCCGCTTATACGCGATCGCTGTACTGCTTTTTCATCGACGACAACGCAGTTCGGGGGAGAATAAAATCGCGCAAAGTCACTCTAAGGGAGGTAGGCGAAAAAATAAGGAGGTTCCATGAAGGAAATGATCGTCATAGAGGCTTTGGGAAATGGGCTTTGGCAGATAAGAGTCGTTATCAGAAAATCGAATAACACCGTTATCAAAAGGGGGATCCGATGTCGAATCTAACGAAAGAAAAGGGGCAGGGCCTTGTCGAATACATCATGGTTGTTTTTTTAATGGCCATTATTTGCATAGCCATTGTGAAAAAACTTGGGACGACCACTCAGAGAGGCTTTACTCAAGCGGAAGCCAAACTTAGCAACGAATGGTAAAGAAATGAAGACTATCCGATCATCGGTTTGCAGGGGACTGGCTGTAGCCTTGCTTCTCACCCCGCACACGTATGCCACGGCTCCGGCACCCCTCCCAACAGAAGGAAAACCGCTCATTCAGATTGGTGTTGAAGTCGTCGAAGTTGATGAGCAAAAAAGCCAAGCCTTAGGAATTCGATGGGTGGATCAACTGCGAATCGAAGAACAGAGTGTGCCCGCTCTTCTCGGTTTTGGGACACTCACGAGGGGAAAAGTATTCGCCGATCTCCAGGCCTTAATGGAACATGGAGCGGCGGACTTGCTGGCTAATCCGAAATTAGTAACTAGGGATGGAACCGTGGCCACCTTTCATGCAGGGGGCGAACTCCCTTACGCGGTCTCGGGTACCCTGGGAACCGTATCTGTAGAGTTCAAGCCATACGGAGTAAATCTCAAAATCAATCCCCACCTGAATGAAAATGGCCAAATTATGATGAGCGTGGATGCGGAGGTGAGCGGGCCGGACGCTCAAAATAGCGTGTCGCTTGCAGGGAACACCGTTCCCGCCATTCGATCACGCACTGTCACCTCGCAGCTTACGTTATCGCCAGGGACCACGCTCACCATGGCCGGCCTCATACAGAACGAAAAAGAATGGAAACGTGTTGGGGTGCCGGGCCTCATGCACATTCCGCTGTTGGGATATCTTTTTAGTCACCGACTCTCCACGAATCGCCGCACTTCGATTGTTGTATTTGTCACTCCGACATTGCTAAGCGGATTCGATCCTGCTGCCTTGAGCTCACCCGGTCCGCTGGGAATTCTGCCTGAAGCTCACCCGGGCAGCAACGTGACCCCCCTTCCGCCTATGGAAAAAGATCTTCTAGAGGAACTCGATGCAAAAGCGCAAAGCTAGAGAACACGATGCTCGCTCAGGGCAGACGCTCGTCGAAACGGCGCTCGTTCTGCCGCTCATTTGTTTGACGATCGCGGTCGTGGTTCAGATCGTTGCCTCGTGTCACAACGCGGTAGCTTTGCAAAGAATCGCCTACCAGGCGGCACGTGCTTTATCTGCGGAGTCTGGAGGGGTACCGGCCAACCTCGCTGCAGGTCGCTTATGGGGCCGGGAAAGTTCTCCGAGGAAACCTCGCACGAATAGCGCGTCGGACGGACTAAAGTCGTTCAATGCACCCTCCCGCGTCACACAAGCCGGCCACATCTCATTCCTAACGATGACCAGCCGTTTGCTGCCCACCGGAGGATTCGGGAGGAATCTCCCTGCCCTGAATCAAGAAGCGACTGCGGAGGCGCTCGTTGAGCCGCCCTCCCCAAAGGAAGACTAAAATGCGACTGCGACTGAGAAGAGAGACTGGACAGTTGCTCCTCCCCATGGCGGGACTTTTGCTCGTATTCGGGATGTTCCTCGTTGGGTATGTGCGATGGTGTCGTGCCATATACTGGCGTACTCGGATGGAATTGGTTGCGGATGCCACTGCCTTAAGCGCCGCTCGTGCCCAGGCCGAAATGCTCAATCGAATCGGCTTTGCCAATGGCATGCTCAACGTCTACATTCAACAATTTCGTGCGCCTTATTTAGGGCACCGGGTGGGGGTCATCCATGGCGATGACTTCCCAAGTTTTAAGGGCGAAACAGAAGAGCTCGCCAATAGAGTAAAAGGTTTCAAGAGTTATCCGCCTAGTGTGGGGCGCGTTGTCGCGCGAGCCAATGGGGCCGAAGGCCTGATTCCCTATTTTCCCTTTCCTATGGAATCGCACTTAGCGGCACAAACAGTTCACCTACTCCTGTATTTTCCGCATCCACCTTGGATCGGGTTTAAAACAGTGGAAAATGCGTTCTACGCGCGGACCTGGAGCCCTCATTTTCGGAAGGCTCAGCCGCCCCACCGAACGACCTGGCTTGTGCGTCGAAACGGATTTCAAGCGATGGCCTCTGCGCGTCTTTGGCTCGATGTACCCACGTCAAGCATCTTTCACAATGGGGGATTTCCGAGAGAGAAAGAAAGTCTTCTGGGAGGGATAGGAATCCAATGCCAGTATCCTCAATTCAATGCGCGCTTGGCACCGAAAGCAAAGTTCACCCCCCAAGATCTCTTTAAAAAATGGTCGCAGCGCCGGGGCGCCTCCGATGAAGGCTAATCAGGGCCAGGCTCTTATCGAAGTCGTCGCCTTTCTGATGGCTTTAATCCTGATGATCGTCTGCTTCCTAGGCTTCACGAAATGGTTCTTGGTTAAACAAAAATTGCTGAGCGCCACGCGGCAGGGCGCGATGTTGTATAGCTCCGGACGCATGTCGGAGCGCGATGTCAAACGACACCTCCGGCGCTATCTGACTACAGGATCCCCGGCCCTCGTCGAAGGCCGTCTCTCGATCCAAGTGGGACACCGGATTGGATTTCAAGATGTCCTCGATCAGTTCGATATCGTAAAGGTCCGATATACGAGTCAGTCTCCTTGGTACCAATATACGCACCTAAATCCGACACTGGAGGAAAAATGCATTATCAAACATGCAGCAACTTATGGACCCGATGTGCAGCCTTTATACGGCCCAGCGGTCAGTTGGTGGACGGGAAGCATCGTACGAGACTAATTCTGGGCGCCGGCTTAGCCGTTGCCTTGGGTTTCGCATTCGTACCTACATCCCCATTGAAAGCGGGTTCCTCGAGTGCCCTCGAAGGGTCAGTCTCTGTACTCGTCGCCAAACGCTACACGCCCGCCTTCCAAGTCATTCGCCTTGACGGGGTGGAAGTTCGTCGATTCCCCGCCTCTTTCGTGCCGCCTGGAGCGCTCAATAATGTGAGCGAGCTGGCAAATAGTCGGGGGGAAGGGGTCTACGCGTCCATGGTGGCTATTCCTGAAGGCCAGCCCTTGACACGCGCCGTTCTGATCGACGCCACGGAGAAAAAGCGCATGGCTTCTCTCCTGCGCGCCGGGAGCGTAGCCGTTTCTTTCTCGGTAGATAAATCGCATGCGGCTGGGGGATGGGTGCAGCCAGGCGACACGATTGCTATTTTTGCAACCCCTCCATTTTCGAGCGGATCCGCGGACAGCGGCATAAAAGGCACGCACCTATTATTTAGCTCGATGCAGGTCCTAGCCGTGGACAATCTCCGATTGGGTCAATCCCTATCGAACGAAAAGGACTCCGCGAAAGAAAACATGGCAGAGGAAACATCCGAAGACACGCAAGTTCGGATTCTAACGGTCTTGGCTTCACCCTCTCAAGCCGAAAAGTTGCTCGACGCCCGCGAAAAGGGAACCCTCAGCGTAGTCCTTCGGGCGTTGGGTGATGACCCCGGATGGGTTCACGACACGGTAAAGCATCCGACGGAGATACCAGGGTGAATAGAATTATTTCATTTCGATCGTCTGAGCCTCATGCGGGACGCCGCATGCTTATCGAGGGATTGGCTCGTGAGTTTAGCGAGCAGGGTCAGCCCGTGGTTGTCGTATCACAAGACGCGTCGAGTTCGCTTAAAGATCCCGAAGGGTGGATCCAACGTTTTAAAGACTTGTCGCCCATTCTTTTTCGTAACTTTTTGTCGGATTCTCAAAGTGTTCGAGCGAACTGCTGCTTTTCTCAGTGGCCCTGCGAAACCCGAGCGAAAGAGTTTTTGGAACTGGCGCGCCAGTCTTTTGAATGGGTTCTCATTTTAGGTCCCCAAGACACCTCGCCGCAAAATGCCGCTATTCTAGATTCGTCAGATTTAGTGCTTTGGGTTGCCAAGGCAGATGGGAACTACGATCGGGAATGGAACACTTTTCTGAAAGAGTTATCAGCGCTCCATCTGCCAAACCAGCTCGCCCACATGGTTTTGAATCGAGCGCGCACGGGCCAAAGAGACAAAGGAAGCGCTCTAGCGGTGATCCCTGAGGATTGTAGACCCGGTCTCGCTGCGCAACAAGCCGTTCGCCGGCTGGCCGAGGTTTTGTCAAACCGTCCCGAACTTTACAGGCAGAATCGGACTGCCCTCCGAGAAACGGATTTCGAGAATCAACTTATTGAGAAGATTAAGAGCGAGGTCCGACCCGAACTTCTGCGGTCTTTTGATTCGTCGGGAGCGACCTCACGAACCCAAAATGCACCACCCGACGCGGCCCTGGCTCAAAGAACGGTCGAGGCCTATCTCGCCGCAAGCGACGGCGTCGGTGGATCTCGGGCCGAGCGCGGTCACCTGGTAAGCCGCGTTTTGGAGGACGTCTTGGGTCTTGGACCCTTGGAACCCCTTCTCAAGGATCCGGAGATCACGGAAATATTGATTAACGGTCATGGTTTGATTTATGTGGAAAAGAAAGGACACTTGTTCCCCTGTGAATCCCGCTTCGTCTCTGACGTTCAGTTGCGCACGGTCATCGACCGGATCGTAGCGCCCATCGGGCGTCGGGTGGATGAGAGCTCACCCTTGTGCGATGCGCGGCTCGCAGACGGTTCCCGGGTGAATATCGTTTTACCGCCTCTGGCGCTTGATGGTCCTGTCGTGACCATTCGAAAGTTTTCCGTCAAAAAATTGGATCTTGAGAGCCTTGTGCAGCTTCATTCCATGAGTTCTGCCATGGCAGACTATCTGCGTTCGAGCGTCGCCTCGCGCCAAAATATTGTCGTTTCGGGGGGAACAGGCAGTGGGAAAACGACGCTTCTCAATGCTCTTTCAAGCGCTATTCCAGACCATGAGCGGATCGTCACGGTGGAGGACGCAGCGGAATTACGCCTGCAGAAGCCCCATGTCGTGCGCCTTGAAAGCCGACCCTCTAACGCCGAGGGGCAGGGGGAAGTGCCCATCCGTCGGCTCGTCATCAACGCGCTGCGAATGCGGCCAG
>JBBSDO010000024.1:0-18212 GCA_038241515.1 Elusimicrobiota bacterium | reverse complement strand
TCATCGGTGGCCAGGCGGATGTTGTTCTCTTTACCAACTCGAACCAAATCAATCACGTCCTGCAGCTCGCTCAAGAAGAAGGCGTCGAAAAAGAATTCCGGGAAGCGCTTTCTCGCACCGTCGTCGCCTCGGTCGGACCGTTTTGTACTCACTTTCTTGATGAATACGGTGTTCCAGTTGATCTAGAGCCCGAGCATCCCAAGATGGGAGACCTCGTGGCCGAAGCGAGCACCAAAGGCGCCGGAATTTTGGAAAAAAAACGAAGGATCGCAGAATCCCCGAAGCCGATTCTTGAAGTATCTCCGAACCCCCGACCCTCCGACCCTCCGCTCCAAAACGCTCTCCTGGATTCGCCCTTCATGCGCGCATGTCGCCGTGAACCCACTCCCTTCACCCCCATCTGGCTAATGCGTCAGGCCGGGCGCTATATGAAAGAGTACCGCGATATTCGCGAACGGCATAGTTTTCTGGATTTGTGCAAGGACTCTGATTTGGCCTGTGAAGTGTCGGTTTATGCCGTCGAACGCCTCGGAGTGGATGCCGCGATTATCTTCTCCGATATTCTCTTGATCTTGGAACCCATGGGGTTGCAGCTGGAGTATGCCAAGGGAGAAGGTCCCCTCATTCACAACCCCGTCCGTACCTTGGAGGATGTGAGACGGATCCGTGCGATGGAGGATCCTCAAGCCCTAGGTTTTGTCTACGAAGCAATACAGAAAACGCGAAAGGCTTTGGCACCTGGGATCCCACTGATTGGATTTTCCGGGGCGCCTTTCACGCTGGCTTCTTATATGATTGAAGGCCAAGGGTCCCGAAATTTCATTCAAACGAAATCGTTCATGCACCAAAATCCGAACGCATGGAAAGCGCTTATGGACAAAATCTGCAAGGGACTCGTGTTATATCTCAATGCGCAAATCGCGGCGGGCGCCCAGGTGGTGCAGCTCTTTGATAGCTGGGTGGGTTGCCTCTCGCCGGAGGACTATCGACAGTTCGTCATGCCCTACAGTCGACGGGTGATTCAAAATATCACACACGGGATTCCTGTCATTCACTTTGGAACGCAGACCGGTACTTTCCTAGAATTGATTCGTGACGCCGGGGGTGATGTGATCGGTTTGGATTGGCGAGTAGAATTGGATCAGGCATGGCACCGTCTCGGACCCGTTGCCATTCAAGGAAATCTCGACCCCGCCGTGCTTTTTGCCGATCCAAGCGAAATTCGAAGTCAGGCAAAACGCATCTTGGATCAAGCCGCAGGGCAACCTGGTCATATTTTTAACTTGGGGCATGGGGTGTTACCGAACACGCCTGTGGGACATGTAAAAGCCTTGGTGGATGCGGTGCATGAGATGAGCCAACGATGAAAGCTTCCTTTTCCTTATGACCCCTTACGACGCTGTCCTCTTTCTGTCCTTTGGCGGCCCGGAAAAGAGCGAAGACATTATGCCGTTTCTTGAAATCGTCACGCGCGGGCGAGGGATTCCAAAGGCACGTCTTGCGGAAGTAGCGCATCACTACGAGCTAATGGGCGGGGCCTCTCCTATTAACGAGATTACCCGCCGGCAAGCTCAAGCGCTTCAGAAGGAGCTGGCGACCGCGGGGTGCGATCTCCCGGTGTTTGTCGGGCAGCGCAATTGGCACCCTTTTGTCGAAGACACGCTTAGGCAGATGGTTCTGACGGGCGTAAAAAAGCCGGTGGCCTTTATCACAGCGGCTCATCGCTGCGAAGCCAGCCTCGAACGCTATGTGGAAGCCGTTGATCAGGCTCGTGAAAAAGTCCCGGGTGCGCCTTTGATTGACTACGTGAGTCCGTGGTTCGATCATCCTCTTTTTATCGGTGCGGTTACGGCTAGGATAGAGGAGATACTTTGTCAGTCCGTTTCCCAAAGAGCGGACTTGATGAACGCGCCCTGGTATTTTATTGCGCACAGCATTCCCTGCGCGATGGCTAAAGAATCGACATATGTGACGGAGCTGAAAAAAACGGCTGAGCTCGTCTGTGCACAGCTGGGTAAAAGCGATTGGAAAATGGCCTATTCGAGCCGCAGCGGAAATCCTCAAGATCCTTGGCTCATCCCCGATGTCTGCGACGTGATTCGCGCGGAAGCCGCTCGCGGTGCCAAGGATATTTTCTTCGTAACAATCGGCTTCTTGGCCGATCATGTGGAAGTGCTCTTCGACCAAGATGTGGAAGCTCGCCAGACGGCGGCCCAAGTCGGAATTCGCTTTCACCGCTCTGCAACCGTGGGTGAACATCCTCTCTTCGTCAAAATGATGGCCGAGGTCATCCGCGAGCGGGCCCAAGGGTCCGTTTTTAACGAGCAAAGTCATTCCGGCTCGACCCTCTACAACGACGGACGCCGAGAGAATAAAATGGGACGCGCTTCGGGCTCCTGTTATTGTTTTCCCGACCGATCTGCTCCGCCTTGCTGCCAGAGTGTTTCTCCTTCAATGTCCCGCGCGGCCGCCCCGGTGATTCGATGACGGTTCGCGTGGTGGTCGTGGGTGGAGGTATCACGGGTCTTGCCGCCGCCATGCGCCTCACGGAACGTCTGAATATTTTAGGGCGGCCCTTCCAGGTGGAAGTCTTAGAGGCTTCTAACAGGTTGGGAGGTGTTATCGGAACGTTCCGGCAGGATGGCTTTTTGCTCGAAGCCGGTCCGGACAGTTTCCTCTCGGAGAAGCGACGCGGCCTCGGACTTTGCCAGGAGCTGGGAATACTCCGCGATGTAATTGAAACGAATAAAGAATACCGCCAAAGCTTCATTGCGTACAAAGGACGGCTGGTTCCCGTTCCGACAGGCTTTCACCTGCTTGCCCCCACAGATCCCCTCCCGCTTCTTCTAAGCCCGCTCTTATCGATCAAAGGAAAGCTTCGCTTTTTGAAAGAGTACTTCGTCCCTTTGCAGCCCCAAGTGGATGAAACGCTGGCTTCCTTTGTGCGACGGCGCTTGGGAGACGAAGTGTTAACCCGACTAGCCCAACCGCTCCTGGCGGGAATTTATTCAGCCGATGCGGACAAACTGAGTTTGCGAGCCACGTTCCCGGAATTTCTGGAAATGGAAAAAACGGGCGGGGTGCTTCGCAGCATGTCCCAGAAAGCGAGTAAGTCAGCCTCGGCCGCAAGCGGCGCCCGCTACAATCTTTTTGTGACACTCCGTAACGGGATGCAGGGATTAATCGATACGCTCACCCAAAAAATAGGCGCGGATAAAATTCGCAAAGGCGTCAGCGTGACGACGATTCAGCAATCGCAATCGAAGTGGCACTTGACGCTCTCAAACAATGAAACGATGGAAGCGGACGCCGTCTGTCTGGCCTTACCGGCCCCCGAACTGACACGCCTCATGCGGCCGGTGGACCCGGCGATTTCAGGGTTGCTCGCGTCGATTTCCTATGCAGACTCCTTTACGGCTAATTTTGGATTCCCGCTATCGGCGATCAAAAATCCGATGCGAGGGTTTGGCTTTGTTGTGCCCGAAACGGAACGCTTAGCGCTTTCGGCCTGCACTTTTGCCCATCGTAAGTTTCCGGGCCGGGCTCCCGAAGGCCATGCGTTGCTTCGCGCGTATGCGGGAGGCAAAACCGCCGCAGCTCTCTCAGAACGACCTGAGACCGAAATCAAGGGGAATTTGTTAGCAGATCTCCGTAACCTCCTTGGCATTTCCGGAAATCCAATTATCACGACACTCCAGCGCTATCGCCGTGCGCTCCCCCAGTACAACGTAGGACACGTCGACCGAATGAAAGAAATAGATGAAAAAATGTTTCACTGGCCGGGCCTGTCTTTAGCCGGAAACTGGCGAAAAGGGGTCGGTATTCCCGACTGCATCGATAGCGGCGAAACCGCCGCTGAGGCACTGATCCTGCAGCTCTGCAAGGTTTAAAACTAACGAGCGGGTTCCCCGCCAAAAACCGCGGGGAATGAGGGCGCCAGCACTTCCAAAACCGCTCTCTTCGTCAAAAATTCCGAGAGAATCGCTGGACCTTTGCCTGGCTGATAATACGCATAAAAGGGAATTCCGGCGCGGCCGAACTTTTTAAGATAATCGGCGATTGCGGCATTAGGGGTGGTCCAATCGGCGCGCATGGCGACGATTTCCTTTTTCTTGAATGCCGAGACGACATCGTCGGATTGAAGAACCGCTTTTTCGTTGACCTTGCAAGTAAAGCACCACTCCGCCGTGACATCCACAAAAACCGATCGCCCGGAAGCGAGCTCCCGCGAGAGTCTGTCTTCATCAAACGGAATCCACGAAATTCCCGCTGCATTGATCTTTTCGTTCGGGGTGAGAACGCGTGGATGCGTTTGGATGACTCGAAATATCCACACCAGCAGACCGACCGTGAGCAGCAACCCAAAGTTACTCCAGGACGTGGTCGTCCGATCTTTCTCGGCGAAGACCTCTCGCAGCCACATCAGCAGCCCCAGTCCCAATAAGCCCAAGCAGAAGAGTGCCATTCCGACGGAGTCAATTTGACTCGACAAGACGTACCCCAGCCAAATCACCGTGGCGGCCAAGAAGAATCCAAGTACGCCGCGCACACGCAGCATCCAGGCGCCTGGCTTTGGAAGCCATCGCATGGAACCCGGGAAAACGGCCAAAACCAAGTAGGGAAAGGCCATTCCGAATCCCACCGCTGAAAAGATGGACAGAATAATTAACCCGGGCTGGCTTAACGCGAATCCCATCGCCGTTCCTAAAAATGGAGCGGAACAGGGAGTCGCGAGGAGCGTAGCGAAAAGACCCCCTACAAAGTAAGAACCTACCCCTTCGTCGGCTGCTCCGAGCGTTCCCACTCGAGTGAGAAATGCCGGGAGAGTGATTTCAAAAAGTCCCCACAAATTGAGCGTGAAAAGAACGAGCACAATCGCTAAAAAGGCGATAAAGAATGGATTTTGGAATTGAATTCCCCACCCTACGGCCTGACCCCCACGCCGCGCAAATACGGCCGCCAAGGCGAGGAGTAAAAAAGAAAGCAAAATGCCCGCGGCTGACGCCAAGGCATCGCGTGCCACGATTCGCCGGGATTGACCGCCGTGCTGCAAAAGCCCAAAGATCTTAATCGAAAGAATCGGCAGTACGCAGGGCATGACGTTCAAAATGAGGCCACCGACAAAAGCCAAGAACATAATCCAAGCAAGGGAGTTTCTTTTCCCTTTAGGCACTGGATCGGGGGAGATTGGAGTTGCAAAGGGAGTAGGAGGAGAAGCGGACGCGACGGATTCGAGCGAGACGGTTCGCCCATTCTTTTCAATGCCCGTGATTACATAGTCGGGCTCGAGCTTACTCGGAGCCGGCTCGCCGCCTAGAGTCGATACCGGAACCGTAAAGCGTGCTTCATGAGATTTCTCGATGACCGTCGGCTTTCCGAAGGAAAGACCATCGATGATTTCGAGAAAAATGGCGGGATCGCGAACCCCCGTGTCACTCGCCCATTTCAAAGTGACGTGAAGGGATGCTTGGGGCCCGTGTGGGCGCCACGTGGAGACGAGCGACGCCCCTTCGAGCGAGGAGACCGGGAGAGGCACCTGGTTCGCGAATCTCTCAATCAGCGACTTGATATTTTGATCGGCCTCAGGAGCCGCCCCTACGGGAATATCGAGTTCAAAATCGTATTTGTAGGGAACGCAGATGGTACCGCAGGTTAAATATGAAAGATGGGCGACAGCGTGAATTCGGTCGCCCGAGAGTTCTGCGTGGACTGGATAAACAACCTCTTTTTCGTAACCGAACGCGGCGACGTCCCCCGGGAGATCGTAGCGATGCGGCGCCGGCCAGAGAAACTGCGGATTGCTTATTCCTCGAGATCCCTCCCAAGTCACCTTCGGCGCATACCCGGCGTCGCCGGCATTTTTCCAATAGACGTGCCAGCCCGCGATGGGTTGGAATTCGACGCCCAGCCACAGGGTCCCGCGAGTGGGGGCCACGTTGTACGACGAAACAAGCCGCACTTTCCCGTGAGGATTTTCCCGCCACGGCGTACTGATCGCAAAAGCTTCATGCGAGACCATGAACAGTGCCACACCCGCAATGAAAACTAACCTAACGTTCGCATCCCCCTTTGAAAAAGGGGGACGGAGGGGGATTTGCTTCTCACTGACTAACGAAATCCCCCCCCGCCCCCCTTTTTTAAAGGGGGGAGAGCACTTGGGGACCAGAGATTTCCAACGAAACCATTCTTTGAAAAACGTGAAATCCTTACTCATCAAAAAATCACTACCGGCCGCTCGATCTCATCGGGAGCCTTTATTCGCCCCTCGAAAAATCTCTGCAGTTCCGGCAGCGAGTATATCTGCCGGCACAGCGGGATCGATCTCAGAAAAACGGACCCGTAGCGCTTTGTCCGGACACGCGGATCGAGTACGGCTACCGAACCAAAATCCGATTTGCTGCGAATAAGTCGGCCGAATCCCTGACGAAACCGAATAACGGCTGTCGGCAAGCTGTACTCGTTAAACACATCCATCCCGCGCGCGACCATCCATTCTTGACGCGCTTCTTCGGGCGGCGAATCGGGGGACGTAAAAGGAAGACGCGTGATAATGACACACGAAAGGGCCGACCCCGGCACGTCTACCCCCTGCCAAAAGGTTTCCGTGCCGAGTAAGAGCCCGTTACCGGCGCGTTTGAACGCTTCCAAAAGATCGTGGGGAGACTCATCACCCTGTTTGAAAATAGGGCGGCCGGTCATGGCGCTCGACCAAGAATGGTATGCCTTTTCAAGCAACTGCCAACTCGTGAAAAGAGCAAAGATGCCCCCTGGAACAATCTTCGCGATTTCCAAGCCGCGTTCCAAAATCGCTTGTTCAAAAGATTCCGCAGATTCTTTTGGGTCCGGAATCCGTGAATCGGTATAGATAGCGGCTTGCTTGGCGTAATCAAAGGGAGAGTCCACCCACTTTTCGAGGGATTTTCCCATTCCGAGACGCGACTTCACCATCGTAAAGGACTTCTCCACCGCCAAGGTCGCCGACGTGAGAATGACCGTCTTATACTTCTCAAAGAGTTCTTCTCTGAGCGTGGCGGAGACGTCGAGGGGTGCCACGTTGGCCGAGATCAGGGTGGAGCGCGAAGACGCAGCCTCTTCCACCCAATAAGCGTGATCTTTGCTGTCGCATTTGAGAAATGTCGACAACTCCTGCATCGCTTCCAGATGGCGGCTCTTTAAGGCGCGGACCTCTGCTTCTTCTTCGGCGCTCTGGCTTTTGGCGATGGCCTCGTTCAGGAGATCGACAAGCTCATTGAGCGCGCTTGATAAGGAGTCGGCCACTATGCCCGCTTGGGTCACGCGCTTGGCCGAACTGTTTCCCAGGGTTTGGCGCAGCGCTTGGAACAGTTCCTGTCCCTGCGCCGTTGCCGCTTTCACGTTTTCGCGGATTTTTCCCGTCCATACGCGGTCCATCCCTTTCAAGCGAGCCGACAGGCCGCGACCGGACTGAGGGTTGTAAAGGTCATCGAGAAGGCGCTTGAGTTGGCGATTCGTGAAGGCGAGTCCTAGAAATTGGGCGGCCACTTTTTCAAGATTATGCGCTTCGTCAATAACAACCGCGTCGAAGGCCGGCAAAGGCACGCCCGCGAAAAAAAGGTGTTGATTGATGATCAAGAGGTCCGCCTCGCGCGCTGCCGTAATGTCCTTGCGATAAAGGCAGCTTTCCCAGTGCGGTCCTCGGCGCCCAAGGCAAATATCCGAATCCCGGCACACTTGGTTCCAAAGCGGATCGGGGACTTTAAAGGGAATCTTCGAGCGCAGCCCCGTCGGCGCCGCACTTGACCACTCGTGCAAGCGAGCAAGGTCCTCTTCCGCGTGCGCTCCGGCAAAGAAATCCTTTTCGTGGCCTAAGGCGCGGTCGAGCCGTTGCTGACAGAGATAATTTTCGGATCCCATGAGAATGGCGTAGCGAAACGGCAGACCGACCTTCTCGAGCGCCGCCTGGACGACCGGCAAATCCTTTCGAATGAGCTGTTCCTGCAGGGCTTTGGTGTAGGTCGCTACAACGACTTTCTTCTTCTCCTGCGCAGCCCAGAGGGCACAAGGGAGGAGGTAGGCAAAGGATTTTCCCACGCCCGTTCCCGCCTCCACGATGAGATGACTTTTGTCCGCGAGAGCCTGCTGCACCGCTGTAGCCATCTCGCGCTGCTCAGCCCGAGGCTCGAAATTGGGAATACAGCCCGCAAGCGGCCCCTCGGGAAGAAAAAAGGATTCTAAGGAAGCAGTCAACGATTCTCCATTTCGATCAGTCGATTTTACAAAGATGAGTGGTCTGGAAGAGCTCTTTCAAGATCCATGGATCGTCCCCGCTGATATGCGCTATGCTTAGTCAACGATTCGGCTCAAAGGGGAGTCCTATATGAAAAAACTTTGGTTCGCTTTTATCGCGGTAAACGTCCTGTCGTTTGCCGTTCTCATCTGGGTGGGATCCCGCATTTATCAAGAGGCGCCTCCGATACCTTCAAGGATCATGATGTCAAACGGAAACGTTTTAATCTCCGGTGACGATATTCGAGCCGGGCAAAATGTCTGGCAGTCGATGGGCGGAATGGAATTGGGTTCTCTCTGGGGGCATGGAAGTTACGTGGCGCCCGACTGGACCGCGGATTGGCTCCACCGCGAATCGATGTACCTTCTTAACGCCTGGGCCCACCGCGACTATAAAACCGACTACGCTTCGCTCGACAACGAACATCAAGCACAGCTTCAAAGCCGTCTTGAGAAAACCATGCGGACCAATACCTATGATCCGGCCACGGGCGTCGTGACGATGGATGTTCTTCGGGGAGAGGCCTTTGAAGACAACCTGGCGCATTACACCCAGATTTTTAACGAAGGGAATAAGGATTATGCGATCCCGGCCGGTACTCAAACCGAACCGCTCAGGCTGCGCCACTTGGCTTCCTTCTTTTTCTGGTCTTCGTGGGCGGCCTCCACCAACCGTCCCAATGACGTGGTCACCTACACCAGCAACTGGCCGCATGAGGCGCTCGTGGGCAACCGTCCCTCGGGAGAAGCTGTCGTTTGGACGGGAGTCAGCATTATTATGCTCCTCACCGGTATTTGTGTCATGGTCTGGTACTACGCGTCCCGGCCCTACTCTCCAGCCGCTGAGAAACTTCCCGAGACCGATCCGCTCATGGGAGCCAAAGCCACTCCTTCGCAGCTCGCCGTCGTCAAATATTTCTGGGTTGTCTCTGCGCTCATTTTGGTGCAGATCCTGTTGGGCGTGGTCGTCGCGCATTACGGAGTCGAAGGAAACGGTTTCTATGGAATTCCACTGGCCCGCTGGCTACCTTACAGCGTGGCCAGAACCTGGCACCTTCAGCTGGGACTCTTCTGGATTGCCACCGCGTGGCTCGCCGCCGGGCTTGTCATTGGTCCCTTGGTTAGCGGCTACGAACCCAAAGGGCAACTGGTCGGCGTCAACGTTCTCTTTGTCGCGCTTTTGGTGATTGTTGTCGGTTCGCTTGCGGGCGAGTGGCTCAGCATTTTTCACAAGATGTCCGATGCCACGTCATTTTTATGGGGCCACCAGGGCTATGAATATATCGATCTCGGCCGCGTCTGGCAGATCGGCCTTTTTGTCGGGCTTCTTCTTTGGCTCTTTTTGGCTGTGCGTTCGATCTGGCCGGCGCTCAAGCAGCCGGGTGATCAAAAGCACCTTCTCTGGATTTATGTGATCTCGAGCGCCGCGATCGGCGGGTTTTACGGTGCGGGTCTGGCCTGGGGTCATCACACCCCTCTGTCAATCGTCGAGTATTGGCGTTGGTGGGTGGTCCACCTCTGGGTGGAAGGGTTCTTTGAAGTCTTTGCCACCGTGGTCATCGCCTTCTTTTTTGCCCGGTTGCGGCTCATTCAGGCCTCTCTGGCCGCCGAAGTGACCCTGTTGTCGGCCACCATTTACCTGGCCGGCGGCATTATCGGGACGATGCATCATCTTTATTGGTCCGGAACGCCGACGGTCACGCTCGCCTGGGGGTCCGTGTTTAGCGCTTTGGAAGTGGTGCCGCTGGTCCTCGTCTCTTACGCCGCCTGGGAGGATGTGAAGATGTCCCGTTCCACCAAGTGGGTGCAGCTCTACCGCTGGCCCATCTATTATTTTATTGCAGTCGCGTTCTGGAACATGCTGGGCGCCGGGATCTTTGGCTTCATGATCAATCCCCCGATTGCCCTGTACTACATGCAGGGACTTAACACCACCCCGCTGCACGCCCATGCCGCGCTCTTCGGCGTGTATGGGATGCTGGGCATCGGGCTCATGCTCTTTTGCCTGCGCGTGCTGCGGCCGGGCGTTCCCTGGAAAGAAGGGCTGCTGAAGTTTTCTTTCTGGGCCATGAATGGCGGGCTCTTCGCCATGTGCATCTTGAGCCTTTTGCCTGTCGGCCTGATGCAAACCTGGGCATCCGTCAATCGCGGCTATTGGTATGCCAGGAGCGCGGAATTTTTACATACGCCGCTCATGCACGTTTTGCGCTTGATGCGTGTTCCCGGGGACACGATCTTTGCCTTAGGCGCTATCGCGCTCGTCTTGTTCGTGGCGGGACTGGCGACCGGGCATTCGCTCAAGACGTCCGAGTCGCGTTGAACCGCTGGGACCTCATCCGTAACGGTCCTTACCGCCTTATGTTTCCCCTGGGAATTCTTTGCGGGCTCTTGGGGGTCGGCCACTGGGTTCTCTGGAGCGCCGGGTGGCTGGCTGAAAGCCATTCGTTCTTTCATGCCTCCATGCAGGTCCAGGGTTTCTTGACCTGTTTCGTAGTCGGATTTTTGATGACCGCTCTGCCGAAGTTCCTCGGAGCGGAGCCGGCCCGTTTGGCGGAAGTCGCCTGCCCCGTGGGGGCGGTTCTGGCATTTGTCGCTTTTAGCCTATCGCAGAAAATGATTGCCGCCCAGGCATGCTTTCTTTTTCTGCTGGCTTCAACAATACTTTTCGCCGCGCGCCGTTTGCCGAAGAGGACCAAGAGCCCTCCCGGCTCCTTTATTTTAATTGGTTTCGGGCTGACTCATGCCTTTCTGGGATCCGTACTCATGATCGCGAGCGGGATGGGCGTAAACAATGCAGCTTGGATGGAGATCGGCAGGCAGATGCTGCAGATCGGATTCCTTTTGTGTCTGGTTCTGGGAATTGCGGGATACCTCGCGCCATTTCTGATGGGATATGCCGGAGACCCCAGTTGCGATCCGAATGTCTCTCCGTTGCGAGGAATAGGTCCGATGGCGGTGTCTCTCCACGGTTTGGTCGGATTGGTCATCGGCGCCAGTTTTTTTATCGAGCCGCATCACGCATCCTGGTCGGCCGGATTACGGGCCTTTGTCGCGCTGGCGGAACTTTGCCTCTTTGCGCGCATCTATCGACCACTCCGAAAAAAGACCGGTTTTTCCTTTTTCTTCTGGGTCGCTTGCTGGATGGTGCCGTTGGGACTCCTGACGGTGTTCTTCTGGCCAGACTATCGCATCGCCGGCTTGCATGTGCTCTTCATTGCCGGCTTCAGCTTGATGATTTTTTCATTTGGCCTCATGGTGGTCCTCAGCCATGGCGCCGAAGCACAGCTGCTGAATGGATCCCTCATTCCTCTGAAAGTGGTTGGCGTGACTGTTTTGCTGGCGGCCGCGATGCGCTACGTCGCCGATATCGACGCCTGGCACTACAAAATGTGGATTCATTCCGCTTCGGGGACTTGGGTTTTGGCTGCCGGTTTTTGGCTCATCTACATCTTTCCTAAACTCTGGCGTCCGCCAACCTAAAGCGAGCCAAGATTCGCGTGAGATCTTTGAATTATCAACCTCTGAGACCCATAGCGAGTCAAAAGACGCGCGGTTAGTAGAACGTCTGAAAATTAGATTCTTAGGGTCTCAAGCCGCAGCCTCGCGCAGATCCCGTCTGATATGATTCAGCTCATAAAGTCGCTCGCGATATCTCATGAAACTGATTTTAATCCTCCTCGCGATTCTCTTAACTCCTTTTCTTCTCTTAAGCGGCCTGGGCCGGGCTGACCTATGGCACACAGATTTCTTCTGGCGAGGTCGCGCCAGCTTGGCTTTCTTGCTGATTTTCACGGGGAGCGCTCACTTCTGGGCTACAGAACCCATGACTCGTATGCTTCCGAGCTGGGTTCCAATGCGGGCGGGCCTTGTTTATTTCACAGGCCTCATGGAACTTGCCGCCGTGGTTGGGCTTCTCCTGCCGCCCTTCAGCCGTTTTACCGCTTGGTGCGTGATTGCTCTACTCGTGTCGGTCTTCCCCGCCAACATTTATGCAGCGGTGCAACGGATTGATCTTGCCGGGCAAGGAGCCGGGCCGATTTATCTGGCCATCAGGCTGCCGGTCCAGTGCTTTCTAATCTGGTGGACTTGGTGGTTTGGTACGCATTAAGGATGCAAAGCCCGGAGGCCTCAGACCGTGAGAAACGAGATCCCAAAAGCGATTAATGATTCTGATCCTCGTTTGCACGTCAGGAAATCGACGTTGCATGCGGCCGGTCGCGGCTTGTTCGCCAAAAAAGCAATGCCTCGCGGTGAGAAGATCCTCGTGCAAGGAGTTCTTATCCGAAGAGGCTCCGCGGTCGATCGGAATACCCGTTATGCGGACGCCTATAAATTTCGCGTTGGGGATTACCTACTAATTCCGCTGGGAAATGGGGCGATGGCCAATCATTCCTCAAAGCCCAACCTCGAAAAAGTCGTCGAAGGAAAAACAGTGTACCTGCGCGCGCTAAGACCCATAAAAGCCAGAGAGGAGCTTTTTTTCCGCTACAGCACCTACGCGCAGAAAAGATTTCTTTAAACATTTCTCCCTCACTGGAACTTTCTCAATGGAACGGTGTCAAACGGGCGGAGTAAAAAACAAGTAAAGGGAGCCGCCCAATGAGATCCATCGCTTCGCTGCTGACGCTTACGTTTCTACCGCTTTCGAACCTATTCGGTGCCTATCAAACATTTCCCGTCCGAGACCGGATTGCCATAGTCCAGCTGGAGGATGGGTCCGAGCGCGGGAGGCATTACGAAGTCCGTCGTTCCCCCTAATCCTTTCGAGTTGAAGTGCTAAGCGACTCGGAAGGGCTCAAGTCCGAATCCTGGCGCAAGGGCCGGCCTTTCGTTGCGGCGAACCGAGAGGAGCGCTTTTCTGTGAGGCTCTACAATCCTCTGCCGATTCGCGTCGCCGTTAACTTGACGGTCGACGGTCTAAATTCGATCACCGGCAAACCCAGCGGAATCGCCGAGGGTGAGAAATGGCTGCTTGATCCCTACACCACGGTAACCATTCGAGGGTGGCAAGTCAGCGACGGAGAGGCGCGCCGGTTCTTTTTCACGGACAAACCAAAGTCCTACGCGAAGTGGTCCGGCGATCGCACCCAAAAGGATCTATCCGTTAACTGCGGTGTGATCGGAGCCGCCTATTTCTGGAGCCAGAAGGAGCTCGACCGCTATAACGACGAGCACCCCACTTTTCGGAGCAACTGGACTCACCCCTATCCAGCGCAATGTGCAAGAGCGAAGAGTACGATGGGAGCCAGCATCAACGGCGCTTTGGCGGATCGGGTCTCCGCTCCAGCAGTTCGTGACCAGCTAGCAGGCACGGGAATGGGAGAGCGCGAACCCCATCCTACGACACTCGTTGACTATCATTACGACACGGGCATGTATCAATTGTCCCAAGCAGTCGTCATCTACTACGACTTTGCGGCCGTCTCTTTGCCCCCCAATCCATTCCCCGCGATTAGCTTCGCCCCTGAGATGCCGTGAGTGGCCTGCCGTCTCTCTAACGGCGCTCCTGAATCGACGTTCCGCAGAACGACGTTTTTGTAGGTGCCTCCTTTCGATCTCGATTCATAGAATATGGTCTATCTCAACGTTGTTCCATCTTTCTTTTAAGTATTCGGCGACTAGGCGGCGATGGCAATGATTCGGCTTTTCCTCGCTACAGACCAGGCAGGCGCCATCAAGCTTCTCGCGCGCGACGATTTCTTCAATCTTTCGCGCTTTTATCAGTTCCAGAAAACCCTGCTCATATAAAGCCCAATCCCCCCCATGCTTTTTGTAGGTGTCCAGGATATCCTGGGTGGGAGCCAGATCAAGCATGTGCTCGTAATCGATATGACAGATGGCTTTGGCGAAATAGTGCAGGTCGTCACGTTTGGCAAAACCCGCAAGCTGGGAAACGTTATTTAGGCGGATATCAATAAGGCGTTTCACCCCAACATTTTTCAACCGCTCAAAAAATATTTCTGCCGTCTTCTTCGTAAAGCCGATTGTGAATATCTTCATCCGGCGGCGCTCCCAGCACTTGCATCGACAGGAAGACTTTCATCAAAACGATAGGCGATGCGGCCCTCCTGATCCCGGTAGGCGTCTGCCAGGACTCCGTCGCGAGAAAATGGTACCTGGTACCTATTTAACAAATGCATGTGAACGTTTCCACGTTATTGATCCTTGAATTTCCGAAGCGCATCCGCAATCGGGACATCGGCCCGCTTATCATCGATGACACTCTCATCGCTCTCCTGAAGACCAAGCCATGTTGATACCTCATTGGTATACCAGCTTGTTGGTTTGGTAAAGCTAGCTTTCGGATGTTCCATGGTGGCGTAGCAAGCCAAATAACCTCCGATAAAAGCCTCCCGAGCAACGGGCTCGAGCAATTGTCGGAAGTAATCGCCTGTGTAATAGCCGTGAGGTTGTGTGTAGTGTTCGCCGCCAGGCGCTTCCGGCACGTTAATCCGTTTGGCCTGTTCGACAAACGTTTTAGGTAAAGAGCGACGTAGTTGAGTTGGATTCGATCGGTAAAAATTATTTATCTTCTCAGTCAGGATGGAAAACGGCGCGCCTTTTACATCATCGGCACGGTCCTTGTCGTATGCCCAGCAGTCCGCAAAGCCGTTTAACCACCCCGTACGCTGAGCACTAGAAGCTCGAATCCACCAATCACCATCTGCGTTTTTAGGCTCGCCCCCCTGCAACGGCCCCGTCGCGAAAGCCAATAAAACGCTTGCAAGCAGGAGGCCCTTTTTAGCCACTCCGAGATTCCTGTTCATCTCTTGAAATACGGCTCGAATGTTCGAGGGCCGCCCTTAAACTCCCATTTAGTAACTCCTACAAAATTGTTCGGATCATACGGCTGCTCTGATTTCCACTGATATTGATATTCTCCCAATAGCTCGTCGTCTAGAAATAGGTGAGCCTCTGTCCAGGCCATCGACTTGAGAAGTGTCTCAAACTTTTCAAGGAAGGCTGGCCACTCCCAAGGCAAACCGTTATAGGACGCGCCGAAATGAATAACTTGTTGCCGATATCGGGGGACACCGACTTCTCCATATTTCGGCACCGTGAACATAGCGGGTGTTAGTTCAGGCGAATCCTGCTGTTTCGGCAGCTTTGTGATCGCTGAGCCATTGAACTCCTCGAGAGATTTACAGTTATTTTCGTGCATCGCCCATGCCACGATTGCACCGAATATGAAACTTTCTTGAGACATTAATTCAACCTCGCTGAGTGGGTTGTTCGATGATCTTAACCGGAAGCACGGTTGTTTGATGCAAAAGGGCTGCCAGACCCTTCCGGATCATAAATTGATCTTTTTGCTCATCCCCATGCCCTTAGGAACATAGAAACCGCGTTTGATTTTGACTTTATCAAAGTCGTAGTCCAATACTTTCCCCATCGTTTGAAGCAGATCGGCTAGGAGATCATCGCCCCTTTCCAACCAGCCGTTCAGTTCCACGGAGTAGTCCTTATCGTCCTCTTTTTAGAAAACGGGTACCTGGTACCTATTTTGGTACCTATTTTACGGCCAGGGCATGGTATCAGGTTCGCTTAGGAAGCTTCGTCTCGCAAGCTCGGACTGAGCGAGGCTTCGACGGTGAGCTCAGCCGAACCGCCGACAGGGGAGTCGAAATCCTCCCGTTATTGGACGAGATTCGCAACTGGCTGCTGTCCGCCGAAACAGAGAATCCCCATATAGCTGCATGTCGCGGGAGACATCTTACTGGCATTCTTTGATCTGGTTAAAAGCTGCTTCGGAGATTTTGTTTTGGCCAATAAGTAATGCTTCCATGACTATTTTCGTCTTCTTGGACGGAAACATCCATTTTATTCGAGAAGCGCCGATAGACCAAAGTGGCTTTCACATCCTTAAATCCATAAATCTTCTTCTGTCCTTTGTCATGCACTATAGGGCCATCAGTGTGATCCGGCTCACCTAAAACTTCTTTTACTTGGCGAATTGTGGTAACCCCATTTAGCTTTCGCTTAAATTGCGCAATCTGTTTCTTTGACGGCTTAAAGAATAAACCGTCTCTCTTGGACCGCGTCAACAACTTTCCGCAAGATGGGCAAAAATAAAACAGGAGATACCCTTCACCCTGCAATTCTTTTCTGGCGAGATGAAATTCGTTAAGTTTATTATCAAGCTGAATGGACGCCCCTTCCACCTTTGTCCATGCAACTACTGTTTTGCAGTTACAAAGAGGTTGTTTGGGAGCCCATCGTTTCAACGCTTCGGATCAATCCTAATCTGCTCCATACAATCCGCGACCAGTCCGCGACTTTTCTTCTGTGCATCACAAAGTGCCTCACAAAGTGCCTGACCCCTATCCCAGGGGAAATGCCGTAAAAGGCTTACGCGCTTTTTCGGTCTCTTTCACGCCGGATCATTGAATTTCGGCCTGGCGGCAAGCTCGATTTGATGGTTTTATTGCGTAACAGGTGAATAAAACGGCTATTTTTCTCTGAAACACTGCCGCGCGGTAGTGTTTCTTGGACTTCAAACGGCAAATTGAGAAGCGCGGACCCCCGGTCACTGTCACCGGAAGTGGCTTTCCCTCGGCGGACCTAGCAGGTTCCAGACCATTCGTCCGGCGAGTCTTGGTCTTTTGGCTTATATACTATTCCGAGAGAATCGTGTAGTCTCAAATTGTATGAGTCCAGCGCCTTTGCGTCTACGTCAATTCCTTTCCTGTTCCCTCGTTGTTTGCCTGGTTTCACAGCTTGGCGTGGCAGCACCCCATCAGCGAGGGAGAGGAAATTCGACCTCTCGGTGTGTGGATTTCAAGCAAGAAGCCCTCGTTAATTCAGCTATTTTCGATCTTGTTAGTCCTTTTCACCGCCACCCCAGCATCCAGGTGGCGGGATGGATCGCGGCGGCTGTACTTGCTGTTCATGCCACTGCCCAAACCACGCCAGAGAACTCAACGGCTAAACTATTGACTCCCCTACGTCCCTTTTTCTGGCCGCACTGGACCGCGACCACCGAAATGGCCGTATTTGCCGGAGTAGGCTTAGCGCTTGGCCTGGGTACCGGCTTCTTTTGGTTGAAGTTGACGCGAAAGCGTTCGGGACGAAAAACTTTGCTCTCGGCAGCCGGCATTGGAATTCTCTTGGGACTTGCGACCTATGGTCTCTGGAATCCCGGTGATCCAGAGGTCGACTACCGCGCCCGAAACATGGCCCGCTATTTAGAGGCCGAGGCACAGGAATTGATCCGCTCGTCAGACCCCACGGCTCAGAAGGTAGCCGGATACGTCCGCGAGATGAAGGGGCATACGTTTGAAGACGACCACATCGGCGGGGCAATGGGAGTGACCTGGGACACGGACCATTTAATTTTCAAAGGGTCCTTTAAGCTTTTAGAGAACCCCTCGATCCTCCAGCCGCTACTCGAGTTTCGGGATTTGCTGACCGATACGGACCGCCGAACCACTGATCGGGTCATTCAATCGATAATTACGAAGGAAGCTTATACCATCGCCGACAAGTTCGATCGGCCTTATTCCCCGCGTTCCTTTGAAATGCTTCGGCTCTTGATCGTTGAGGCAATGAAACCTTACGAAGTAGACGCGGGGTATCTAGTGACCCCCAACTTTTTTTCCCAAAACCCAAGAATTGCGGATTTATTTCGGTTCTATGCGGCATCGCGCCTGCGCGGCGAGGTCGTGGGTTATTTGGCGATGGTCGAGAAGTTGCGCGCCGTAGGGATCGAGTCTGTCGACCTGAGTGTCCTTGAGTTGAAGGCTAGGGGCCTGGCGCTTGTCGATGTCGCGAATGACTTTTTATCGATTAATAATTTGATGAGAGCTGTTGAGGGAGCAGGAGACGACGCCTATCGTCAAGCCGCCCTCTACCATGTGAAGACTGTCTTGCGTCTGACCGCACAGAAGAAGGATGGCTTGCAGGAGCAAGCCATAATTTTTATGTTCCTCGGGGATCTCGAACGGGAC
>JBBSDO010000023.1:0-18556 GCA_038241515.1 Elusimicrobiota bacterium | reverse complement strand
TTTACGAAAATGTAACAATGTAGAAACACTCCCGTAACGTTCAAAGAGTAGATTATTACCCGTAAGTCGTTTGGAAACGGGGTGGGGTCTTTGGGAAATCATGCAGAACGTATGAAGAAATGGCATAATTTCCCCTTGACCCGTTAAGTCGCCTCTGTTAAACTGGCGATTGTCAAAACGGCAAGGGATCAGAAACCACTTTCGGATCACCGCCAAAAATCAACTAAAGATGAAATCAACCTTAACAATTCTTGAAAACAACCGCGTACTGCGCGTCGCGGGCGTAGGTCTAATAGTCCTCTCCCTCGCAAATATGGGTCTTTTGGCAGAGGAGAAACGGACATTCACCCACATGGTAGATGTCCGACCTGGGCATGAAGATGCGCTTCTGGATATCTTCAAACCCATCTCCGAACAATTTGACAACGAATTCCGCGCCTTAGGCACAGCTTACACGACGGGCGAAATACTCTACGATCAGAAACGGTACGATGACGCCGCACGAAATTTTTCCATCGTTGTCAGCAAAGGTAAGAAATATGGATACATGGCCGATGCCGCTCGAATACGACTGGCCCAAAGTTATCTTCTAAAGGGCGACGACGAAGAAGCTCTGAGGCTCGCGCGGGAAGTTGCGAATTCCTCCAACAAATATCTTTCCGCCGAATCCTGGTATACCATCGCTCGTGCCTACCTGGCCAAAGGAAAAGTGGATCGATCCGAAGAAGCGTATAAAAATATTTTGACGGTAAATCCTGTATACGGAAATCTCCTGAAGGTCGATCTTCTGGCAGGACTAATTTCTTTCGAAAAAGGCACCTACCTCGACGCCGCCTCCCACTTTCAGCGGCACGGGGATCATATTCCTTCCTTATATTATTCAATCGCCTGTTTCTGCCAAATGAAAGATATCGCGAAGGCTGTCTCGGCCTATCAGAATCTGCTTGCCAAAGCGAAAAAAGGGGCCTGGGTCGACAGGGCTCGCATCTTGATCGGTGAGACCATCTATCAGACTCACGACTACGATTTGGCAATGACCTTTTTTGGCCCCGTCAGCCGGCGCGATGCCCCAGTCAATCTTCGGATATTGGCACTCTACCGTTTGGCTTGCATCGATTTCCAGAAGAAGAATTACACAAGGTGTGAGCTGACCCTTCAAAACTTACTTAAAGAATACAATTCGCATCCCCTTCGAACCGATTGGCTTTACCTTTTAGCGACCATTCCTGTTTACGAACGAGACTGGAACCGAACCATCCGAGACGAAGGAAAATACACCTCAGGTAGCCACGGCGTGGCTCCGGCCCCTAAATCGATTCCACAGGAACAACTCGCCCCCGAAGCTCAATTCCGGGTCATCTGGGCCTACATGGCTTTGGGAAGTTATCACGAAGTCGTCAAGCTAACTGATAAGTTTTTTCACAAGTATGCCAAAAACCCTTTAACCGGTTATGCCCTGTTGCTTCAAGGCGTCGCCTACGATCAATTGAACAATATGGACAAGGCGATTGACTCCTACCAAACCCTCGTCGATTTGTTCCCCCAAAGTCCCGCGGCGGGAAAAGGCGTCTATTTAATGACTCTCAGCTTACACCGCGCCAACGAGTCCACCCGCATCGTCAGCGCCTTAAATCACATGAACGAAGGTTTACAGCGCCAAGAAGAAACCAAATCGGATTCGTGGCGCAAAAATACTTTGTTCTGGATTGGCGAAGGGTACTATTCGATTGGAGATTTTAAACATGCCGAAGAGACATACAAGCGATTTGTGGAATTGGCTCCTGACAATGCCCTCATTCCCTACGCGCTCGAAGGTCTAGCCGCCAGTCTCGCTCAGCAAGGTTCCGAACGTTTTGACCAAGCGAAGGTTTTCGAACAACAAGCGGTTCAACGGGCGACTGAAATCGGCAACACCGCGGTGGCTGCAGACGCAAAGCTCCAACTCGGGAAGATTCTCTTTAACCAGAAAAACTACGATAGCGCGTTGACTCAGATCGACGGATTCATTCACGATTCGACCAATACGGTCCGAGTGGCCGAAGCCCTTTACGATTCAGGCTTGGCTCTTTATAATCAACGATATTATTCCGAGTCTTTGGCCCGTTGGAAACAAGTCATCGACGGTTATCGGTTCTCCCCCTTCCGCTCTCAGTCCTATCTTCAAACGGGCCGCACTCAGTTTGGTTTAGGACATTTTGATCAGGCAATCGCCGCCTATCAATCACTGGCCGCTAACTACCCGAATACGCCCGAAGCGCAAGAGGCCCAGTACCAGATTATTCAGTGCTACTACAACAAGGGTGACCTCCGCGGAGCTTTCCAACAACTTAGCGCTTTCAAGAATGTATACCCCGCCGATGAACGGGTCAAAGGCGCCTGCGAAATGCTTCTCGGCGCTTATCAGAGTCAAGGCCAAGGGAACCTCCATTCGACCGAGTTGAGTGAGCTTTTGCGATGCGCTCCTGGAAGCCAACAGGCCTCTCAAATTCTTTGGGAGCGCGGGGCGGCGCTTTTCAACAAAAAGGACTATTCGGCCGCGCAGAAATATTTCCAGCGCATCGTCTTATCCTATCCCAACGACGAGTACGCCCCTCAGGCCTATTTCTATAACGCCGAGTGCTATTTCTTCCTTCAAAATATGGATGCGGCGGCTTCCGCCTATAAGAGCTTCTTCATCAACTATCCCCAGGACAAAATGGTGGCCCAAGCGATGTTCCAAGTAGGCGTGAGCTTCTTCAATAAAAAGGATTACGAAAAGGCGGCGCTCGGTTTTGATGAGTTCTTAAAAAGATTCCCCCAAAACCCCTTGGCGAAAGATGCCGCATTGAATGTCGCCCTCTGTTATAAAAAGGCGTTCCGCTTAGATGAGGCGGTAAAGTCGTATCAAAATTATCTTCAACTTTTCCCGAGCGACCCAAAGGCGACCTTTGTTCGACTGCAGATTGGCACGATTCACGCCTCAAAGGGTAATTTCGCACAAGCCATCAAAGATTTCGAAGCGGTCCCATCCGGAACCGTCGAAAAGACCGAGGCCGAGTATCAGATTGGTCAGGCCTATGAAAACCTGCACAGGGAAGCCGAAGCCATGCAAGCCTATCGACGTCTGTTGTCGATGGGCCCGCGCGACAGCGAATTCCGCATCGCCGGTCTTCTGCAGTTGGCCAAATTGATCGAGGCGAAGGGTTCGACGGAAGGACTCGCATCGATTTACAACGACATTGCCTCATCCAGTAAAAACCAGCAGATCGTTTCTCTGGCTCAGCAAAAATTGAAAGAACTCAAAGGAGGTCAATAAGCAATGGACAATATGTCTTTTATCGAGCTTTTAAATAAAGGTGGCTGGGTCATGTGGGTGATGCTCGTCTGCTCCATCCTCGTACTCGCGTTCTTTTTCGAGCGCCTATGGGCCATGATGAAAATCGGCCGACTCAATGCCGACGTCGCTGAGCGTGTGAAACAAGCGATTCGAAATGGCCAGATTAAGGAAGCCATTGCGCTTTGTTCCCGCAATCAGGGGTTCATTACGCATGCTCTCGAAGTAGCCTTAAATGCCGCTAGTTTTCCGCGGGAAGAAATGGAGAGCATTTTTGCCCTCTATCGCATGAAGCTTCAGGGATTGCTCAATAAGAACTTGGCACTCTTTGGAACTCTTGCCTTTATCGGTCCTCTCTTAGGTCTTTTAGGAACGGTTCTCGGGGTTATTCGAGCATTCCGCGATTTGGCCCTCTCAGGCTCAGGCGGACCGACCATCGTTGCGGCCGGTATTGCTGAAGCTTTGATCGCAACTGCAGCCGGTATCACGGTCGCGGTCAGCGCGTCAGTGCTTTATAACTTCTTCACCTCCAAAGTGCGCACGACAGTGCAGCAGTATGACTTATTGACTCAGGAAGTCGCTATCCTGGTCTACACCGGTACGGAGAAGGGGAATAAATAATGGCTTCGGGCCCGCAGCAAGCTGACGGCGAAGCGCTCTCGGAAGTCAATGTCATTCCGTTAGCTGACCTTTCGCTCGTTCTTTTGATCATCCTGATGGTGCTGTCGCCCATGATCATGCAGTCGATGATCAAGGTGCAAAACAGCAAGGCGGCAGCTATTAAGTCGCTGGCCCAGCAGCCCAAAGAACCGCCTTTGATTCTTTTGCTCAACCCGAATGGCGTGGTACTAAACTCCGTTAAGGTGACAGACGATCTCGATCTGGCGACCCGTTTGGCAAAGGCGTTAGGCAACCGAGAAGACAAAACGATTCTCTTTACGGCCGATCCCCATGTGCCGCACGGCCGCTTTGTTCAGGTGTTGGATTTGGTGAAACAACAGGGTGCCGATAAGATTGCCCTTTTGCATAAAGCGGGCGCGCCCCTCTTGGCGATCGACGATAAATCAGCGAGTGCACAGCCGGCAGCCAAGAAGTAGGGTCAAGGAGGAGCTGCGTGAAATTTAAACCACAGACTGAAGAGTTTAAATCCCTCTCAGGGGTGAACATCATCCCAGTGATCGATGTGTCGCTTGTGCTCCTGATTATTCTTCTGGCGACTTCTCCGATTTTGAATTTGCCAGGCTTTGAAGTCAAACTGCCCAAGGCTCTAACCGCCGAGAGCAAAGAGAAGAATATCAGTATCAGCCTATCCACCAAGGGCGATTTGGCCCTTAATGAACAAACTGTCAATTTAAATACTCTGGGGCCTGCGCTGCAAAAAGAATTGAAAGACAAAAAAGATTTTCTCGTCATCATCCGCGCTGACAAGGACGTTCAATACGGTCAGGTGGAGCAGGTGATGGAAACGGCGAAAAAGTGGGGCGCCCAGCGCGTCGCCATCGCCACTCAGCAAGATCAGGAGAAAGTGAAGTAACTACCTATATGATCGAAACTAACTCGGCTCTTGAATCCACCCACAGTCGCGAAGCTATGTGTCTCGGCTTGGCGGTCGGCTTGCACGCGCTTCTACTACTTTGGAATCCTACGCTACTCTCAAGCGATATCCACCAGACCCAGATCCCGCTCGTCGAAGTGACGGTGGTGGATCAATCGGTCAACCCAGGAGGCGGCAGCGCGCCGGCCCCGGAGAAGCATATGGGACTCATGGACACGCTAAAGAATATGTTGATAAAGCCAGCGCCTGAGGAAATTGCTCACGTCTCGCCTGAACCTGTCGTGCCTCGGGTGGCGGCTCCGATGCGTCCGGCCCTTCAGGAAAGGAATATGCCTCGGCCGATTGCTACTCAATTTCAACCCAAGAGCGAAGCGGAAGACTTGGCCATGGCGAATGCGCCCAATCCGATCAATTCTCCGAATCACAATCTTCCGACCGTTCCCATTGGGGGACCCACGCTCAAAACCAAGGCCTTCGTCGGAATTCGAACCAAGGAGCTCCCATTTGCAGTGGGCGGCGAGGATCAGCTGGCTTCCGCGCAATCCGTGATTCCCGTAGCCGTCGGGCGAGGTTCGGCGAAGGATGCTCTGGGATACAGTGCTCCGAGCTTGAACGAAGCCAAAGGCCATCACGCCGGTATTATGCCGACGGGCTCGGGGTCTGCGGCCATGAATTCAATTGGCGCCGGAGCTCCTTCAACGATTGAACTCTCCGGAACGGGAGGAACAGGCAATGCCCCCACCGGAGCAGCCAGCGGTTCTTCGCTCAAACAACGCGCCGGGACAGGCGGTTTCGGTAACGGTGGATTCGGAACGGGCTCGGGCCGCGGCTATGGTGGAGGTTCGGGGACTGGCGGTATTCCCGGTTCAGCTTCTGATTTAGACAAAGAACTCTCCTCCGTCAGCGGTGCATCGGGGGCCGGTGCTAAGACCAAGAAGGGAAGCGGCTTTGAGCTCACCGGACCTTTGAATAACCGAGGCATCGTCCATAAGGTGATTCCTCAGTATCCAGCCTGGGCCGAAGAACAGGGAATTATCGGATCCGTAAGGCTTTACTTTACGGTGACCCCTGAAGGAACCGTGAGAACCAATATTCGCGTGACCAAGACGACGGGATACCCGCAACTCGATCAACTCGGCATTGACGCTTTGAAGAAGTGGCAGTTTGCCCCCTTAAGTGCTGCAGACGAGGGCAAAGGCGAGTGGGGAATAATCACCTTTAACTTCTCCCTGTCGTCTTAAAAAGGTATTGAAAATGAAAAAAGCAGCTTCACGAACGACTTCCCTTAATGATGGCATCCGGCTAACCACTGCTGGGATGATGGGAACGGCGCTTGCCCTTTTGGGCGTGTTAAGCGCACAGGCGGCACCTTCGAGCGTCGGTGCAGCAGGTGATGTGAAACACACCTCGGCGCCAAACATCTCGGCACCTAAACAGGCTAAAGACGGGGATGTCGGAACTGAAACAATTACAGGAAAGAACTTGCAGAAGTTGCAGGTTGGAAAGTTTGACCCTCCTGCTGCCTTCAACTTGGAAGATATTCAAAACTTCCCCGAAGACCGCCTTCAGCCGGTGCTTAATAACCCAGTGAACTTCGAAGAAGGCAAAGATTTCTCAACCATGATGGATTTTCAGGAAGAGCAACTCTACCATCCTTGGCTCGCGGAGCTTTCCAAAGCGCCTTTCTTAATCATGAAACCCGTCGTCGATAAACCCCCGAAAGACTGGATTTTTGCCGTCATCGACCAAGGCGGTGCGACCGTATTTAAGCAGGACGGGCACGGAAACGCGCCCGCAAGTATCATTTGGAACGGCGAAGACAGCGTGCGAGACCACGTCGCCATCGACACCGTGTATATCCCGCAGCTAGCCACGACCGACAAGGAAGGTTACCACCATACCTATATGGGCGAACCCATTTCCTTCTCCTCAATTGTCTTTAAGGATCAAGCCAAAACGGTGATCGAACTTTCCAGCAAGCGTCTCTTTCAGGAAAAGAAATCGGAATTGACCAAAGAAGCCCCGATGCTCCTCGAAAAAGTGTGCGACGTGATTCGCGAAGATGCCCATATGCCATTCGCCATTCAGCCCTACGAAAACGATACTGAACTCGCTCGCAGCCGGCAGAAAACATTGGCGAAATACTTCAGCGACAAACTCTATATTCCGGAAAGCCAGATCGTTCTATCGAGTCCCGCACCTGCCGAAAAACGCGGGTCGGCTATGGCCATCACGACCAATGCCACTTCGGGAGGCACCGAGAAATGATCCGCCGATTCCCCCCCCTTCTTCTTGCCTTGGTTCTCGCAGGCGCCTGTCGTTTCTCCTGGGCCGCCGAAGCACATAAAGAGTCGAGTGCCGGAACCGGTTCGGCGGATCAAAACGATAACAATTACTATTGGCAGGGAACGCAGCTGTACAACTTAGGCCGCCTGGGCGAAGCCTTCGAGAGTTTTGAGAAAGCCATCCAACGGAAACAAAACTCGAAAGAAGCCGAAGCCTATCTGATTCAGATCCGGCAGGAAATCGTTACGAACGCAAAAAAGCGAGCCGAAGAACGTTCCATGCTGAACTACGGCGGGGGTACAAATCCCGAAAGCGCACTGAATGTGGTGTATTTGCAAAAAGGCTATATCAAAGTCACCCTGCAAGCCAAATACTTATTTGACGAAAATACGGCGTCGCTAAAGAGTTCTGCGATGGACGTTTTGAACCGCCTGGCGAATCTTCTTGAAGCTAAAGAGGGCAACCATGTGGAGTTAACGCTGCTGGACGAACTGGACAATACGAACGCTGCTAAAGATATTGACGCCGAGCGTTCGCTTGTCGTTTTCTCTTTGCTCAATTTCCGCAAGCTGACTGCCGCTAACACGCAGAACGGGTAGTTCTTGCGAGCCCGCGCCTTACTGGCTTTTCTCTTCTTTCCTTTTAGTTTTTCGAACCTGGCGCTCGCCGATTCTTCCAGTCAAAAAGAAAATGATCCCTCCAGCCTCGACAACAAGAAATTTTATTGGCAAAATACCAAACTCTACAATCAAGGCCGTTTGAGCGAACCCTACGAAGGCTTCGAAAACACGGTGCAGGGCAAACAAAACACGAAGGAGTCGGAAGCCTATCTGACACGGATCCGGCAAGACATGGTGAAATCGGTCCGGGATAAAGAAAAGGAGCGGCAGGGGCTTAATTACCAAGGGGACTCGGCGGCTAATCCCCTCCAGGTGACGTATCTCGAAAAGGGCCATATTCGCGTCACCCTCCTGACGCAGTACCTTTTCGACGAGAACACGGCGGCGCTCAACGCTTCGTCGATGGACGTCCTCAACCGCTTAGCGGCACTCCTGGATTCCAAAGCCGGCAGTCAGATTGAGCTTACGATGTCGGACCAGCTCGAGAACAATACCCGCGCCAAAGAGCTCGACGCCGAACGCGCCCTCGTCGTATTTTCCCTCCTCAACCTCAAAAAAATAGCCGCCGCCAACGCCATAGCTGGATAGATACGAGAATTCTTTAGAAGGCGTTCGACGCAAGGGCGTTCGGCAGAACTTCGTTGACTCAGCTTTTGCGGGATTTGATCCAGTCGGAAAGGCGGCCGAGGTCGGCGCGGCCCATTTTTAGAAACTCGATACCATAGACGATCACTTGGCGCTTGGGTTTGAGCCATACGATGCGCGCGTCCATCTGGATCATGGACCGGTTATCGAGCCGCACGTGGGCCCTGATCTGTTGCCCGGAGTCTAAGCGAACCGTGCTTTCTAAGAGCCCCCCTACCTCGGAGACATTGAGCAGACGGCCCACGCCTGATACGAGATGATCGGCTTCGCCAAAAATCTCAAAGACGAGATCGGACTTCGCGCGTGGAGAGCGGCGCAGCTCTTTGGTTGACATTAAGAGGACTGGGCCAAGCGCTTCTTGACGTAAGGCATGAGACCCCCTGCCTGGATGATTTGTTGCATGAACCCGGGGAAGGCCTGGGCTTTGTAGGATTTCCCCTTCGTCACGTTTTTGATCATGCCCTGATCCAAGTTCACTTCCATCTGATCGCCATCGGAAACATCCTTGGCGGCTTCCGGACATTCGAGGATCGGCATGCCGATATTAATACAATTGCGAAAGAAGATTCGGGCAAAAGACTCGGCAATCACGAGACTGAGACCCAACCCCTTGATAGCCAAGGGGGCATGCTCCCGGCTTGAACCACAGCCGAAATTGCGTCCGGCCACCAGAATATCCCCAGCTTTCGCTTTGGTGGGGAAATCCGCGTCGGCGACCTCCATACAGTGCTTCCCCAGCTCAACGGCGTCCGTCGTAACGAGGTATTTCGCCGAGATGATCTGATCCGTGTCGACGTTATCTCCGAATTTATAGGCGGTTCCGTTGATCATAACAACCTCTCTCTTGTCAGTTTAAGCGGCTACCGGCGCCTTGGCCTTCCCTAAAATATCATCCGGATGCGTTATGTAGCCGGTAAGGGCGCTCGCCGTCACGACCGCGGGATTGGCCAAGTACACCTTGGAGTCGCGATGCCCCATACGGCCAGGGAAGTTTCGGTTGCTCGACGAGATGCAGACCTCGTCAGGCCCCAGCACGCCCATATGGCCTCCTAAGCACGGTCCGCAGGTCGCCGCCGATACGACAGCCTCTGCTTCCATAAAAATATCGATCAAGCCTTCCTTGAGCGCTTGGCGGTAGATGTTTTGTGTCGCGGGTATCACCATAAAGCGCAATCCCTTCGCCACTTTCTTGCCTTTCATGAGCTCAGCTGCAATGCGCAAATCCTCGATCCGACCGTTCGTGCAGGACCCGAGAAAGGCCGAATGCACCTTGGCCCCCACGACCGCGCTAAGACCTACTACTTTATCCGGAAGATTCGGTTGGGCGACTTGCGGTTCCATCCCCGAAATATCCCAATCGTAACTTGCGCAGTACTGAGCGTCGGGATCGCTCTTGTAGACCTCATACGGCCGCTTCGCTCTGCCTTTCAAGTAGGCTTCCGTGACTTCGTCCGCTTCAATAAAGCCGCTCTTCCCACCCGCTTCGATGACCATGTTCGTCATTGTGAGCCGCGCTTCCATAGAAAGGAACTTTAGCGACGGTCCCATAAACTCCATGTTGCGATAGAGAGCGCCATCGACTCCAATTTTCCCGATGGTGAAAAGGATAAGGTCCTTCCCCGTGACCCAAGGTCCCGGCTTCCCACGATAATTGAATTTCATCGTCTCCGGAACCTTCAGCCAGCACTCCCCTGTCGCCATGACCGCAGCCAGATCCGTGCTGCCCACCCCCGTCGAAAAGAGTCCCAGGCCGCCATAGGTGCAGGAATGGGAGTCAGCGCCGATCACGACGTCGCCCGGCACCACGAGTCCGAGTTCAGGGAGAAGCGAATGCTCGATCCCGCCACGTCCTTCGTCAAAGAAGAGACTCAGATCGTATTTAAGCGCAAACTCTCGAGCGACCGCCGCTTGCGCCGCGCTCAGAATATCCTTAGCAGGCACGAAGTGCGAAAAAACAATCGCGATACGGTCCTTGTTCCACAATTTCGTAATCCCTGCCCGTTCAAGCGCCTTGATCGAAATGGGTGCCGTGATGTCGTTGGCCATGGCCAAATCCACCTTGGCCATGATGAACTCTCCCGATTCCACTGCCTTTTTGCCGGAGTGCACCGCCAGGATTTTTTGCATTGCTGTGTAGCCCATAAACTCCTCCACTGACATTTCGTCGCCCCCCCGCGGTCTTTGGCGGGGGAACGCCCTTACGGGAACTTACAGACCAGCTTTCAGCCGCTGGCGCTTGGCGCGAACCACCTTGTTGACGGCGTTCAAATAGGCTTTGGCGCTTGCCTCAACGATGTCCGTTGACGCACCGCGGCCCAGGATCGTGAGCCCGCTTTCTTCGATGCGAACAGATACTTCCCCTTGTGCGTCCTTTCCGCTCGTGACTGCCCGCAGACTGTAGTCCGTGAGCTTGGGTTTCAAACCCGCCACTTTATCGATCGCCTTCGTGGCAGCGTCGACGGGACCGTCTCCGCAGGCGGCTTCCTGCACGACTTCTCCCCCTCGCTTCTTAATACGGATTGTGGCCGTTGGAACGACCCCTGTGCCGCTAGAGGTGTGCAAGTACTCGAGCGTATACTCCTCGCCCAAGTGCGCGGTTTCTTCTTCCTGGAGCGCGATCAAATCATCGTCAAACACATAACGTTTCTTGTCCGCCAAGGCTTTAAAGCGCACAAACATCTCATCGAGCTGCGGTTTTGTCAGTTTATAACCCAAGCGCTTCAAGCGGTCTTCCAACGCGTGACGACCGCTGCGGGCCGTCAAAAGCAACGTCGACTCCTCAATTCCCACGTCTGCGGGATCCATGATCTCGTAAGTCTGGCGAAACTTCAAGATACCATCCTGGTGAATTCCCGAGGAGTGGGCGAATGCATTGGCGCCGACAATCGCTTTGTTCGGCGGCACCACAACACCCGTTAACGAACAAACCAAGCGGCTCGCTTTGGCAATTTCTTTTGTATTGATGCGGTTCGTCACATCAAACAAATCCTTGCGCGTCTTGAGGGCCATGACCACTTCTTCCAGGCTTGTATTGCCCGCGCGCTCGCCTAATCCATTTATCGTACATTCGACTTGCCGGGCTCCCGCTCGGACAGCCGCCAACGAGTTGGCGACGGATAATCCCAGGTCGTCCTGGCAATGGGTTGAAACCACGGCTCTGTCCACATTCGGAATCCGGTCAATCAACGTACGAATGAGCTCGCCATATTCATACGGAATGGTAAATCCAACCGTATCCGGGACATTGATCGTCGTCGCGCCAGCCTGAATAACGGCCTCAAAGATCTGCACCAAAAAGTTCACGTCTGAGCGTGTCGAATCCTCGGCGGAAAACTCCACGCTGTCCGTGAACTTTCGCGCGAGCTTAACAGACTCGACAGCCCGCGCCAACACTTGTTCCCGGCTCATGTGGAGCTTGTGCTCCAAATGGATGTCGGACGTCGCTAAAAACACATGGATGCGTGGGCGTTTGGCGGGTTTAACGGCTTCGGCGCAGGCCTCGATATCGCCTTTCACGCAGCGGCTTAAGCCGCAAATCTCCGGCGGATCGGCTTGGCGCCCCACCGACTTTGCAATGTTCTTTACGGCTTCCAGGTCTCCCAAAGAAGACACCGGGAATCCGGCTTCGATCACATCGACCCCCAAGCGGTAGAGCTGCTCAGCGACCAGCAATTTTTGTTCAATCCCTAAGCTGCACCCGGGGGCTTGTTCTCCGTCTCGCAGTGTCGTGTCAAAAATAATGATGCGTTTTGCGTCCATAGTTTCATCTCCCAATAATGGTCAGAGGATTATCCTTATCATCCTGAACATCCGTGCTTCGGCGCCGCATACGGCGGCCCATTCTTTTGGCTCGCTGTGCGAAATAAAACCGCACGGCGAGCACAATAAGGCCGGAAAGCACGTAGAGAGAAAATAAGACAAAAATCATGTTTTGCGGGTAGATGAAAATAAGCAAGACTCCCGCCGCCATGAGAGTTACAAGCCGCAGCGATTGTGGGCTGCCAAGTTTCAACTGCTTAAAATTCCCATATCGTACCGGGGAAATCATTAGAAAGGACAAGATCATCATCGTCACCGGTATAAATCGATAAATCACAGGCATTTTATGCATGAGGGCCGGTATCGTTTTAGCGGCTGTCTCCGTATCGCCAAAAAGTTCATAACTCAAAACGAAGGAAGCCAAAATTCCTGCGGCTCCGGGAACCGGCAATCCCAAAAAATACTTCGTCACTTCGCCACTCTGCGCTTTTAAGTTGAATCGGGCCAAGCGTAGTGCCGCGCAGATGGCAAAAATATGACGATCGCGTAACCCGGTCGGCCAATCCCGGAGAGCGCCACCTGGTACATGAGAATCCCTGGAGCGATTCCAAAGCTGACGAGATCACACAGCGAGTCGAGCTCGAGACCAAACTGGCTGGTGGCTCCCGTCCAGCGCGCGACTCGACCGTCGAGCATATCCATAATGATCCCGGCGATGATCGCCCAGGCTGCAGAAGTAAATCGGCCTTCGGCCGCAAACATGATCGAAACCACACCCGCCGCCAAGTTGGAGAGAGTGAGAAGTGTTGGGAATATATAGGTGCCACGTCTCATTGGGGGCACGGAGCTGCAAACTTCAAAAGGACGGACCACAGCTGTTCCAATTTGCAGTTTGCACGGTGCCGTTTGCAGTTTGAAGTTCCGTTTCTCATACCTCCGCAATCACCGTCGATCCCGCTTCGACATGATCTCCTTTTTTCACTTTCAACTCGACTGTTCGAGGCAAAACAATGTCCACCTGCGATCCAAACCGAATGAGTCCAAACTGTTCACCGGCTTGCAGGGAGCCGCCTTCTTTGACCCAGCACACGATGCGCCGAGCGATCAGACCCGCTATCTGCGTCACGACGATCGGACCGCGCAACTTGGGATTGGAGGCGATGATCTCCAGGCGATTCTGTTCGTTCTCAAAATGGGCTTGTGGATGTCGCGCATCCAAGAACTTGCCGGTCGTATAAACGATCTTACGCACTTGGCCCTGAATAGGTGAACGCTGCAAATGCGGCTCAAAAACCGAGAGAAAAATCCGCATCACCCAAATCGGCTCGGCCCAAGCTGGGTCATTGCCTTCCGAAATATCCACGACCTTCCCGTCGGCCGGAGAGACGATGAACTGATCCCCTAGAGGGACGATGCGGCTGGGGTCACGAAAGAAGTAGGCGCAGAACGCCGCGGCCAAAAATCCGACTCCCGCGAGAAAGCCCATGAAGGCGCTATGAACGGACTTTGCTAAGGCCGATAAAAGAATAGCCGTCACGAAGCACCCCAGAACAAACGGCCATCCGGCTTTACAAATTCGCATTGGTGTTACGAAGCGCTACGCGGGAACAGGCTTTTTGGGAGTAGGTGCTTGTCGGTCCATTCCCTTTTTTTTCAACCACGGCATCATGGCGCGCAGCGTCGCTCCGACTTTTTCGATTGGGTGCGTGGCGTAACTCTCTTTCATGCGGGTAAAGTTCTTCCGTCCCGCCTTGTCTTCAGCGATCCATTCTTTGGCAAAAGCGCCGGATTGAATTTCTCCTAGAATCTTTTTCATTTCCTCTTTGGTCTTGGGTGTAACGATTCGCGGGCCGCGGCTAAACTCGCCGTATTTGGCCGTGTCCGAGATGGAATGATTCATCCAATCGATCCCGCCTTCATAAATAAGATCGACGATCAGCTTTACTTCATGGAGACACTCAAAATAGGCCGATTCGGGCTGATAGCCGGCCTCGATCAAGGTCTCAAAGCCATTTTTGATCAACTCGACCAATCCGCCGCATAGCACAACCTGTTCGCCAAAAAGATCTGTTTCCGTTTCTTCCTTAAAGGTCGTTTCCAAAGTTCCGGCCCGAGTGCAGCCGATCCCGCGGGCGTAGGCTAAAGCCAACTGCTGAGCCATACCGCTCGCGTCTTGGAAAACAGCGACGAGTCCGGGCGTTCCTCCACCTTCTTCAAATGTCCGACGAACCAGGTGCCCTGGCCCTTTGGGGGCGACCATCACTACATCCAGTTCCGAGGGCGGAAGAATCGTCTTAAAATGAATGTTGAATCCGTGGGAAAAACCTAAAACCGCGCCTTTCTTGATGTGGGGAGCGACTTCTTTTTCCCATACCTCCGCCTGCGCCGTATCGGGGAGTAGCATCATCACCCAATCCGCCCCTTTAACGGCGTCGACGACCGTTTGCGGAACCCAGCCATGACCCGCAGCCAGGTCCCACGTTTTACCGCCTTTGCGTGTTCCGATAACCACTTGGGCTCCGGAATCACGAAGATTCAGCGCATGGGCATGCCCCTGCGAACCATAGCCCAGCATGGCGATCTTCTTTCCTTTTAAAAGATTAAAATCCGCATCGTTGTCGTAATACACTTTTGCCATATGGGTTCTCCTGAACTTTTCCTCGCCCCCTTTGGGAGGAGAGGACGTAGGTGAGGGGGACACTGCCTTTAGGAATGACTAGCTAAAGCACCCTCACCCGGCCAATGGCCGACCTCTCCCAAAAAGGGAGAGGTATTTTTCACTCTTTTTTCTTCGAGCCTCTCGCCATTGCAATGATTCCCGTACGGACCATTTCTTTGATGCCAAATGGCCTTAAGAGCGTCTCCAGGGCCTCAATCTTTTCTTCATCGCCGGTCATTTCCACAATCAGAGAATCGGTCGCGACATCCACAATTTTGGCGCGGAAAATATCCACGATCTGGAAGATCTCGCTGCGGTTGGTTTTTTCGGCCTTTACTTTTATGAGGGCCAGGTCACGCTCAAGATGCGAGCTTCCGTCAAAATTCGTTACCTTAATAACGTCAATCAGCTTGTTGAGCTGCTTTTCTACCTGTTCAAGAACCGACGCACTGCCGCTAGCGACTATTGTCATGCGCGAGACCGCGGGATCTTCCGTCTCACCCACCGCTAAACTATCAATATTAAATCCACGCGCCGCGAACAAAGTCGCGATACGCGCTAAGACGCCGAACTTGTTTTCGACAAGGACCGAAATCGTGCGAGACAAGGTGTCATTTTCGACTGCGACCGCGGTTTCCATGGTTCTCCTATTTCTCCTCGATGCCCTTCGCCGTTAGGGGACGGGCCAATAGTTCCCCTTTCCCGGTGCGCTCGATGAGCTCGTTCAATAGACTAGCCAAATGATGCAAGGGATCGCCCGGTCGCAGCCGAATCTCCCGACCCGTCGTCGCCCCATCCAGAAGCGCCTCTAAATCCTGCTCTATACGATAAAAGGGACCGGCGATCCGGCGCGAAACCCAAAGTGAGATAAAAGAGCCCAGAGCCAGCATTAAGATGACCGTCCAAAGCCAATCCCCAATCCAAGCAGAGAGGACCAAAGTTCCCAGAATACATATAAAAATGCCGCCCCCCACGAGCCATAAAATACGCAGCTGCGTTTCCTTGCTGACAATGAGTCTTAAGGGGTTTCTTCTTTGAGGCGAGTCTGACACGAGGCGTTATTATAGCACGAACCGATGAGAACGGGCCAAGTCGGAAACCGTTGATTTCGAGGTAGGTTTTGACATTTGTCGTTCGTTCGGCCCCGGCCTTAGGCAGACTTCGCTCGGAGAGCTCTTCCAGCCTCGCTTACTCGGGAATTCTTGGCTATTCCCCAGGTAGGCGGGTGCACTGTAATGGCGCGCAAAGTGGCCATAATAAAGCCTCCTAAAGCTGCGGTCAGCGGTCCCGGAGGCATAATCCCAAAAAACGATGCGTGTAATTCGGACCCGCTTTGGAGAGCAGCTTCTTTTGCCGGGAAGAAAATACCGATATCATCGCCTTTGGAGACGTTGATCAGGCCAGAAGAGGCAACAGCAGCCCCGTTGACGGTTACGATAAAAAAGCGGCTGTTATATTCTCTATTGTCAAGGAGTGGGAAACGTTTTCGAGCCTCAGGAATGATGTCCCACAATTGTCGATCCTTGGATTCCTCCGCCATAAAGTGCAGCTCCTTCACAACGTCGATCCACCACTTTAAGTTCTCCCTTCGGTGGAGACGCTCAGCGATCATAGGAACGCAAAGAAGGTACACGAATGCCAGGTAGTAACCAACACCCGACGGGAGCAAGGACTCACGGAATAGAAAGAGCAATATCCCCGATACTGCCACTGACCAAATCGCGCCGCCCAGTGCCTTTCCAACAGAGCTCTTGAGAACTTCCAATCCCCGGGCGAAAAGGATGCGTCTTTGACCGCGTAACTGGCCCAAACCCTGAATGTAACTTCCACCTAAATGTAAAAGGCCCCAAAGTAGGCCCATGTCTAGGGCTAAGCGCAAAATCGGCATATCCGCCAATCCCGCGCGATGTAAGAGGATCGTCTGACCCAGTACGAACCAACCCAAAAACCGCGTTTCTTTCGGTCCCCATTCAAGAATATTATTCTGCATTTTTCCTGGAAAGAGCCATTCCCACAGCCACGCCAAAGTCGAAGGCGAGCTAGAACGTGAAGATCGAAGCTGGCCAATCCGGCCGCTTTGACGTGAGTTAGACAAATCATTCGGCCACCGCTCCAGGCCGGCGGCGGATAATGCCCGTATATTATGTTCGCGAGTGAGGCGGTAGGGGCTTTCTTTTTTCGGGTCCGTAACCCGGTGCCAGAATACCCCTTTTGAAGATTTCCATTCCCAACTTTCCCAAACGGGTCGGAGTTCCTGGTGCAGGTTCTGGATTAGCGAAACGACGATGTCGTAGGTGAGATGTACCAGATCCATATTTTCAGCCAGTGTCGATTGACGCCAAATAATCAACGGATTTGCCTTATTGAATCGTAATTCTCCATTCAAGATTTGTATCACCTTCTGAATGTCGAGGACCAAATCACGTGCACTCAACGTTGTGTTTATCAGCTCATCCACCTGAACAGGCAAGTCGAGTAGGATCTCTTGGATAGGATGTGCAGGCAAAGAATGACGGCCGTCCCACAGAGAAACGTACCAAGACCAAACAGAGTCCCAGATCGGAAAAAGCGAAAACAGTTCCCCTGGCGATGAGCGATCCCTAACTTCGTCGAAAACGTCTCGAGCCATCTTCTCTGCGTCCGGGGGAGTTGATCGCTGTTGATCATGGAAGAGTTCCCATTCTGAGCTTATCTGTCGAAGGAGGTACTGCACCCGTTCGGCCGACTTTCCTCTGGGACTCATCGCTGGCGCCATTGAGGGCAGAATTTTCCGGTTTCGGACTACGTGGGCGGGGATTATTTCCTGAGGTGATCGGATCATCGTATGGATATCTTTTTCCGAAAGATTTCTTCGCATGGACTTCGCAAACATACTCTGTTGTGACGTATTTTCCTCCAGACGCCGACTTTGATACTTAAGCGTGTTTCGCCCGTAGGGCACGTAGGCTCGAAGCCGATAACCCATGTCGAGCAGTTGATCCCTAAAAGCATCCATTCCATAAAGCATCTGGAATTCGATTTTTTCCGGCAACAAGCCCGCGAGCGCCGCCTCAGCCATCACTCGACCTATCGAACGCACGCTATGGGTGGCAAAGTCGGTTCGCAGGTTTCGGTTCTGATAAGGCATGAGCAGATCCACAAGCCGTTCAAAGGCGCCATCGGTCATGGCTTTAGACACCGATTCGTCCTCGTTATTCCAAACCGGCGGCACCTTTCCTAGCTTTTGCGCCAAGTCTGTCTCTTTTACCACGTAGGCACCTTTTACGAGCCGAACGCAAACGGGACCCATTTTCCGCGTGGCCCGAATTTCCGAGGTCTTAATGAGATCGTGTGCAATCTTCTCACTCTCGACGAGAGAGGCTTGCAGAACAATTTTAAGTCGTTGGCTATCTTTCGGCAGCACTTTCTCAATCAGGTCCTTATAGAGGGCTAAGGTCGTCTTGCAAAATTCATACTCTTCCATATCGATGCAAATCACGACATTCGCTTTCTCCGCCGCCCGGAGAATCGCTTTGACACGTCGTTTGAGCGGCTCGGCATACTTTGCATCGTTTACGCCTGACGAGAGCGCGGTTAATTTAATCGACATGTCGAGGTCGGCGAAAGGCTGCTGTCGCGATTCCAATTTTTTTAGGTCGGCGATGATGCCCAAAGCGTTTTTATTCGCTTCCCCCTCGTTGCCCGCGTTTTCCGTCGCTCGGTCTAATGTGTACAGCCTT